>NZ_JBHJUV010000011.1:0-197409 GCF_042268025.1 Streptomyces sp. NPDC056161
AGGGTGGAATCCCTCCGGGGCCGCCGGCGCCGGTGCGCTTTGCCGGTCAGCGGATGGACATGCCGAACGCCTTGCCGGTGAGGGGCAGGCCGTTCAGGCCGGGCTGATAGGTGGTCACCGTCGCGCCGGTGCCGCCCATGGCGTTGGACCAGGGCAGGCCGTGGACGGCGCCACGATCGGCGGGGCCGTGCGGCATGCCGATCCACAGGTGGGTGGCGGTGGCGTTCAGGTACTTGCCGACGAGCTGGGAGGCGCCGGGGGTGCCGGGCAGGCCGCGTTCGTTGCCCGCCTCGATCCAGTGGTCGGAGTCGCCCGGGAGGCCCAGCAGGGAGAAGGTCTGCACGATGCCCGCGTCCGTGGCGGTACCGATGTCCTTGCCGGGTACGCCGACAGCGAGCAGCATGGTCGAAGCGGTACCGACCTGGTCGGGTGCGGTGTTGGCGGCGGCCACCTGGGTGCCGAATCCGTCACCGGCGGCGGAGGCGCCGTTCACACCGTCCACGCCCTGGTGGATGGTGGCCAGTTCACTGACGGCGCCGGCCGCGGTCACCCGCAGCGTGGTCACCTGACCGGCCTGCGGGAACGAGGTCGTGCCGACCCAGAGGGTCTCGCCCGGCGTGCCGACCGCGAGGACGGAGTCGGTCGCCGCGGTGGCGCCGGCGGGACGGTAGGGGACCAGCGCGAGGGACGCGCCGAACAGGTCGCCCGGCTCCGTCGCGTCGCTGATCCCGTCGGTGTCCTGGTTGACACTGGCCACCGGGGTGGGGATGCCGTCCGTGTTCACCGTGTGCTTGAAGATCGCCACCATGCCGGCGTCGGCGCTGGTGCCGACGGTCTCGCCCGGGGAGCCGATCGCCAGGTGCTGGGGGTCGCCCGCGACGGACGCGCCGAACTCGTCGCCCTCGCTGATGACGCCCACCACACCCGGCGAGTCCTGGTGGATGGAGACGCTGACGGAGCCGCGCAGGTAGTAGACCAGGCCCGCGTCCACGGAACCCTTCAGGTTCTTGCCGGGCGCGCCGATCACCAGGTACGGCTCACCGGCCGCGGTCTGTCCGGCGGCCAGCGCGGCACCCAGCCGGTCGTCCGCCTCGGAGGTCCGATCCTTCAGGGCGCCGGTGCCGGTGCCCTGCTGGAGGGCCAGCGCGGCCTTGCCGTGCCCCAGCCCGTCCGGGGATCCGTAGAGGACGGTCACCGTACCGGCGTCCGCGGCCGTGCCGACGTCCTCGTAGGGCGTGCCGACCACCAGGTCGGAGCAGCCGTCCTCGTCATGGTCGACCACGGCCAGGGCGGTGCCGAACTGGTCGCCCGCCTCCGCGTCGTCCGGGACGTTGTCGAGGCCCTGGTGGATCGTCTCGCTGCCCTTGCCGCCGCCGTAGACGGCCTTGACCAGGCCGGCCTCCGACAGCCCGCTCACGGACGCCTTGGGGTCGCCGACCGCCACGTCCTCGACGGCGTCGCAGTTGAAGTCGGTCACCCGGGGCGCGGTGGTCTTCGTGGCCACCCAGTCGGCGAGGTCGTCGACCCGGGTGGCCACGCCCCCGGTGCGCGTCTCGGTGGCGTCGGCGCCGAAGCAACCACCCTGCCACGAACGGCTGTTGACGGCGGCGAGGGTGGCCTTGCCGCTCACGGTACGCACCAGCGGGCCGCCCGCGTCGCCCGCGCAGACCGCGGCGCCGTTCCGGCCCGTGACCGTGGTGGTGAAGGTGTCGGCGGCGTCCACCGCGAACGCGCCGCTGTGCAGCTTCAGCGGGGCCCACTCGTCCTTGGTGCGGCCGTATCCGGCGGCGGTCAGCGTTTCGCCTGCGGTGGGCGCGGTGGTCGCCAGGGCCACGGGGGTGGCGGTGGTGATGGGCCGGGAGAGACGGGCGAGGACCAGGTCGCGGTCGGTGCGCGGGGCCAGTTCGACCACGTTGACGACCTGGCCGGCGGTGGTACTGAGGTCGGTGCGGCCGATCGTCGCGGTCGTCTTCAGCTTCGGGGCGCCGGCGGGCACGCCGAGCCCGGCGGCCGGGTCGTCGACGAAGCAACTGGCCGCCGTGAGCAGCCATTCGGCCTGCACGAGGGTGCCGGAACAGGCACGCGTGCCGTCGCCGATGTCCAGGCGTGCGGTGTAGCCGTAGGTGGTGTCCGACGCGGCGGTGCCGGAGACGGCGTGCGCGGGTACGGCGGTCAGGACGACAGGAGCCGTGAGCAGGGCCGCGGCCAGCGCGAGCCGGACCGGTCTGGAGTGTTGGATGTTCATGACCTTCCTGGGACGAGAACGAGAACGAGAACGAGGACGAGGACTAGAACGAGGTTGAGGTCGAGGACGTGGCGGGACGGGAGGGCACTTCCGCACCCCGGTGCGGCTTGGAGATCCGCGCGGTCCGGAGTTTTGGGGGAAAAGCGTCCGCGATGCCGTGCGGTGCCGGCTGAAAGCGCCAAGAAATCCCGTCGGCCGCCGATTCCCAGCAAAAAACTCAGGCGCGAAATTCTCGGTCTGCCGTACTAACCGGTGACACGGATCTCGACGAGGACGGACCGGGCGCCGCCCACGGTGCCCTCACCCACACTCTCGAAGCCGCCCTCGGCCACCGCGACGGTGGTGGTCTCGCCGTTCGCGGTCAGGTCGGCGCTGATGGGGTGTGCACCGGTCTCCAACGCGAAGACACGCGGCAGTTCGAGTGTCAGGAAGCCGCTCGATGCGGTGGCCCGGAAGCAGTAGTTGCCCTTCCGGCCGACCGTGTCGTCCTTGACCGTGTAGACCTTGATCTGGTCGGTCGTGGAGTCGCAGTCCACCAGCAGGACGTGCCCGTCGCCCCTTTTCAGCTGAATGCCGTCCGTCTGGAGGATGCGGTCGGCTCCGGGATAGTTGTAGTCCTCGACCGCGTAGGGCGGGGTCTCGGCAGCGGCGGAAACGTCGGGGGCGGAGTCCTGGGCGACAGCGAGGGGAATCCCGACGAGTGCCGCAACGGAACCTATGGCGCAGGAGACCAGGAGACTGCGCATGCGGAATGCCACCGCACACTCCTCTCAGGCGGCCGTCCGCGGAACGCGATAACGCCGCCAGAATTGACCAGCAGGGAAATGACGGCAATGGGGCAGGCCGCTGAAACGAGTCACACCGTAACTACAGATTCGATCATCGTCAACACATTGCTTTCGCTTCTCCGTTACGGCGGAAAAGGAGAAAGAATGGACATGGGAGATGGCCTCCCGGTGGTCCGGAAGTCCTGTTCGCCCGTGCGAATCCAGAGGTCGGGCCGACCCCTCCGCTGTCGCCGCGCGTCACATATGGTCGTCGTTCAACCGGGATGGGAAACCGGTGAAGAGGGAATATTGGGAGCCATATGGCGCTGTTTCTCCGCTAATCGCCGAGTCGGCGGTGCCGGCCGTGCCGGGCCGCTCGGCAGGAGGGGCGGCGCGGCGTGCACCGTACGCCGTGCCCCCCGCGGGCCTCTCCGCCTTCGATGCACTCCCCGATCCCCCTCCGCGTCGTACCTGTCGCAAGTACTCCGTTCCGGTGGCACTGTCCGGAATTGCCCGGCGCTCGGGAACGCGCCCCCCCACGAACAGCGAACCTTGATCGTGAACTTAATGCAAGAGTGAAGCGCGAGTAAAGGACCAGTTGTTGCGTACGGACCGAGCGGGCCGTGCGGCCCGTTCGGTGTTTCGTGGCAGGGCCGGACGCGTTCACCGTTTATTTACCTGACGATCATCGTCGGGCGTGGGCGGGTGAATTCACACTCCTGCCGTCGCGGCCCGTGTCCGTCTCCCGCCGCCGTGCTCAACGCCTCGTCGGCGCGCCGCTTGACCTTGTGCAGTGCGGACGGGTCATCGAAGTGCGTTCTCCTTCCTCCGGCACCGGGGCCGGGGCCGCTGTCCGAACGGGCCGGAGAACCCTCTGCGACGCCAACGCACCAGCTCCCGCGCATGGTTCAACGAGAGGTTGATTCTCTGCCGCCTCGTTGAACCTTTCCGGGGTGCCCGTGCGTGGACCCCCGGACAGCGACCCGGGACGGCCGGGTCAGGCGAGCGACCAGGAGGCGCGGTGCCCGACTTCTCCATCGACCGCACAGCGCTGCACACGGTGCGGCCAAGGCGCGTGAACTGGCCGACTCCGGGGCGCCGCACGCGGACCAGGACATCGCCGACAAAGCCAACAGCAGTGGCCAATAGCCCCCGCGGCTCAGCGTAGCCCCTACCAGCAGTCAGGAGACAACCACCGTGGCCCCCATACCCGACGTCCTGGTCGACTACGACGAGATCGCCCGCGTCGCCACCGCCATGGGCAGCAAACTCGTCGACATCTCAACGGAGTTGAGAAACCTGGAGACCACCGTCAGCGGACTCCTGCACGACGGCCTCGTCTTCGAGGGGGCCGGCCCCGCCCTCCGGGACGCGTACACCGACTTCAGCAGCCAGATCAAAACCTCGGCCGAGAACATCCAGGAGTACGCGAACACGTTCAACGACATCGCGCAGTCGCTGTCGGAATCGGACCAGGCGATCACCACCGACGTCACCGACGCGGCCAACCGGAACGGCTGACCGCCACGGCCCGCCGTGCCCCGCCACCCGCACCGGGCGACGGGGCACGGGCCGGTTCGGCCACCCGCCGGCACCGTCAGCGGGACCTGCGCCGTGATCGACGTACCGGCCGGCGGCATCGGCGGCACCCCTTCACGCGGCCCGGAACTCGCGGCGCAGGGCCTGAAGGGCGTAGTGATTGCGCGACTTGACCGTGCCGGGCGGCACACCGAGCACCCGGGCGGCCTCGGCGCGGGTGCGGTCGTCGAGATGGACGTGGAAGAGCACTTCACGGTGCTCGGGCGACAGCCGCGCCATGGCTCCGCGCACCAGGTGCCGTTCCACCACCAGGTCGGCGATGTCGACGGCGGTGTGCGGGACGTGCGTCGGGCGCGGCAGGTCGTCCGGGCTGACGCCCACGGGGATCGCACGGTCCCGGCGGTGGGCGTCGATCGCGAGGTTGCGCGCGACCCGGAACAGCCATGCCTGCAACCGCTGGTCGCCGTGCTGGTCCAGATCGTCGGTGGTGAGCCACGCGCGCAGCATGGTCTCCTGCACGATGTCCTCGGCGCGGTGCCGGTCGCCCGAGGCGTACCGCGTCACGTACCGCAGCAGAAGTGCCCGATGACGCTCGGCGACGGGGGCGGCTGGGCCGGTATCCGGTGGAACATGGGACATGCTCTGCTCCAAAACGGAATCGGGTGGGCAATGGGGGACTGACACAGTGCTGGGGGAAACTGTATTCACGTCATATCACTTTCGTCTGGGACCCCTTCTTCGGAAAGGTGGCAAATTGGGCAGGGAAACCTCAGGAAAAGCTCTGAATTCTTGCCGGTGGGTGGACGGGGCCCTCACCGGCCCGGCGTCCCTCGGGTGCGCAATTCCTCTGCGTGGTACGACGGCTGCCCGTTTCCCGCTTCCTGCTGCCCGTTTGGTTGGCCGCCCGTGCCCGTTTGCCCGGTTCCCCTTCCGTCCGGAAACGGTTGGCGATTGCAGAGCGGGAAATCGGCGCGATCACCGGCATCCGGTACGGGGGTGCCGAACGGACGGCGAATTGGAAGGGGCGGGCCCCGTCGGGAGCGGGCGGGCCGGCAGCCCGGACCCGGCCGGGTGAGTCGCCGACGTGCCCGGAGAATCGTCGTACCCTCCACCGCGCAGGCGCACTCGGCCCGCCGGCGCCGTCAGGAACGACCTCGACCGCATTGCCGTACCGGCCGACCCCCACGACCCGACCAGCAGACCGGCCGCGGCTCCCGACGGGCCGCGGCAGGGCGGAAGGACGAACGATGACCGACCGAAGCCAGGACAGCGGGCCGACGACACCCACCGCGGGCGGCCCGTTCACCGCGGAACGCTCCGCCGAGATCGTCGCCGCGAGCCTCGCCGGCACCACCGACGACCGCCTCCGCCGGATCCTCACCTCCCTCGTGCGGCACGCCCACGCCTTCGTCAAGGACGTCGGACTCACCTCCGACGAGTGGGCGGCCGGCATCCGCTTCCTCACCGAGACCGGCCAGAAGTGCGACGCCACCCGGCAGGAGTTCATCCTGCTCTCCGACGTGCTCGGCGTGTCCATGCTGGTCGAGACCTTGGACAACCCGGCCGAAGGACGGCTCACCGAGTCGACCGTGGAGGGCCCCTTCCACCTCGTCGACTCACCGCCGCGTGCGCTCGGCGACAGCCTCGACGAGGCCGCGCAGGGCGGCGAACCGTGCCTGGTCACCGGGCAGGTCACGGACGAGGGCGGCACACCGGTCGCGGGCGCGCGCGTCGACGTCTGGCAGGCCGACGCGACGGGCCACTACGACGTGCAGCGCCCCGGAGAGGTTCCGGACCGCAATCTGCGCGGCCTGTTCACCGCCGACGCCGACGGCCGGTTCTGGTTCCGCACCGTCGTACCGAGCAGCTATCCCGTCCCCGTGGACGGACCCGTCGGCAGACTGCTCGACGCCACCGGACGCCATCCCCACCGCGCCGCGCACCTCCACGTCCAGGTGTCCGCGCCCGGCGTCCGCACCCTGACCACCCACCTGTTCGTCGAGGGCACGCCCTACCTGGACTCCGACGTGGTGTTCGGCGTCAAGGAGAGCCTGGTCCGGACGTTCGCCCGGGTCGACGACCCGGCGGTGGCCGCCGAGCACGGGCTGCCCAGCCCCTACCGCCATGCCGACTTCCCCGTCACCGTCCGGCGTGAGGCGACCGGTGACTGATTCCGACCGGCTCGAATCGCTCTGTTTTCGTTCGACTTCACGTTCTTCGCAGGCTTATCGGGCTGTCGTACGACGCCTCATACCAGAGCGGGACTGTGGGCGGGAGACTTTGTCGACTGCCCACCACACGTGACACACAGGCGACTACTGTCAGTGCCCGTCGGCAGGACAGGGCCGGATGCCCCGCGTCATCGGCCCCCTCGACCGGCACCGCGATGGCGCATGCCCACGTCGTGCACCCCGCGCGAGGAAACAGGCCCGACGGACCCGTACGAGGACACCGATGTCTCACCTCCGTGCACCGGTCTCCCGTGCCGACCGCCGAGAGGGCGGCCGCCACGGCAGACCGGTGACCCATCCCGTTCCCGCACTGCCGGATGCGCACATACGGCCCCAACTCCTGCGCCTCGCCGTACTGCCGCCCCTCGCCGTCGCCCTCAGCGCGAGCGCGGCCGTCCTGTTCACCGTCCGTGCCACCGGCGCGCGGCCCGGCCTCGTCCTGTGGAGCGTGCTCGCCGGAGCGGTCTCGGTGACCGTCGCGGGGATCGCGGTCGCCGCCGTCGCCGCGGACCGTGCCGCCCGCGCGGTGAGCGAGCGCGTCGGCGCGCTGCGGCGCAGCACCGAGCGCGGCGAGGCCGACCTGCGGGCCCTCGTGGCGGCGCTGCGACGCGGTGAAGGGGCCCCGCAGCGCAAGCCGCGCGGCGGACCGCCCGCGGACGCCGACGACTTCGAACTGCTCGCCGCCGACCTGTCGCGCGCCCACGACGGCGCCATGCACGCCGTGGTCCAGGCCGCCCAGCTCTCCAGCCAGGCCGGCAGCGAACAGAAGCTCGAAGTCTTCGTCAACCTCGCCCGGCGGCTCCAGTCCCTCGTGCACCGGGAGATCTCCATCCTCGACGAGCTGGAGAACGAGATCGAGGACCCCGACCTGCTCAAGGGCCTCTTCCACGTCGACCACCTCGCCACCCGCATCCGGCGCCACGCCGAGAACCTCGCCGTCCTCGGCGGTGCAGTCTCCCGCCGCCAGTGGAGCAACCCGGTGTCCATGACCGAGGTACTGCGCTCCGCCATCGCCGAGGTCGAGCAGTACTCCCGGGTCAAACTCGTACCGCCGATCGACGGTGAACTGCGCGGCCATGCCGTCGCCGACGTGATCCATCTGCTCGCCGAACTCATCGAGAACGCCACCGTGTTCTCGGATCCGCAGACCCAGGTGCTGCTGCGCGCCGACCTCGTCACCTCCGGGCTCGCCGTCGAGGTGGAGGACCGCGGCCTCGGCCTGCCGGTGGGCGAGCAGCGGAAGATGAACGCCCTGCTCACCGACCCTGACCAGGTCAACGTCGCCCGGCTGCTCGCCGACGGCCGCATCGGCCTCTTCGTGGTCTCCCAGCTCGCCCGGCGCCACGGCATCGACGTGCGCCTGCAGACCAACATCTACGGTGGCGTCCAGGCCGTACTCGTCATCCCGCAGGCCCTGTTGGGCCCCACGTCACGGGCGTCGGCCGCCGCCCGGAGGGTGGTGCCCGCCGGACCGGGGACCGGGGCACCGACGGCAGCGGCAGCCCGGCCGACGGCAGCGGCAACGGCGGCGCAGGACCGGACGGACGTCAGCAGGTCCGTCGACGGCAGGTCGGTCGACGGCAGCGGTGACCGGGCCGTCGGCGGCCGTGACGGCCGGCCGACGGGCGGCGCCGGTGGCCCGTCCGCCGGCAGCGGTGGCAAAGGAGGGCGGACCGGCGGCGACCGGGCCGGAACGGGTGGCACCGGCGCTCGGCGCGGGGCGGCGGACGCGGTCCGCGCCCGCTCCGAGGGACCCCCGGACCGGGCCGCGCCGGGCCACCCGGCCGAGCGGTCGGACACTCCCGCCGCGCCCTCGGCCGAACGGCGCCGGCACGCGCAGCGCGACGCCACCGGAGCAACGGCCGCCACCCCCGCGCCGCTTCCGGTGCGCGGTGCCCGCGAGGAGCGGCCCAACCCCGCGGAGGCCGTACCCGGCATCCGGGCCGCCGACCGATGGGCCGTCGAACAGCAGGCCGGCCTTGCGCCGACCCCGCGCGCCGGCATCGTGCGCGGCACCATGGAACGGCCCCGACTGCCGCGCCGCCGCGCCCAGGAACACCTCGTACCCCAACTGCGGGGCGGCCCCACGGCACGTCCCGAGCCGGTGACCTTCGCCGGGCACGACCCCGGCCTGATGGCGGCCTTCCAGCGTGGCATCGGTCTCGCCGAGACGCAGCAGCGCATGGAGTCGACACAGACATACAGGGAGCCACCGCCCACGGACGCGCCCACCACGGACGCGCCCACCACAGACATGGCGCCCCCGGACCCGGCCCGCACGGACACCGCCGCCACGGCCGAGCCGTCTGCCCACGCGGTCGTCCCCGACCCGAGCGACCGGCGTGACAGGAGCGCACCCACCGGATGACCGCACCCACCCCCACCCCCACGACGATCCCCACCCCCACCCCCGCTCTCACCCCCAGCGCGACCCCAAGGAGTCGATCCACCATGGCGAGCGATGCGCCGACCGCCCAGGTATCCGACCTCGACTGGCTGATGAGCGGCCTCGTGCAACGCGTACCGCACACCACCAGCGCGGTACTGCTGTCCTGCGACGGCCTGGTGAAGTCCGTCCACGGCCTCGACCCCGACAGCGCCGACCACATGGCCGCGCTCGCCTCCGGCCTGTACTCCCTCGGCCGCAGCGCGGGCGTCCGGTTCGGCGACGGCGGCGACGTCCGGCAGGTGGTCGTCGAACTCGACTCGACCCTGCTGTTCGTCACCACCGCGGGCTCCGGCACCTGTCTCGCGGTGCTGGCCGGCCGCGAGGCCGACGCCGCGGTCCTCGGCTACGAGATGGCCATGCTGGTCAAGAGCGTCCGCCCCTACCTGGTCACCGCACCCCGGCAGCACGCCGTCGGATCCCCGGCGATGAGGTCTTGAGGGCGACAGCGGCCGGCGAGGGGCCGTGGCTCGACGACGCGGCCGGACGGCTCGTACGCCCGTTCACCGTCAGCAACGGCCGGACCCGGCCCACCATCGCGTTCGACCTGATGTCACAGGTGATGGCCACCGGCGTCGGCGACATCGCCCACCTCGGCCCCGAACACGCCCAGGCGCTCGACCTGTGCCGGGCGCCCGTGTCGGTGGCCGAGATCGCCGCGCACCTCAGGCTGCCGGCCGTGGTCACCAAGGTGCTGCTCGCGGACCTCGTCGACTGCGGGGCGCTGACCGCGAAGCCCCCCGCCTTCTACCACAACCCCACTGACCGGTCCCTGCTGGAGGCAGTGCTCGATGGACTACGACGACAGCTCTGACCCGTTCCCCACCGCGCTCAAGATCCTGGTGGCGGGCGGGTTCGGCGTGGGCAAGACGACCTTCGTCGGCGCGGTGAGCGAGATCGCGCCGCTCAGTACGGAGGAACTGCTCACCACGGTCAGCGCCGCGACCGACGACCTCGACGGCATCGAGAACAAGGTCGAGACGACGGTGGCGATGGACTTCGGCCGGATCACGCTCGGCCCGGAACACGTGCTGTACCTGTTCGGCACGCCCGGACAGGAACGGTTCTGGTTCATGTGGGACGAACTGTCCGCGGGCGCGCTCGGCGCGGTGATCCTCGCCGACACCCGCCGCCTGGAGGACTGCTTCGCCGCCGTCGACTTCTTCGAGGAGCGCGGCCTCGACTTCGTCGTCGCCGTCAACGAGTTCGACGGCGCCCACCGCTACGGGCCCGAGGAGGTGCGCGCCGCCATCGACCTCGATCCGGAGATCCCCGTCGTCCGCTGCGACGCGCGCATCTCCAGCTCCGGCGTCCAGACCCTGCTCACCCTCGTACGCCACCTGATCGCGCACGCCCCGGCGGCCGCGCCGAGCCGCGGCGCCCACAGGTGACTCCCGCACACCGTCCATGGAGCCCGCACATGAGGTACGCCCACCGGTCCGGAGCCCGGCCATGAGCTACGAGCCGTCACGGCCGACCAGGGGACTGCTGGTCACCCCCGAGGACCGTCAGGCCCCCGCCCGCGCCCGGCGACTGCGCCTGCTCGGCCTGGGGGAGCGGCCCGAGCCCGCGCTGGACGCCTTCGCGCACCGGTTCGCCGAGCTGACCGGCGCACCGTACGCCATGGTGAACTTCATCGATGAGGAGCGGCAGTTCTTCGCCGGCCTGAGCACCCCGGCCACCCGGCCGGCCACACTGACCGGCCCGACCGGACACAGCGGTCCCGAACTGGGCCGCCGACTGCCCCGTGAATACGGTTTCTGCCCCCATGTGGTGGTCCGGCGCAAGGCGCTCGTCCTGGAGGACGTCCGCGACTACCCGCGCTTCGCGGGCAATCCGGTGGTCGACGAGTACGGCATCCACGCCTATCTGGGCGCCCCGCTCATCGACAGCACGGGGACGGCCCTGGGCACGGTGAGCGCCGCCGACCTCGTGCCCCGGCACTGGGGACGGTCCGGCCTCGACACCATCAAGGCGACGGCCGCGGACCTCGCCGCCCGACTGGAGCGACGCGAGGCCGACGGCCTCCTGCTGTGACCACGACGCCCTGCTGTGGGCACGGCCTCCTGCTGTGACCACGACGCCCGGCTGTGGGCACGACGTCCTGCTGTGGGCACGGCCCGCCTCACGACGTAGACGATCACGGCCTCGGCCGCAAGCCGAATCGCCCGTTCGGCGGCGTGTGAAGCAAAGCTGAGGCGGCGCTTTAGAAATCCTCGATGGACCGGGCCCGACGTATGGGGAACATTGCTACGTGAATCCACCCTCGTCCCCGGTACCGGCTTTCGGCATGTCCGCGACCGGGACTCACCCACAGGAGCCGTAGCGTTGAAAGCGCTGGTCAAGGAGAAAGCGGAGCCCGGGCTCTGGCTCGTGGACGTCCCGGAGCCCGCCGTCGGGCCGGGTGACGTGCTGATCAAGGTCCAGCGGACCGGGATCTGCGGCACCGACCTGCACATCCGGTCCTGGGACGGCTGGGCGCGGCAGACGATCCGCACGCCGCTCGTCGTCGGCCACGAGTTCGTCGGCGAGGTCGTGGCGCTCGGCCGGGACGTCACCGACATCGCCGTCGGCGACCGGGTGAGCGGCGAGGGCCATCTGGTCTGCGGCAAGTGCCGCAACTGCCTGGCCGGGCGCCGCCACCTGTGCCGGGCCACGGTCGGCCTGGGCGTCGGCCGCGACGGCGCGTTCGCCGAGTACGTGGCCCTGCCCGCCACCAACGTCTGGGTGCACCGGGTCCCCGTCGACCTCGACGTCGCCGCGATCTTCGACCCGTTCGGCAACGCCGTGCACACCGCCCTGTCCTTCCCGCTGGTCGGCGAGGACGTGCTGATCACCGGTGCCGGGCCGATCGGGCTGATGGCCGCCGCGGTGGCCCGGCACGCCGGTGCCCGCAACGTAGTCGTCACCGACGTCAGCGAGGAGCGACTGGCCCTGGCCCGCAAGATCGGCGTGAGCCTCGCGCTGAACGTCTCCGGCGCGACGATCGCCGACGGGCAGCGGGAGCTGGGACTGCGGGAGGGCTTCGACGTCGGCCTGGAGATGTCCGGCCGCCCCGAGGCCATGCGGGACATGATCGCCAACATGACGCACGGCGGCCGGATCGCCGTCCTCGGCCTGCCGTCCGAGGAGTTCGCGGTCGACTGGTCCCGCGTCGTCACCTCCATGATCACCATCAAGGGGATCTACGGCCGGGAGATGTTCGAGACCTGGTACGCGATGTCGGTCCTGCTGGAGGGCGGCCTCGACCTCACACCGGTGATCACCGGCCGGTACGGCCACCGCGACTTCGAGGCGGCGTTCGCGGACGCGGCCGCGGGCAAGGGCGGCAAGGTCATCCTCGACTGGACTGTTTGACTTCCCGACCGGTTCGCCCCCGCACCCGATGGAGCCCCTCATGTTCACCTCTGTACGCGACGACCTGCGCACCACCCTCGACGAGATCCGCGCCGCCGGCCTGCACAAGCCCGAACGGGTCATCGGCACCCCGCAGTCCGCGACCGTCGGCGTCACCGCCGGCGGCCGTCCCGGCGAGGTCCTCAACTTCTGCGCGAACAACTACCTCGGCCTCGCCGACCACCCCGAGGTCGTCGCCGCCGCCCACGCCGCCCTGGACCGCTGGGGCTACGGCATGGCGTCCGTGCGTTTCATCTGCGGCACGCAGGAGGTCCACAAGGAACTGGAGGCGCGGCTGTCCGCGTTCCTCGGCCAGGAGGACACGATCCTCTACTCCTCCTGCTTCGACGCCAACGGAGGTGTCTTCGAGACCCTGCTCGGCGAGGAGGACGCGGTCATCTCCGACGCCCTCAACCACGCCTCCATCATCGACGGCATCCGCCTGTCCAAGGCCCGCCGCCTCCGCTACGCCAACCGCGACCTCGCCGATCTGGAGGCCAGGCTCAAGGAGGCCCAGGACGCGCGCCGGCGCCTGATCGTCACCGACGGCGTCTTCTCCATGGACGGCTATCTCGCCCCGCTCCGCGAGATCTGCGACCTCGCCGACCGCTACGACGCCATGGTCATGGTCGACGACTCGCACGCCGTGGGCTTCGTCGGCCCGACCGGGCGCGGCACGCCCGAACTGCACGGCGTCATGGACCGCGTCGACATCGTCACCGGCACCCTCGGCAAGGCCCTCGGCGGAGCCTCCGGCGGCTACGTGGCCGCCCGCGCCGAGATCGTCGCCCTGCTGCGCCAGCGCTCCCGCCCGTACCTGTTCTCGAACACCCTCGCCCCGGTGATCGCCGCGGCCTCGCTCAGGGTGCTCGACCTGCTGGAGTCGGCGGACGACCTGCGGGTCCGGCTCGCCGAGAACACGGCGCTGTTCCGCCGCCGGATGACCGAGGAGGGGTTCGACATCCTGCCCGGCGAGCACGCCATCGCCCCGGTGATGATCGGCGACGCGGCGCAGGCCGGCCGCATGGCCGAACTCCTGCTGGAACGGGGCGTGTACGTGATCGGCTTCTCCTACCCGGTGGTTCCGCAGGGCCAGGCCCGCATCCGGGTCCAGCTTTCCGCCGCGCACTCCACGGACGACGTGAACCGCGCGGTCGACGCGTTCGTCGCGGCACGGGCCGAGCTGGTGGCGTGAACGGCCCGGACATATTGCAATAATCTCTCGCATGATCGAAGCACGGCGGCTCCACATCCTCCGTGCGGTGGCCGACCACCGCACGGTGACGGCGGCGGCCGCCGCGCTGTACCTCACCCCCTCCGCGGTGTCCCAGCAGCTCGCGGCCCTGGAGCAGGAGACGGGCCACCGCCTGGTCGAGCGGAGCGCGAAGGGGGTCCGGCTCACCCCGGCCGGTGAGATCCTGCTCGACCACACCAACGCGGTCCTCGCCCAGCTGGAGCGGGCCGAGGCGGAACTCGCCGCCTACGGCTCCGGTGAGGCCGGCACGGTCACCGTCGCCGCCTTCGCGACCGGGATCGCCCAGGTCGTGGCGCCCGCGGTGGCCCGCCTCGCCCGGTCCGCGCCCGGCATCCGCATCCGCGTCCGGGACGCCGAGGGCGACGCCAGCCTGCCCATGGTCCTGGACCGGCAGGTGGATGTCGCGGTGGCGGTCGAGTACCGCGGCGCGCCGCCCGCCGACGACCCGCGCCTGACCCACGTCCCGCTGTACGCCGAGCCCTTCGACGCGGTCGTCCCGCTCGACCACCGGCTGGCCGGTGCCGCGGTCGTCCCGCTCGCCGAGCTGGCCAAGGACCCGTGGATCGGCCCGTACCCCGGCAACCCCTGCCACGACGTGGTCGTCCTGGCCTGCGAGAGCGCCGGGTTCCAGCCGCACCTCGAACACTCCTCGGACGACTTCCGCGCGGTCGTGGCGCTCGCCTCGGCGGATGCCGGCGTGGCGCTCGTCCCCCGCTCGGCGCTGCGCGGCACGGACCTGTCGGGCGTGGTCGTCCGTCCCGTCGACGGGGTGGCCCCGACCCGCCGGGTCTTCGCGGCGGTGCGGCGCGGCGCCGAAGGACACCCGTTGATCCGCCCGGTGCTGGACGCGCTGGGCGAGGCCGCCCGGGTGTGAGCGGCCCGCCCCCGGGAGCCCGACAGCAGGGCCGCTCGCACCCGGACGGGTCGGCCCGAGCCCCGGACTCCGTCCGACCGGGGGAGTGTCAGTGGGAGCGGTTACGGTGCCTTTCATGCCCGACGCCGAAGACGTACGCCGTATCGCCCTGTCCCTGCCGGACACCACCGAGAAGGTCGCCTGGAGCATGCCCACGTTCCGGGTGGCCGGGAAGATGTTCGCCACGCTGCCCGAGGACGAGACCTCCATCGCCGTGCGCTGTCCCAAGGAGGAGCGGGACGAACTGGTGCTGGCCGAGCCGGGGAAGTTCTGGATCGCCGGCCACGAGGCCCAGTTCGCCTGGGTCCGCGCCCGGCTCGCCGCGCTCGACGACGAGGCCGAACTTCGTGACATCCTCTCCGATTCCTGGCGCCAGGCGGCCCCGCCCCGGCTGCTGGACGGCCATCCTGAGGTGGGGCTGACGGACGGCCGCTGACCGGGCTGGGCGGCCGCGGCGCGCCGTGGCATGATCCGACGGCGGCAGCGGACGTCGTGACGGAGGACGCGGTGACAGAGGACGTCGTGGCGCCGATGGCGGACGGCGACGGGGGAGCGGGCAGGGGATGACGACCGGGAAGTCGACACGGCGGGACATCGCGGTCGAAGCCGGACCCGATGGCGCGGGCGGCGAGCGCGACCGTCCGGTCTGGTCACGGGACTTCGCGCTGTTCTTCGTGGCTCGCGCCGTCGCGCGGCTGGGCGACACCATGCTGCCGGTGGCCCTCGCCGCGGGACTGCTGGAGCACGGTTACGGCGCGGGCGCGGTCGGCCTCGCGATGGCCTCGACGGCCGCCGCGTTCGCCGGGCTCGTCGTCTTCGGCGGAGTCATCGCCGACCGTTTCAGCACCCGCCGGCTGATGATCGGCGCCGACCTGGTCCGGCTCGGCACCCAGTCGCTGGCCGCCGCGCTGTTCTTCGCCGGGCACGTGGTCCTCTGGCAGGTCTGCGTGATCGGCTTCGTCAACGGCGTGGCGGGCGCGGTCTTCCAGCCCGGCGTGGCGAGCACCATCCCCCGGCTCGCCACCGACATCCAGGGCGCGAACGGCGCCATCCGGATCGCCGAGTCCGCGGCCCAGCTGGCGGGCCCGGCCGTGGCCGGCCTGCTGGTCGGCTTCGCCTCGCCCGGCGGCGTGTTCGCGGCCCACGCCACCACCTACGCGGTGAGCGCCCTGTGCCTGCTGCTGCTCCGCCTGCCCCCGCTCCCCGAGGCGATGCGCGGCACGACGACGGGCGGTATGCGCGCCTTCAAGGCCGATCTGGTCGACGGCTGGCGGGAGTTCAGGTCGAGAACCTGGCTCTGGGGCGTGATCGCCATCTGGTGCGTCTACATGATCGCCGTATCGGGGCCGACCGTTCCGCTGGTCGCGACGGAGGTGGTGCGGCAGCACGGCCCACGCGCCTACGGCCTGATCAACTCGGCCCTCGGCGCGGGTACGGTGGCCGGCGGGCTGCTCGCCCTGCGGCTGCGCCCCCGCCGCATGCTGCGGGCCGGCGCCGTCGCCCTGTTCGCGTACGCCTGCTTCCCCGCGGCCGTCGGCGCCGGTCTCGGTGTGCCGGCCATGGCGGCCGGGGCGGCCGTCGCCGGGGCCGGGATGTCCTTCTGGGGCGTGATGTGGGCGACCAGCGTGCAGACCCAGGTCCCTCCCGACGCCCTGAACCGCATCCACGCGTACGACGTCGCCGGCTCGCTGGCGATGATGCCGGTCGGCCAGGCCCTCGCCGGTCCGGCGGCCGGCGTCGTCGGCGCCGGTCAGGTGCTGCTGGTCGCCGGGGTGATGAGCCTGGTCGTCGCCGTGGCCCTGCTCTCGGTCCCCCCGATACGCAACCTGATCCGCGTCGACGCGACGGCACCGTCGGCGCACTGATCCGACGGCGCCGTCGTCGACCCGCTGATCACCGCGACGACCGGCGCGCGGAGCGCCGTACGCCCCTCAACCCCGGGCGGGCACGGCGACGAACGCCGAGATCCGTTCCCGCAGACTCGCCGCGTCGAGCCCGTGCGCGGCGGTGTGCTCCTCCACGGTCCCGTACCGCCGCAGCTCGCGCCGCCCGACCCCGAGGCCGAGCACCCGGTGCGGCAGCTCGGCCAGTGCCTCGTTCACCGCCGCCGTCGAGGTCCCGGCCAGACAGGGCTCGACGAGGACCACGTCCGTGCCCGCCGTCCCTGTGGCGCGGCGCAGCGCCACCGCGTCGAAGGGCCGTACGGTCGTCGCGTACAGGACGGTGACGTCGAGGCCCTCGGCGGCGGCGAGTACCGCGTCCAGCGCCGGACCGACGGCCACGACCACGCCGGCGCGGCCCTCCCGGACCGTTGTGAACCGCTGCCCGTCGACCTCGTGCGCCTGCCGGTTGGCGAGCGCGGAGAGCCGCACGTACACCTTGTCGTCACCGGCCGCGACCGCGCGCCGCAGCAGGGCCTCGGCCTCGTCCGGGTGGCCCGGCACGTGCACGGTCCAGCCGTCCAGGGTGTCGAGCAGCGCCACGTCGCCGGGCGCCATGTGGGTCTGGCCGTCGGTCGGCCGGTCGAACGAGGCGCCGGCGCTGACCAGCACCGCGCCCACGTCCTGGTGCCCGAGGTCGAGCTTGAGCTGCTCGAACGGCCGCTCCACCAGGAAGGGGGCGAAGCTGTGCACCACCGGACGCAGTCCGGTCAGCGCCAGCCCGGCCGCGGCCCCGACGAGCAGTTGCTCGCGGATGCCGACATTGATCACCCGGTCGGGATGCCGGTGCTGTGCCTCGGTGAAGGCGTCCTTGCCGATCTCGGCGAGGACGACCGCGACCCGTGGATCCTCGTCGAGCAACTGCGTCAGCACGGGGGCGAATCGGTCACGCATGGTCTCCATGGGGATGCTCCTGGGGCGAGTACCGGCGTTTCAGGCGGACTTGGGCTCGACCCGGGCCACCACGACATGCGGGCGGCCCGGGTGCGCGGCGGTGAAGGCGGCGTACAACGCCTCGTGGTCCCGGCCGGGAACGGTGACGGTGGACCAACCCGCCGCCTCGAAGCGCGCCGCGATCCCGCCGGGCCGGGCGTGACTGGCGGAGGCGTTGTCGACGACGACGGCATGCAGCCGCTCCAGCCCGGCGGGTCCGGCGAAGGCGATGGCCTCGTGGTTGCTGCCCTCGTCCAGTTCGGCGTCCCCGACCAGTACCCACACCCGTGCCCCTCTCCGCCCCTGGGCCCTGAGCCCGAGCGCCGTGCCCACGGCGATGGGCAGCCCGTGCCCGAGTGATCCGCTGCCGATCTCGGCGCCCGGCACCAGCACCCGGTCCGGATGGTGCCCGAGGGGCGAGTCGTAGGATCCGAAGCCGGGCAGCCACTCCACCGGGACGAAGCCCTTCGCGGCCAGCACCGCGTAGTAGGCCATCGGCCCGTGTCCCTTGCTCAGCAGGAACCGGTCCCGGTCCGGATCCGCCGTCCGCTCCGGCCCGGCCCGCAGCACCCGGTCATAGAGCACCCACAGCACGTCCAGCGTGGAGGTCGCCGCCGGTCCGTGCTTCTCGTCGCCGGTCATCAACCCCATCAGCCGGGGCAGATCCTCGTAGGCGTACCCGCGTCCGCGGTTCTCGGTGAGCGTCACACGACGACCATGCGACCTCAACCGCGGTTCAGGTCAAGCACCGGCCTGAGGGCGTGGCCCGCGCCGAACGAGCGCGCGACCACCGACCCGAGTGCGGTATGGTTCCTCTACGCGTTTACCTGGGGAAACCCCAGGCCGAACGGGACCGGGACGTGGCGCAGCTTGGTAGCGCACTTGACTGGGGGTCAAGGGGTCGCAGGTTCAAATCCTGTCGTCCCGACGGTTAGCACATCGATGGTGAAGGGTCGTTCTCGAACGGCCCTTCACCTCTTTCCGGCCGAAATCCCCGGCGGGCGGCCCGGGGAGTCCTGTCCTGACGGGGCGTCCGGTCAGGCCGGACCCGACGGACCGCCGTCGGCGTCACGCACGGGAATCAACAGGCAGAACCCGGCGACGATGAACAGCCTCAGGCCGGCGCTTCTCCTGACACCTCACCCCCGACCGCTTCCAGACACCGGCGACACCCGTCCACGGGCCGGTGCGACACGGCCACGGGAGGGGCATCGGCTCCGCCGCCCGCATGGCGCATTGGGTACGGTCCGGCAGAAAACGCTTGGACTTCGCCGCCGCACCCGCGGGACACTGCCGGTCCTCCTGGTCCGCTCCTTACGCACCCGGCCGCCGTGGCGCGCCGCGTGGGGGTGCGGGCTTTCCTACGACATCACAGGGTTGGGATGGGACCGCCTGATTCAGAGGTGACACAACCGCGCAGGGGCTCGGTGCTCCTCGCGCTCCGGTACTACGGGCGGGAGCTGGCGCGGCTGCGACGGCTCACGGTGCCCGCGATGCTGCTGCCGGCGCTCGGCAACATCGGCATCGCCTACGTCGGGCCGCTGATCGTCGCCAAACTAGTCGCCGACATCGCCGAAAACGGCCACCTCGGCATCCGCGCGGCGCTGCCGTACGTCCTCGGCTTCGCCGGCATCCTGCTGTTCGCTGAGGCGCTGTGGCGGATCGGACTGCACTGCCTGAACCGCATCGACGCCCTCGGCATCGAGCACCTGTACGTGATCGGCATGGACGAGCTGTTCGCCCAGGACGCCGCGTTCTTCCACGACAACTTCGCCGGGTCGCTGACCAAACGGGTGCTGAGCTTCGCCACCCGCTTCGAGGAGTTCGTCGACACGCTGACGTTCAACGTGGCGGGCAGCTTCGTGCCGCTGATCTTCGGCTCGGTCGTGCTGTGGCGGTACGAACCGCTGCTCGTGGTCGGCCTGTTGACGATGATCGTGGTGACCGCGGTGTGCGTGGTGCCGCTGATCCGCCGCCGCCAGGCCCTGGTCAGCCGGCGCGAGGAGGCGATCGCCCGGGTGTCCGGCCATGTCGCCGACAGCCTGATGAACATGGACACGGTCCGGGCGTTCGCCGCCGAGGAACGCGAGGCCGCCGAGCACCGCTCCCGCGTCGCGGCGTCGCGCCGGCTCACCCTGCGGTCCTGGGACTACGGCAATCTGCGCATCGACACCCTCGTCGCGCCCATGTCCGTGCTGACCAACGTGCTCGGTCTGCTGATCGCGGTCGCGTTCGCCGGGCGCGGGCACGGTGTGGAGGCCGTCGTGGTCGCCTTCACCTACTACACCAACGCGACACGGATCATGTTCGAGTTCAACCAGATCTACCGCCGGCTGGAGAGCTCGATGACGGAGGCCGCGCAGTTCACCGAACTCCTGCACGGTACGCCGACCGTCCTCGACCCGGCGGCGCCCGAGCCACTGGCGTCCCGTCCCGCCGAGGTCCGGTTCGAGCGGGTGACCTTCGCCCACGGGGGCGCCGCGCCGCTGTTCGAGGGCCTGGACCTGGCCGTGCCCAGCGGGGCGAGACTCGGGCTCGTCGGCCGGTCCGGCGGTGGCAAGACCACGCTCACCCGGCTGCTGCTGCGGATGACGGACATCGACTCCGGCCGGATCCTGATCGGCGGTCAGGAGATCAACCGGCTGCGCCAGGCCGACCTGCGTAGCCTGATCGCCTATGTGCCCCAGGACCCGGCGATGTTCCACCGCACGCTGCGGGACAACATCGCCTTCGCGCGGCCCGACGCCACCGACGCGGAGATCCGCCGCGCGGCCGAGGCGGCGCACGTCACGGAGTTCGCGGACGCACTGCCGGACGGCTTCGGGACCATGGTGGGCGAGCGCGGCGTGAAACTGTCCGGCGGACAGCGCCAGCGGGTCGCCCTCGCGCGGGCGATCCTGCGGGACGCGCCGATCCTGCTGCTCGACGAGGCGACCAGCGCCCTCGACTCGGAGAGCGAGACCCTGGTCCAGAAGGCGCTGTGGCGGCTCATGGAAGGACGGACGGCACTGGTGGTGGCGCACCGGCTGAGCACGGTGGCCGCCATGGACCGGCTCGTCGTGCTCGACCGCGGGCGGATCGTCGAGCAGGGCACCCACCACGAACTGCTCGCGGCTCAGGGCGCCTACGCGAAACTGTGGCAGCACCAGTCGGGTGGCTTCCTCGACGGCACCCCGCCGCGGGCCGACCTGCACTGAACGACCCGGCGTACGTCGGTCAGGACACCTGGCCGACGTACGCGAGGGCCTGCTTGAGCAGCACCCCGTGCCCGCCCGGCATCTCGCTGTGCACCGCCTCCGACGCGGCCTCCTGCGGGGTGAACCACACGAGGTCCAGCGCGTCCTGGCGGGGGCGGCAGTCCCCGGTCACCGGGACGACATAGGCGAGGGACACCGCGTGCTGGCGCGGATCGTGGTACGGAGTGATCCCCACGGTCGGGAAGTACTCGGCGACCGTGAACGGCTGGAGCGAGGCCGGGACCCGTGGCAGCGCCACCGGACCCAGGTCCTTCTCCAGGTGCCGCAACAGGGCGTCGCGGACCCGTTCGTGGTGCAGGACCCGGCCGGAGACCAGGGTCCGGCTGACCGTGCCGTCCGGCCCTATGCGCAGCAGCAGACCGATGCTGGTGACCTCGCCGCTGTCGTCCACGCGCACCGGTACGGCCTCGACGTACAGGATCGGCATGCGGGCGCGCGCCATCTCCAGTTCGTCGGAGGTCAGCCAACCGGGTGTGGTTTCGGTCATGTCAGACATTGCTCGATCATACTTTCCGGGTGTGGTGGGCGCTCAGTCGCGGGCGGGATCGGATGCGGGCAGTCCGTACAGGCGGCGGGCGTTGTCCCGGCCGGCCCAGGCGGCGATCCGCAGGGCGTCGGGCAGGCTCAGCTCGTCCGCGTCCACCCGGTCCTGCAGCAGCGCGGCGAGCCCTTGCCTGAAGCACAGTGCGCCGAGGTGGTGGAACTCGGCCACACCGTACGCGTCGGAGCTGTACAGCAGTTTGCGGAACGGGGTGATCTCCAGTGCCTCCGCCAGGATCGGCCCGGCCCGGACCGGTCCCGCGTGGTGCAGGGCCAGCCCGACGTCGAGGTACACCTGCTCGAACACCGAGGCCAGATAGGCGGCGTTGCGCTGGTACGGCCAGCAGTGCAGCAGCAGGACCGGCACGGTGCCCCGGATCAGGTGCAGCCAGTCCGTCAGCAGGGCGGGGTCGGCACGGTGCAGCCGGATGTCGTCGTCACCGAACCCGGTGTGCAACTGGAGCGGCAGCCCCAGGTCGACGGCGGTCCACAGCAGATGCCGCACCAGCACCGGGTCGGCCAGCCGGCCGCCGGCCGCGAGCCAGCGCCGGGCCGCGCCGGTCACCTCGTGGTCCGCGGGCCGCACCGGGTCCAGGGCGAAACCGGTGCGGTAGGCGGCCACCGACTTCACCGCGACCACGCCCGGGCGGCGTACGGCTTTTTCGGCGGCGGTCCGGAACACGCGCGCGTACTCGCCCGCCTCGACGCCCCGGCCGGCCACCGACTCGGCGATCCCCTCCAGCCGTACCACCTCGTACGCCGTCGCGCCCGCCGTCCTGGCCAGTTCGGCGGGGGAGGTGAGGGGGAGCGGGGTGTACCCGGTGTCGACGCAGAACGCCTCGGCCGCCGCGGCCGACAGGAGGCGCCGGTTGACCTCCGCCCAGCCCAGGGCGGTGCGCCGGGCCAGGTAGTCGGCGGCGGGCGCGTGCCGGGGCAGGTCGAGCAGGGGCGCGCAGTGCCGGCGCACGGCCACCCCGACGGGCGTGTCGAAGGCCGAGATGCCGCTGCCGGGCCAGGTCTCGCCCTCGGTGAGCAGGGACTCGAACGCGGCCGGCGCGAGGTCGGCGGTGACGGCGCCGTGGCAGTGGTGGTCCACCAACGGCAGCGCGTCGAGCGCCTCCCGGACCGCGCCCACGTCAGTACTTCCAGCGGTAGGCCGCCGCCACCCGGGCGTCGTCGAAGCCGTCGACGGCCGCGGCCTCCCCGAGGCGTACCGCGGTGACCGCGTCGGCCAGGACCGGCCCCAGCGCGGCGCGCAGCACCTTGTCCGCGCGGAACGCCTCCACCGCAGCCGTGAGCGTGGCCGGCAGTCGGCGCACGCCCCGGGCCGCGGCCTCGTCGGCGCCGAACCGGGCCGGGTCCCCGGTGGTCTCCTCCGGCAGCGGGGCCCCGCCGGCGATGCCGTCGAGGCCGGCGGCGATGACGCAGCCGAGCGCGAGATACGGGTTGGCGGCCAGGTCGACGGGTTTGACCTCCAGGTTGGCGTCCCGTTCCCGGCGTCCGGTGGTGCCGGTGACGACCCGCAGCGCCGTCTCGCGGGTCTCCCGGCCCCAGGCGGTGAACACGCCCGCCCACTGCGAGGGCCGCAGCCGCAGATAGCTGGCGGGGCTCGGCGCGGTCACCGCGGTCAGCGCGGGCAGCCGGGCGAGCACCCCGGCCGTGAACGACTCCGCGTCGGCCGTCATGCCGTACCGGCCCTCGCCCCCGGAGTGCAGGTTCGCCCCGCCGCGCCAGCAGGAGAGGTGCAGATGGCCGCCGTTGCCGACGCCCGAGGCGAGCACGGCCGGGGCGAAGGACACGCGCAGGCCGTGCCGTTGCGCGACCGCCCGGACGGTCTGCCGTACCAGGACGCTCCGGTCGGCCGCCGCCACCGGGTCCAGCGCGCCCACCGACACCTCGAACTGCCCGGCCGCGTACTCGGGGTGGATCTGGTCGACGTCGACGCCCTGCGCGGCGAGGGCGGTGAGCAGTTCGGCGGTGCAGTCGCTCAGCTCGACCTGCCGGGCGGCACCGTAGGCCGGGCCGGACACCGCGGGCACGAAGGTCCCGTCGGGCGCGGTGTCACGGCCGACGGACCATTCGATCTCGACCGCCGCCCGGAAGGTGATCCCGAGCCGTGCCTCGGCGTCCGCGACGACCCGGCGCAGGAAGGTCCGGCTGCACCCGGGGTGCGGCTCGCCCTCCTGCGTGATCCGGTCGACCGGGGCCCAGGCCCAGCCCGGCTGACCGGCGAGTTCCACCAGCCGGTCCAGGTCCGGGTAGAGCCGCAGGTCGCCGTCGGGCGAGCCCAGGACGTCCGTGGTGACGATCGAGTCGTCGGCCAGGAACGTGTCGAAGACCGGCGACATGCCGACACCCCAGGCCGCGGCGTCGGCGAGCCGCGTGGTCGGGACCGTCTTCACCCGGCTGACGCCCGCCGTGTCGACGTAGGCCAGGACGATCCCGCACACGCCCCGTCCGGTCAGTTCGGCGGCGCGCTCCACGGCCCGCTCCACATCGCCGGGACGCCCTCCGGGCACGGGGTCGGCCAGAGTGGTCATACGTCCTCCACAACGGGGCTCGGCTGCTCGGTCCGGGGGTCAGGGTTTCACGGCCACCACACCGAACTGCGGGACCGCCGCGGGGGAATCGGGTCCCGCGCGCCACTGCGAGCACGGCACCAGACCCGGTTCGAGCAGGTCCAGGCCGTCGAGGAAGCCGGCCACCTCGTCCTTGCCGCGGGCGGTGATCGGCGGCGTGGCGTTCTCGTTCCAGAACTCCATGGCGGCCACGTTGCCCGCACCGCCGAACTCGGGGTCGTGGGTGGGGTGCGTGAGCACGAGGTGGCTGCCGGAGGGCACCGCCGCCATGACCCGGCGCACGATGTCCCGCGCCTTGTCCGTGTCGAGCACGAAGTTGAGGATGCCCAGCATCATCACCGCGACCGGCCGCGACAGGTCGAGGGTCTCGGCGGCCCGTCGCACGATCGCGTCCGGGTCGTGCACATCGGCGTCGATGTAGTCGGTGACTCCCTCGGAACTACTGGTGAGCAGCGTACGGGCGTGCGCCAGCACGATCGGGTCGTTGTCGACGTACACGATCCGTGACTCGGGTGCGATCCGCTGCGCTATCTCATGGGTGTTGTTCACCGTCGGCAGTCCGGTGCCGATGTCGAGGTACTGCCGCACCCCGCGCTCGGCGGCCAGGCACCGCACCGCCCGCCCCAGGAACTCGCGGTCCGCGCGCGCGACCGCCCTGATCACCGGGAACAGCCCGGCGACATGCTCGCCGACCTGCTGGTCGACCTCGTAGTTGTCCTTGCCGCCGATCCAGTAGTTCCAGACCCGCGCGTTGTGCGCCACGGAGGTGTTCAGCTTCACCGGCCCGTCCGCAGGGGGGTGCCCCTCGCTCACGTCTTAGCCCTTCTCATCCGCGGTTGTCCGCCGACATTCTGCCGTCCGGTGATCGCGGCTGTCCCGGGAATCGGACACCGGGTGGCCCGGACCGGTCGGGCGGCGCCGCCGGACGCACGGTGCGGGGAGATCTTCCCAGTGGTTCGCCGGACGGTCTATAGTCATAAAACTAGCATCGCTAATTAAGCTGGCCCCTCGCGCCGCAGTCAGGAGCCCCGCCATGCGCCCCGTCCACTTCGCGGCCGCCCGCCGCACCCCCATCGGCAAGCTGCGCGGAGCGCTGTCCGCCGTGCGCCCCGACGACCTCGCGGCGGCCGTGATCCGCCGCCTGGTGGCCGACGCGCCCACGCTCGACCCGGCCAGGATCGACGACGTGTACTGGGGCGCCGCCAACCAGGCCGGCGAGGACAACCGCAACGTCGCCCGGATGGCCGCGCTCCTCGCGGGCCTGCCCGAGACCGTGCCCGGCGCCACCGTCAACCGGCTCTGCGCCTCCGGCCTGGAGGCCGTCACCACCGCCGCCCGGACCGTCGCCGCGGGCGAGGCGGACATCGTCGTCGCGGGCGGCTCCGAGTCCATGAGTCGCGCCCCCTTCGTGCTGCCCCGCCCCGACGAGGCGCTGCCGCACCGGATCGAGACCGCCGACACCCGCCTCGGCTGGCGCCTGGTCAACCCCGCGATGAAGGACCTCCACGGGCTGCTGTCCATGGGGGAGACCGCCGAGGAGGTCGCCGACCGCTACGGCGTGCCGCGCGAGCGCCAGGACGAGTTCGCGCTGCGCAGCCACCGCCTCGCCGCCGCGGCCCGCCGGGACGGCCACTTCGACGACGAGATCCTGCCCGTGCGGCGTCCGGACGGCGTCGTCGTCGACAGCGACGAGTGCATCCGCGAGGACACCTCGCTGGAGAAGCTGGCCGGGCTGCGGCCGGTGTTCCGCCAGGGCGGCACCGTCACCGCGGGCAACGCCTCACCGATGAACGACGGCGCGGCCGGACTGCTGCTGGTCGGCGAGGAGGCCCTGGAGGAACTGGGGCTGGAGTCGCTCGGCCGGTACGTGGCCGGCGCCTCGGCCGGTGTCCACCCCGATGTGATGGGCATCGGACCCGTGTCCGCCACCCGCAAGGCGCTGGCCAGGGTCGGCTGGAAGACCGGCGACGTCCAGGAGGCCGAGCTCAACGAGGCGTTCGCCGCGCAGGCCCTGGCCTGCGTCGATCAGCTCGGCATCGACCCCGACCTGGTCAACCCGAGCGGCGGGGCCATCGCCCTCGGCCATCCGCTGGGCTGCTCGGGCGCCCGCATCCTCACCACCTTGTTGCACCGCATGCGCCGCACCGGGGCCCGGCGGGGGCTTGCGACCATGTGTGTGGGAGTGGGGCAGGGAAGTGCGGTGTTGGTGGAGCGGTAGCGCTCCACCGGGCGCCCCGCGGCGGGGCGTCGCCCGCCGGTTCTCGGCCTCGCTCGAACAGGGTGCCCTCCGGGCGGCGGCGTCGTGGCTGGTCGTGCGGATTCCCGTGGCCGCTTCCCGCGACGCCCCCCGGCACCGCCGTCCCGGTGCCCGCCCGGCACGGGTGCCACGGCCGACAGATGAGACGTCCTTACGCAGGCCAGATGCGTGGGCATAGCATCGGTCACCGCATGAACACGATGACGCTCTGGCACATTTCAGGATGGGAGTACGCCGCGCTCGCCTTCGCGGCGCTCCTCGTCGGCTTCTCCAAGACCGCGGTGAGCGGCGCCAACACGGTCAGCCTCGCCGTTTTCGCGGCGGTCCTGCCCGCCCGCGCCTCCACCGGTGTGCTGCTCCCGGTCCTGATCGCGGGCGATCTGCTCGCCGTCGCCACCTACCGGCGGCACGCCCACTGGCCCACCCTGTGGCGGCTGTTCCCCGCCGTCGCGGTCGGCGTGGTGACCGGCACGCTGTTCCTGCTGTGGGCCGACGACGGGATCGTACGGATCTCGATCGGTGCGATCCTGCTGCTGATGGCCGCGGTCACGCTCTGGCGGCGCCGCCGCGCCGGCACCGAGGAGGCACCGGACTCGATCGCCACCCGGGCGGGCCGCGTCAAGGCCCGCTCGTACGGCGTCCTCGGCGGCTTCACCACCATGGTCGCCAACGCCGGCGGACCGGTGATGTCGATGTACCTGCTGTCGGCGGGCTTCCGGAAGCTGGGCTTCCTGGGCACGTCGGCGTTCTTCTTCCTGATCGTGAACGTGTCCAAGGTGCCCTTCAGCGTCGGTCTCGGCCTGATCGACGGACGTTCGCTGCTCCTCGACGCCACACTCGTCGTGTGCGTCGTGCCGGGCGCCGTCATCGGCAGATGGGCCGTGGACCGGATCAACCAGCGGCTGTTCGAACAACTGGTGATCGCGGCGACGGTGGTGGGCGGCGTCCAGCTGCTGCTGCGCTGACGGCCCACGGCCGCCGCCCGGGGCCGCGGACAGGCCCGCGAACGAGTCCCGTGCGTGACGAGGGGCCGCTCGCCTCCGCCGTTCGTCTCCGCCGTTCGTCTCCGCTGTTCGTCTCCGCTGTTCCTCCGGCCTCTCGCCCCTCCGTCGCTCGGCTCCACCGCGCACCCGGACGGCACCGGCCACCGGCTCCCCGTACCCTCACTCCCATGCCCACGCACGTCCTGATCCTCGGCGGCACCACCGAGGCCCGGCTGCTGGCAGCCGAACTGGCGGCCCGCCCCGGGGTCCTGGTGACCACCTCGCTGGCCGGGCGGGTGACCCGGCCGGCGGCGGTCGCGGGGGAGGCGCGCACCGGCGGGTTCGGCGGGGCCGAGGGGCTCGCCGCCTGGCTCGCCGAGCGGCGGGTGGACGCCCTCGTGGACGCCACGCACCCTTTCGCCGCCCGGATCACCGCCCACGCGGCGCGGGCCGCGGCGACGGCCGCAGTGCCGCTGGTGGTGGTGCGCCGGCCGGGCTGGCGGCCCGTCGAAGGCGACCGCTGGCACCCGGTGCCGTCCCTGGCCGCCGCCGCGGGCGCGCTGCCCGGGCTCGGCCGCCGGGCCTTCCTGACCACCGGCCGCCTCGGCCTCGCCGCCTTCGCCCACCTGAGGGGAGTGCACTTCGTCGTACGGTCCGTGGAGCCGCCCGAGCCGCCGCTGCCGCCGCACACCGAAGTGCTGCTGGCGCGCGGCCCGTTCACGGTGCCCGACGAGTCGGCCCTGCTGCGCCGGCACCGGATCGACGTCCTCGTCACCAAGGACAGCGGGGGAGCGGCCACGGCCGCCAAACTGACGGCCGCCCGCGCACTGGGGCTGCCCGTGGTCGTCGTGCGCAGGCCCCCGTTGCCCGCCGGGGTGACGGCGGTGCCCGACGTACCGGCCGCGCTGGCGCGGCTCGGCCTCACCCCGCCGCCGGCGACGGCCTGAGCCGGTCGTCCGCGGTGCCTCGTCCCGGGGCTCGGCCCGGCGCCGTCAGCGGTCCCGCGGGTTCCGGCGCAGCAGATACGTGTCCATGATCCAGCCCTTGCGCTCCCGGGCCCTGGCACGCAGCCGCTCGATGCGCGGTCCGGCCTCCGCGACCGGACCGGAGTCCAGGATCTCGTCCGGGGTGCCCAGATAGGCGCCCCAGTAGATGTCGACGTCGTCGTCCGCGTACCGCTTGAACGCCTGTTGGGAGTCGAGCATCACGACCACGTCGTCCACGTCCTCGGGGAAGCCCTCGGCCAGGCGCCGCCCGGTGGTGATCTGCACGGGCCGGCCCACCCGGTTCAGACCCGTGCGGTGCCGGGCGGCGAGCGCCGAGACACTGCTGATGCCCGGCACCACCTCGTACGTGAAGCGCACCGCACCCCGGGCCAGCACCTCCTCCAGGATCCCGAGCGTGCTGTCGTACAGCGCGGGATCCCCCCACACCAGGAACGCGCCGGTCTCCTCCTCGCCCAGTTCCCCGGCGATCAGCCGCTCGTAGATGCCGGCGCGCGCACCGCGCCACTCCCCGACGGCCGGCGCGTACGCCGTGCCGCCCGCGCCCCGGTCCCGTTCCGGGTCGCGGGCCTCCACCAGCCGGTACGTCCCGGCCGGCAGGTGCGCGTCCAGCAGTTCCCGGCGCAGCCGGCTCAGGTCGCTTTTCACCTCGCCCTTGTCGAGCAGGAAGAACACGTCCGTCCCGCGCAGCGCCCGGAGCGCCTGGAGGGTGAGCTGCTCGGGGTCGCCCGCGCCGATGCCGATGACATGAATGCGTCGCACACCCCGAGTCTGCCCCATGCCCGCGACCGTCCGTGCACGGCCGTCCGATCCGGCGCTACGCCGACCGCCGCCCGCGCAGCCGAGGAGCGAGCGCGGCGGCCTCGACGGCCTCCCGGTCCCGCTCCACCACGCCGGCCAGCTCCCGCGCCCAGGCCGCGAGCCCGGCGACGTCGATCCCGTAGGGCCGGACCCGCCCGCCGCGGGCGGCATACTCCTCGACCGCCGCCGCCCCGCGCCCGAGCAGCCGCGCCCCGCCGGTGGCGTTGCCCCGGGCCGCGTGCGTGAGCCCGACGGCCAGCTGGGCCAGCCCCCGCCACAAGGCGCGCTCGTCGTCGGGCCCGGACTTCCAGGCGTCCTCGAACACCTCGTGCGCATGGAACGGTCTGCCCGCGTCCAGCAGCGCCTGTGCCTCCGCGACGGTCTGCCACGGCGTGCGCACGATGCCCTCGGGCTGGCGTGCCACGCCGTCCGCGCCGTACGGCAGGGGTCGTCCCAGCCCGTCCCGGGGCCGTGCGTTGCGCGCCCGGCCCGCGTCGTCCCGGTCCCGGGCGCCGGCCGGCCGCCCCGGGGTCGCGCCCGTGGTTCCCATACGGCGATTGTGCCCCGGTCGCGCCCCGTTCCCCACCGGTGCGGGCGGCCCCGGCGCCGTTTTCGGCGCGCCCCGGCAGGTGGGGTAAAGTGCTCCGTGCGCGATCACGCGGATCACCGCGGGACGGCGCATCGGGACGTGGCGCAGCTTGGTAGCGCACTTGACTGGGGGTCAAGGGGTCGCAGGTTCAAATCCTGTCGTCCCGACTTTGTGAGGGAACAGGTCAAAGGCCGTATCGGTTCGCCGGTACGGCCTTCGGTCGTTCTTCCGGGTGCGTCAGGGGCCGATGGTCCGGGCGTTGCCGAGGGGCCAGCGGGTGGACCAGGAGGCGATGTCCTCGTCCGGGACCCCGGCCGTCCAGAGGACCGCCTGCCGCACCAACTGGCGGAACCAGGGGTTGCCCCAGGCCCGCGGGTCGTGTCCGAGGGCGGTGTAGCAGACCCGGCCCGCCCCGTGCGCGCGGGCGTAGGCGACGGGTTCGGGGCCGCGGGGGGTGTCCCGCTCGGCCAGCACGTCGAGGCCGGGCGCGCAGTCGACCAGGTAGTACTCGTCGTCGATGGCGAAGTCGTCGAGGTACCGGGTGACCGGGTGGCCGGGGCGGACCCGGACGTCGAAGCGGCCCTCGGACCCGGCGTCGCCGTGCGAGAGGTACCGGGAGCCGATCAGGTCGATCGCGGCCCGGTCGGCCTCGATGCCGCCGGGGCCGAAGCCGAAGAGGTTGCTGGCGTGTACCGCGACCACGCCCTTGCCGCCCGCCACCAGATCGGACAGCGCGCGCTGCTCTGCCGCGTCGAACCGGGGGCCCGAGAGGTACAGGACGTACACGTCGGCCTCGGCGGTGGCCGGCGGGGGATCGTTGAACCGGCTCATGCCCACGCCCCGCGCCGCCGGGAGGCCGGCCTCGACGGCGATCTCCTGGAGCGCCAGTGCTGCACCGATGAGGTCGTGGTGCACGTCCGTGCCGTCCACCAGGACCAGCACGGACGGGACGGCTCGTAGCTTCAACGCCCACCTCCGATGTCGCCGGACGCCTCGGGTGCCCGGCGGTGCGGATCTACAGACAGTGACACTACCAGGAGATACCAATCAATACATTCGGCAATACCACTTGTACCAGAGGTGGGCGGCGAGTAGCGTCCCGCCCATCCGCGCTACCCCTGGAGAGCAACTGTGCCGACCGTCCTCACCAGCCACCTCGGATACAACACGGCAGCGTCGAAGAAGGCGGTGGTCCGCAGCCACGAGCCCGTCGACGTACGCTCGGCGGCCCTCGTCGAGGCAGCCACCGGCACCCGCACCGAGCTGGCCCCAGGCCCCGAAGTGACGGTCGACCGCTGGTCGCTCGGCACCTTCCGGCGCATCGACTTCAGCCACGTGCGCACCGCGGGCGAGTACGTCGTCGAGATCACCACCCCGGAGGGCACCCACCGCTCCGAGCCGTTCCCGATCCGCGACGGCCGTCTCCAGGCCGCGACCCTCTCCGACTGCCTCAACTACTTCAAGGCCGTGCGCTCCAGCGGCGAGATCGACCGCAAGGACCGCGCCGCCCGCTTCTACGGCGACGATTCCGGCCGCACCGTGGACGCCCGCGGCGGCTGGCTCGACGCGTCCGGCGACTTCAGCAAGTTCCTCAGCCACCTCAACTACACGCGGATGATGAGCCCCCAGCAGACGCCCCTGTGCGCCTGGGCCTTCCTCGCCGCCCGCGACGAACTGCGCACCGCCCACCCCCGGCTGGCGGAGGCCCTGGGCGCCCGGCTGCGCGACGAGGCCCTCCACGGCGCCGACTTCCTGGTGCGATTCCAGTCCCCCGAGGGCTACTTCTACACCGGGATCTTCGACGCCCTCACCAAGGACCTGGACGAGCGTGTCATCAACGCCCCCCTCCAGGACAGCGTGCGCACCCAGCGCTGGCAGGCCGCCTACCGGATGGGCGGCGGCCTCGCCGTCGCCGCGCTGGCCCGCGCCTCGACGGCCGAGGACCACGGCGACTTCACCGCGCAGGAGTACCTGGCCGCCGCGCGCCGCGGCTTCGCGCACCTGGAGGAGCACAACACCGACTACCTGTACGACGGCACGGAGACCGTCCTCGACGACTACTGCGCGCTGCTCGCGGCGGCCGAACTGACCGCCGCCGTGCCCGAGGAGGAGCGCGCGCCCTTCCTCGCCGCGGCCGAGCGGCGCGCCGCGTCGCTCGCCGACCGGTACACCGACTCGGGCCGTGGCTTCGGCTACCTGCGCGGCGACGCCGAGGGCCGCCCGTTCTTCCACGCTGCGGAGCCGGGCCTTCCGGCGGTGGCGCTGCTGCGGTTCGCCGAGGTGTGCCCCGGCTCGCCGCTCGCCGACCGCGCCGTGGAGACGGCGCTCACGCTCGCGAAGGACGCCGTGTTCCTCGCCGACGAGGTCGCCAACCCCTTCGGTTACGCCAGGCAGTTCATGCAGCCGAAGGGCGAGGAACCGCGCACCGGGTTCTTCTTCCCGCACGAGAACGAGACCGGCTACTGGTGGCAGGGCGAGAACGCCGGCATCTGCTCCACCGCCTACGCGGCCCTGCGCGCCGCCGCCCTGCCCGCCTGCGACGAGCGGCTGCGCGCCCGGCTGCGGGTGCTCGCCGAGGACCAGCTCCAGTGGGTGGTCGGGCTCAACCCGTACGACAGCTCGATGATGCAGGGCCGGGGGCGCAACCAGGCCGAGTACTCGGCGGTGTACCAGAACGTACCGGGCGGCATCCTCAACGGGATCACCGGCGGGGTGGAGGACGAGCACGACATCGCTTTCATGCCCGAGGAGCAGGTGGCCGCGGGGGTCACCTGGCGGTGGGCCGAGCAGTGGATTCCGCATTCGGCGTGGTTTTTGCTGGCCGCCTCCGCGGGGCGCTGAGCGCTTGGCTTTGGCGGGTTGGGTTTGTTGGGCTGGGGTTTGTTGGGTGGGTGCGGGTGGGGTGTGGTTTTTTGCGCAGTTCCCCGCGCCCCTGTGGGGTGGTTGGGGGTGTGGGGGTTGTCTGCGGGTGGGGTGTGGTTTTTTGCGCAGTTCCCCGCGCCCCTGTGGGGTGGTTTGGGGGTGAGGTTCGTCTGCGGGTGGGGTGTGGCTGGTCGCGCAGTTCCTCGCGCCCCTTGGGGGTGGGGGTGGGGGTGTGGTTGGTCGCGCAGTTCCCCGCGCCCCTTGGGGGTGGGTGTGTGGTTCCCCGTGTCTCTAGGGGGTGAGGTTGAGTTTGTGGTGGGCGAGGGTTATTGCGCCGGTCACGGGGGGTGCGTCCAGGAGACGTAGGGTGAGGTCGGGGTGTGTGGTGGCCAGCCGTGCCCTCAGGCGGTTCGTCAGCCTTGGCTGGCGTACCAGGACGGTGCCCGCCGCCACCACCGTCCCGCCCACCGCGCCGCGCCGGGTCAGGCGGTCGACCAGGGTCTGGAGGTGGGCCGCGGCCTCGTCCACCACCCGGGCCGCCAGCGCGGAACCGGCGTCCGCGGCAAGGAACACGGCCGGTGCGCCGGGGCCCCAGTGACCGGGCTCCGGACGGTCGTTGACGATCCGGGCCAGCGCCGGCGGGTCCGCGGCGCCGAAGTGCCCGAGCAGCGCGGCCAGGAGGCCGTCGTCCGGCAGACCGGCGTCGTGGGCCGCGAGGACGGCCCGGGTCGCCTCCCGCACGATCGCCGGTGCGCTCGCCTCGTCGCCGAGCACCCAGCCCCAGCCGCCCGCGAACAGCACGTTCCCGGCGGCGTCCGCGCCCACCCCGATGGAGCCGGTGCCCGCGATGAGGCCGATGCCCCGGTCGAGCCCGGCGGCGGGCACCAGCAGGGCGGCGTCGTTGACGACCGCCGCGGGCACCCCGGCGACCGCCGTCACGGCCTCGGCCAGCCGCGCACAGTGCTCCTGGGTGTCGCAGCCCTGCGCGCCGACGCCGACGGCGGCGAGTTCGTCGCCGTCGGGCACCGTGGCGGTCAGCTCCCGCAGCAGGCGGTCGGCCGCGGCATCCACCGGGGACGCGTCCCAGCCGTCGGAGGCGCACCGGCGCTCCGCGCGCAGGGTGCCGTCCAGCGCCACCACCCGGATGTCGATCTTCGTGCCGCCCACGTCGGCACCCGCGACCACCTTCACTGCCGCGGCTCCCCGCTCGTCACCTTGGTGTCGGCGTTGTGGAAGACGAACTCCTCGACGTCCACACCGCGCAGTCGGGCCACCGCCGCCACCAGGATCTGGGTGACGAGGACCTCGGCGACGGCGCGTTGGGCGGGCGGCAGCGCGGGCAGCCGGACCTGGTGGACACCCGGCGCGGCAGCGATCCGCTCGGCGGTGACGAGGACGGTGGGATGGCCGGAACCGGCCAGCGTCTCGGCGGCGGCGGCCTCCCGGGCCCCGCCGAACAGGACGTGCACGCTGCCGCCGGCCGACTCCATCGAGCCGTGCAGGTACTGCCGGGTGCTCATACCCGTCGACTGGATCCGGGCGATCTCCCGGAACAGCAGGGCGCTCTCCTCGGCGGAGCCGACCGACGGTCCGGCGCCGACGAAATCGGCCGAGGTGACCGTGGCGAACAGGGGCGCGAGCGCGTGGACCTGCTCCGTCACCTCCCGTTCGGTGGCCGCGAAGACGTCGCCGAGTTCCGCCCAGCCGGGATGGATCCGGCCGCCGTCCCAGGCTTCCGCGAGCAGGCCGGCCGCCGCGATGGTCGCGGTGAAACCGATGGTGGAGGCGTAGCTGTCCGGTATGTCACCGAGGCCCACCAGGACCGTGGCGGTGTCGGCGACGGGCGAGGGGACGGCGTTGACGACGGCGTACCGCTGGGCCGGGTCGACGGATTCGAGGACGGCGATCGTCTCGGCGCTGCGGCCGCTCTGGGAGACGCCGAAGACCGGGTGGTCGCTGCGGGGGAACGGCAGCGGATGGTCGCCCGCGCTCAGCCGCCAGGAATGGATGCCGCGGCTGCGCAGCTGCCAGACGGGCGCGCAGACGGCGGCGAGGCTGGCCCCGATGCCGACGAAGACCGGGCCGGGACCGGACAGCCTGCCTTCCTCCGCCAGGTCGGTCACCCGCGCGGTCAGCCTGCCCACGGCTGCGGTCAGCTCCGCCGCCTGCGTCGCGCGGGCCGCCGCGTAGGTGATGTAGCCGTCGGTCATGTCTGCTCCGTTCTGAGCACGGTGGGGGCGGGCGTCGCCGCAGGCGCGGCTCCGGCCCGCACTGCGGGGGTCCGGTCGCGCCCCGGCCGTGCGTCGGCCGGGGCGGTCGGGTCGGGCGACGAGGTCGCCCGGGCGGCTTCGGCCGCCTGCGGGGGCGGGCGGAGCCGCCCCGGCACGGTCAGGGGTGCCGGAGCGGCTCCGGACCAGGGTGGGACCGGCGGGGCGCGGCGGCGCGCCGCGGCCGTCCGGCGGGCCGAAGCGGGGCCGGCCCTCTCATGCCTCGGCGCTCCGGCTGAAGGAGGTGCGCAGCCGGTAGCGGTCGCCGGCGTAGCGGATGGCGGAGGACAGCAGCGGACGGTGCGCGGGGTCGCGGACGATCTGACGCATCTCCAGGACAGGGGTCCCGGCCGCGATGTCGAGGTGTGCGGCGAGGTCCGCGTCGGCGGCACGGGCCTCCACGGTGGTCTCCGCCTGCGCCGGCCGCCGCCCGCGGGCGGTGAGCACGTCGTAGAGCGAGGCGGTGGTGAAGTCGATGTCGTCGAAGCCCTCGGCCACGTCGGCGGGCAGCAGCGACTGGTCCACGGCGATGGGGACCTGGTCGAGCATGCGCACCCGGTCGAGCCGGTAGACCCGGGTGCCGGGGGCGATCTGGAACGCGCCGGCCTCGTCGTAGGTGCACGGGCCGAGACCGCGGCGCAGTACGCGCGAGGTGGCGGTCAGGCCCATCCGGTGCGCGGTCTCGGAGAAGGACTCCAGGGTGTTGGGCCAGTCGCCGCGCTCGGCGCGGGTGACGTACCAGCCGCGGCCGTGCGCGGGCCGCAGCACTCCTTCGTCGACCAGCGCGGTCAGCGCCTTGCGCAGCGTCACCCGGGAGATGGCGAGCATCTGGCACAGCTCGCGCTCCGGGGGCAGCCGGGAGCCGGGCTTGACCTCGCCGTTCCTGATGCGGGTGAGCAGGGCGGCCTTGGCCTGCGCCCACAGCGGCTCGGGGTACTCGGCGGGCAGCGCCCCGGTGCCGGCTCCGGTGGTCATGCGTCCACCCCGGGTCCGGGCCGGGCACCCGCCCGGGTTGCGCGGGGCGCGGGGAGGCGGGTGCCGTGCGTACGGGGGAGCGAGCCGCCCCGCGAGTCGTGGAGACCGACGCCGATCACTTTCTCTGCTTCCCTTTCGCCTTCTTGGCCTTCCCCCGTGGACCGCCCGTGGTTGTCGGCGCGGATCGACCGAGTCCTTGATACCAAGTGGTGTTGCTGTGGTCTTATACAGGTTAGCGCAATGTACGTCATGGTGGTGAGGTTTCCGTCCCGTCATGCCTCGCCCAGCAGCCGGTCCATGGCCCGGTCCAGGGCGGGGTCGACGACCTGGAGTTCCGGATGGGCGTCGTAGTGGGCGAGCACCTCGCGGGCGCCCTCGGCGAACGGCACCTCGGGCGCGAAGCCGGGCACCAGCCTGCGCAGCTTGGCGGTGTCGAACAGCATCGAATGCCGGAAGTCGTGCTCCAGCACCTCCCGCCAGCCCGGCACCTGCTCGCCGAACGCCTCGCTGGCCGCGTGCCGCAGCACCGGCCGGCGCACCCCGGCCGCGGCGGCCAGCGCCAGGTGGATCTGGTCCCAGGTCAGCACGTCACCGCTGACCACGTTGACGCTCTCGCCGAGCGCGTGGCCGTTGCCGAGCAGCGGCACGAAGGCACGGGCGAAGTCCCGGGAGTGGGTCAGCGACCACAGCGAGGTCCCGTCGCCGTGCACCACCACCGGCCTGCCCCGGCGCATCCGGTCGATCGCGGTCCAGCCCGCGAGGCTCGGGATCACCGTGCGGTCGTACGTGTGGAAGGGCCGCACGATCGTCAGGGGGAAGCCGTGGCTGCGGTACGCCTCCTCCAGGAGCAGTTCGCAGGCGATCTTGTCCCGCGGATAGCCGAACTCCGGTTGGCTGCGCGGGCTGGACTCGGTGATCGGCAGCTGCGGCACCGGCCGGGCGAAGACGGAACAGGTGCTGATGAAGACGTACTGGCCGGCCGAGCCGTCGAACAGCGCCGGATGACCACGCACGTCGTCGGGGGTGAAGCCGACCCAGTTGACGACGGCGTCGAACTCCGCGCCGCGCAGCACACCGGCGAGCGCCGCCGTGTCCCGCACGTCGGCCCGCAGCGCCCGGACCCCGGGGGCCGGCCGTCGGCGTGGCTCGCTCCGCGTGACGACCGTGACGTCCGCGCCGCGCCGGACGGCCTCCGCGGCCGCGGCCGAGCCGATCATGCCCGCGCCGCCCAGGAAGAGGACCCTCATGCCGGTGTCTCCGTCCCCGTCGCGCGGGCGGCGGACAGACCGCGCCCCACCAGGTGGTCGCGGCTGCGGCGCAGCGCCTCGAAGGTGTCGATGTGCAGTCGCTCCAGTTCGACGATGTGCCAGCGGACGCCGGACGGCACACTCAGCACCCGGGCCCAGTCGATCCGGCCCTCGCCGATGGGCACCATGACGTCCTCCTCGTAGCTGACGGCCGGCCCGTCCTTGACGTGGACGAAGCGCACCCGCTCGCCGAGACGGGCGATCACCTCGGCGGGGTCGGCGCCGCCCAGCACGGCCCAGTAGGCGTCCAGTTCCAGGAGCACCCGTGGATCCAGTTCGTCCAGCAGCAGGTCGTACGCGGGCCGTCCGGCGAAGACCTGGGAGAACTCCGCGAAATGGTTGTGGTAGGCGATCCGCATGCCGCGGGCGGCGGCACGCTCGGCCGCCTCGTTCACCCGCTGGACGCCGCGGCGGACCGCGTCGGGCGAGGCGAACTCCTCGCGCTCCATGCTCCACACCAGGACCTCGGCGCCCAGCTCCGCGTTCTGGTCCAGTACGGCCTCGGCCGCCGGGCCCGCGGGGAACGGCGCGTGGGCGCTGGTGAGCGTCAGGCCGGCGGCCGCGACGGCGGCCCGCACCCGGGCCGGACCGAAGTGCTCCACCAGGCCGTAGGTCTCGATGCCCGTGTAGCCGAGGGCGGCGAGCCGGGCGAGGGTGCCCTCCAGGTCGGCGCGGGCCTGCCGGAGGACGGTGTACATCATGACACCGAGGTCTGCGGGCATCGTTCCTCCTTGGACGGTCGCTCGGGCTGCGCGGGCCGGCGGGGCCGCGGCGGGTGTGCCGCGGCCCGTGCGGGCGCTCATCGGGGCTTCAGCCGCAGCGCCACCACCGGGTTCGGCACCGGGCTGAAGTAGGGGTCGTCCGCCGACGGGAAGCCGCTGACCTTGGCGGTGCTCCAGTCGCCGTAGGAACCCCAGTAGAACAGCGGTATCCACGGCAGGTTCTCCACGAAGATCCGCTGGATCCTGTCGAGGATGTCCTGCCGTTCCTTGTCCGTGCTCGCCTCGGGGTACCGCTTGAACAGCGCCGCGGCCTCCGCGTTGCGAAACCGCTCGATGTTCTGGTAGGTCGGTGTGGCCTTGCCGACCGGATAGTAGAAGTTCGGGTTCATCGTGTCGTTGTAGAACGAGAACGCGCGGGGCGCGGAACCCACCGGATAGCCCATGGTGGAGTCGAAGTCGCCCCTGGCGGTCAGGCCGTTGATGTCGTTGACCGATGTGGTGTCGACCGTGAGCTTGATGCCGATGTCCTTCAACTGGGAGACCAGCACCTGCACGCGCGAGGCTATGTCGGTGTAGGAGGACGGGAAGCTGATGGAGAACTCCACCCGCTTGCCGTTCTTCTGGTAGTAGCCGTCACCGCCCTTCGCGTAGCCGGCGTCCGTCAGCGTCTGCTCCGCCTTCGCCTTGTCCTGCACGAAGTCCACGCCCTTGTACTGGGCGGCGACCGCGCTCTCGTAGGCGGGCATCGGCAGGCCGGTGACACTGGTGGCCGGCGAGTCGTGCGTGGCCGCGGCGATCTGCTTGCGGTCCACGCCGAGGCTGATGGCCTGACGCACCGCGAGATCGCTGAGCGGCCAGCGCTCCAGGTTCGGGATCAGACCGTCGGTGCCGGCCAGCGGCGTCCAGTAGTGGTTGTCCTTGCTGCGCGCGAGATACGTCTTGTCCGCGTTGGCGATGTAGGAACCGCCCCAGTCCACCTGGCCCTGGACCAGCGCGTTGGTCATGCTCTGGTTGTCCTTGTAGGCGACGAAGCGAATGCTGGTGACCTCGGGTCTGGTCTGCCAGTAGCCCTCGTTGCGGTCGAGGACGAAACTCTGCGTGGAGAACGAGGCCAGCTTGTAGGGGCCGGTGCCGACCGGGTTCTTGTCGGTGTACTTCGTCGGATCGCCGACGGTGGACCAGATGTGCCGGGAGACGATCGGCGCGGACACGATGTTGGTGAAGAACTGCTCGGAGGGTTTGGCGAAGGTCATGACGACCTCGTCGGCGCCGTTCGCCTTGACCGAGTCGAAGGCGATGCCCAGCACGTTGAGCCCCGGGTACTTCTTCAGCATCTCGAAGGTGAACACCACGTCGTCGGCGGAGAACGGCTTGCCGTCCGTCCACTTCACTCCGGTCCGCACGGTCAGGGTCAGCGTCCTGTTGTCGCCCGACCACTTCCAGCTCCGGGCGAGCCAGGGGATGTCCTTGCCGATGTCGACGGTGTTGATCTGCACGAGTGGCTCGTAGATGAAGCCGCCCTGGCCCTGGTTGGTGTAGGCGAGGGTGTTCGCCGACTGGGCGAGGAACGGGTTGAAGACCTGGGTGAGGTTGTCGGCCTGTCCGGAGACGGTCAGCGTCGACGAGCCGCCGGAGGCGGACGGCGAACAGGAGGCCAGCGCGAAGCCGGCGGAGACCGCCAGGGTTCCGGCGAGGACGCCGCGTCTCGTCGGGCGCGCGGCGTGCGTCAGGCCCGTCGACAGCGACGAGGGTGAGATGGTCACGGTGTGTCTGCTCCTCAAGTGTGCTGGTACGGAGGGTGCTTGACGTTCAGCGGGCGGCGGGGCCCGGGTCGTCGGCCGGTGCGGGGCCGCCCGCCGGCGCGGCGGGGCCCGCGACGGGACCGGCCGGGACGCCCGCTCCGTGCTGCCCGGCGGACGCGGTGAGCCCGGCGACGGCCGTGGCGTTCTCGGCCCGCCGCGCGGCGGCCTCGGAGTCGTCCGCGTACAGCCAGCAGCGCGCCGAATGGCCGCCCGGCAGGGCGAAGGAGGGCGGTGCCTGACGTGCGCAGCGCTCCATCGCGAACGGGCAGCGCGGGTGGAACCGGCAGCCCGGGGGCGGGTCGATGAGGCTGGGCGGCCGGCCGATGTCGCGCACCCGGGCCGTCCCGGCGCGCGAGGGGTCGGGCGCGGAGGAGATCAGCAACTGCGTGTAGGGGTGCGCGGCCTGCTGGGTCACCGCCTCCGACGGGCCGGACTCCACGAGCTGCCCGGCGTACATCACCGCGGTGTCGGCGGCGAAGTACCGGGCGGAGGCGATGTCGTGGGTGACGTACAGCATCGCCGCGTCGCGTTCCTCGGTGAGGCGGCGCAGCAGGTTGAGGATGCCGAGGCGGATGGAGACGTCGAGGCTGGAGACGGGCTCGTCGGCGAGGAACACCGCCGGGCTCGCGGTCAGGGCGCGGGCGATCGACAGCCGCTGGAGCTGGCCGCCGGACAGTTCGTGCGGGTACTTCTCGGTGAACTGGTTCGCCGGTACGAGGTTGATCTGCGCCATCAGGTCGTCGATGACCGCGGCCTGCTCCCGCCGGCCGGTGCCCGGGTGGTGCAGCGCGACCGCCCTCCTGAGCGTGCTCGCGATGGTCGCCACCGGGTTGAAGGAGGCGAAGGGGTCCTGGAGGATCAGCTGCACCTCGCTGGTGTACGTGCGAAACGCCCGCCCCCTGGTGGACCGCACCGGGCTTCCGTGCAGCCGGATCTCACCACTGGTCAGTGGATGCAGCTGCGCCAGGAGCCGGGCCAGGGTGGACTTGCCGGACCCCGACTCGCCGACCAGGGCGGTGATCCGTCCCGCGTACAGGCTCAGCGACACACCCTCCACGGCGTGCACCGTCCGCCCGCGCGCGGCACCCCGGGGCAGCACGCTGCGCACCGGGAACCGCTTGGTGACCTCCACGGCCTCCAGCACCGGCCGGTCCGCCGGCCGTTCCGTTCCGTCGGGGCCGGCCGGCCGCGGAGCCGTGCCGCCACCCGTCTCGTCGGCGCTCACTGCTTCTCACCCATCGCGAATCGGTCCTCGCTGTCCTCGGTGTCGTCGCCGGCGGCGCCGGGGCCGGGCCCGGCGTCCGCGTATCGCAGGCAGGCCGCCCTGGTGGCGCCCCGGCCCGGTTGCCCGATGTCGTACAGCACGGGCGCGCGCACCGAGCAGTCCTCGAACGCGACCGGGCAGCGCGGGTGGAAGGCGCACCCGGAGGGCATCCGGCGCAGGTCGGGCGGCGAGCCGGTGATGCCGGTGAGTTCGCGCTTGGGGCCGCCGAGGGTCGGGAACGAGGCGAGCAGGCCGCGGCTGTAGGGGTGCCGGGGCTGCCGGTAGAAGTCGTCGGCCGCGGCCGTCTCGACGATCCGGCCGCCGTACATCACGGCGATGGTGTCGGAGAGTTCGATCAGCAGCGACAGGTCGTGCGTGATGAACACGACCGAGAAGCCCAGGGTGTCCTTCAACTCCATGATCTTCTCGATGATCTGACGCTGGATGACCACGTCGAGTGCGGTGGTGGGCTCGTCCATCACGATGATCTCGGGGTCCAGGGCGAGCCCGATCGCGATCATCGCGCGCTGCCGCATGCCGCCGGACAACTCGTGCGGGTAGGCGCTCGCGCGGTCGGCCGGGATGCCCACGACGCCGAGCAGTTCGACGATCCTGGCGGCCCGCTCCTGGCGGGTCATGTGCGGCCGGTGGGCGGCGAGCACGTCCTCGATCTGCTCGCCGATCCGCATGATCGGGTTGAGCGCGTGCATGGCCGACTGGAAGACGATCGACAGCTCCTCCCAGCGGAACGCGCGCAGTTCGCCGTCGGCCATCGACAGCACGTCCACGCTGGTGCCGTCGGGCGAGGTGTAGCGGATCTCGCCCCGGGACATCTCCGCGGGCGGCTTGTGCAGCCGGGTGATGGCGTACGCGAGCGTGGACTTGCCGGATCCCGACTCGCCCGCGATGCCCAGCACTTCGCCGCGGCGCAGGGTGAACGACACGTCGTCGACGGCCCGCACCCGGCCGCCGTCCCCGCCGTACTCCACGCACAGCCCGCGTACGTCGAGCACGACGTCGGTGCTGTCCCGGGTGAACGGGGCGGGCTTCGGCCGCGCGGCCGGGCCGGCGGGACGGTGGGGCCTGCGGGTGCGCGGCCGGGCGGCCTGGGCGCGCTGGGCCTTCTTGGTGCCGATGCCGGCCTGCCGCAGGCGGGGGTTGATGAACTCGTCGATGCCGAAGTTCACCAGTGACAGGGCGGTGCCGAGCAGCGCGATCGCGAGGCCCGCGGGGACGAACCACCACCAGGCGCCGGTGAGCAGCGCGCTGTTGACCTGCGCCCAGTACAGGATGGTGCCCCAGGACCACTGGGTCACGTCGGTCAGGCCGAGGAAGGCGAGGCTGGCCTGGGTGAGGATGGCGGCGGTGACGGTGCCGAGGAACGAGGCGGCGATGACGGCCACCTGGTTCGGCAGGATGTCCCTGAGGATGATCCGGGAGGTCCGCTCGCCGGTGGCGCGTGCCGCCTCCACGAAGTCCCGTTTGCGCAGCGACAGGGTCTGGGCGCGCAGGACGCGGGCGCCCCACGCCCAGCCGGTGACGGAGATGACCAGGATGATGCCGAGCGAGCCGCTGTGCGGCAGGTACGCGGCGAGGATGATCGTCAGCGGCAGGGCGGGCAGCACCAGGAAGACGTTGGCCAGCAGGGAGAGGAGTTCGTCGCCCAGGCCGCCCACGTAGCCGGCCGTGACGCCGACGAGGACGGACAGCACCGTCGTCACGATCGCGGCGCCGAAGCCGACCGCGAGCGAGGCGCGCGCTCCGTACAGCATCTGGGAGAGCACGTCCTGCCCGTTCTGGGTGGTGCCGAGCAGATGGGCGGCGGAGGGCGCGGCGGTGGCGGTGTCGCTGACGGCCGACGGGTCGTACGGCGCGATCCACGGGCCGATCACGGCCAGCACCGCGAAGACCACGGTGACGACCAGGCCGGTGCAGGTCAGGGGCGAGCGGAGCAGACGCCGCCAGAGCCGGGCGGGACCCGCCGCGGATTCGGTCGGCGCCGACGCCTCGGCGACGGCGGCGGCAGTTACGGCCATGGATCAGCTCTCCCTCGTCCTCGGGTCGAGGAACACGTAGGCGATGTCGGCGAGCAGGTTGGCGACCAGCACCAGGACGGTGATCAGCAGGAAGATGGCCGACATCAGCGGATAGTCGGCGGCCTGGGCGGCCTTGAAGAGGACCGTGCCGATCCCGGGGTAGTTGAAGACGACCTCGGTCACGATGGAGCCGCCGACCACGAAACCGAGCGACATGGCGAACCCGGAGAGCGACGGCAGCATCGCGTTGCGGGCGGCGTAGCGGTACATCACCCGCCGCCGCGACAGGCCCTTCGCCTCGGCCAGCCGGACGTAGTCCTCGCTCAGCGTGGTCACCATCATGTTGCGCATGCCGATCAGCCAGCCGCCGACGGACGCGACGACGATGGTCAGCGCGGGCAGCACCGCGTAGTAGAGCGCGCTGGAGATGAACCCGCCGCTCAGCCCGACGGTCTCGGTCACCGCGTAACCGCCGGAGAGCGGGAACCACTTGAGGGTGATCGCGAAGACCAGCACCACGATGATGGCGAACCAGAAGTACGGGATCGAGGAGAGGAACGTGGTGACCGGCACCAGGGAGTCGAGCCAGGTGCCGCGCTTCCACCCGGCGAGCATGCCGAGCGCGGTGCCGATGACGAAGCTGAGCACGGTGCAGACGCTGATCAGGATGAGCGTCCAGTACATGCTCTGGCCCAGCACGGAACCCACCGTGGACGGGTAGTACGCGTACGAGATCCCGAAGTCCCCGGTGAACACGCTGTGCCAGTAGCTCAGGTACTGGTGCCACAGACTGGCGTCCTGCTGGCCGAAAAGCACCCGGAGCGCCTTGACGGCCGACGGGCTCAGCTTGCCGTGGAACTGGTTGATCAGGTTGTCGGCCGGGTCGCCCGGCATGATCCGCGGGATGACGAAGTTGAGGCTGATGGCCGCCCACGCGGTCAGCACGTAGAAGCAGAGTTTCCGCAGCACGGTGCGCATCGGTCAGTGCCCTCCCGGACGGCGGGCCGCGCGAACGGCTCGACGGGTCCTGTGGCGGTCCCGGTCGCCGAGGTCTGCGCCCGGTCGTCCGCCGGGCTTTCCGTCCCCTGGCGCGTTCCCGGCCGCGACAGGGTCGCCGCGGCCGATCGCTGCCGAAAGTGGCCCCATGTGCGCGTCTCCTCATCGAGCTGTGCCTGTCTGTACCAAACAGATACCACTTGCGGCCAAGCTAGAGACGAATACTTGCCCTGTCTAGATGCGCGTCAGAATTGTCGTGGCAATGTGCGGGGCATCTGTGCGTAAGGTGACCAGATGTGATCATTTGATGCCGCTGATAGATCAGAACGGTGGTAGACAGGTCGGCACTCCACCGTGTACCACATAGAACCACGTGACGTCGGACGGTGCCGATGCGGCGGCGCTGTCGCGCCCGCGCTCGGACAGGAGACACCCATGAAGATCAGCCAGGTGGTCGGGCCGTGCACCTCCGAGGTCGTCGAGGTCCCCGATCCCGTGCCACGTGCCGACCAGGTGCTGGTGGAAGTGGCCGGCAGCGGTGTGTGCACCTCGGACCTCGGGCCCTGGCTCGGGCACGACCCCGCCGCGGCACCGGTGCGGCTGGGCCACGAGATGGTGGGCCGGGTGGTCGCCGCGGGCCGGGACGCGGGCCGGTGGGCGCCGGGCGACCTGGTGACCGGGCTGGGCGGCGAGGGCTTCGCGACGCTCGCGGTGATGGACGCCGACGCGGTCCTGCCCGTCCCCGCAGGGATCGAACCCGCTCACGCGCTCGGCGAACCGGTCGCCTGCCTGGAGGAGGCGCTGTCGCGCACCACGGTGCGCGCGGGTGACCGCGTCGCGGTCGTGGGGCTCGGCTTCATGGGCCTCGGCCTCGTCCAACTCGTCCGGCGGCACGCACCGGGCCTGCTCGTCGGCGTCGACCCGCTGCCGGCCCGCCGGGAGCGGGCCCTACGGCTCGGCTGCGACCTTGCGTTCGCGCCCGACGAGGTACCGGAGGAGTTCCGCACCGCGACCGGACGGGTGGGCGAAGCCCGGTTCGACGTGGTGCTCGAAGCCACCGGCGTGACCCCGGGCCTGACGACGGCGGGCAGCCTGGTGCGGCCGTTCGGCACGCTCTGTGTGGTCGGCTACCACCACACCGGCGACGCCATGATGGACATGGAGCTGTGGTACAAGGCGGTCACCGTCGTCAACGGCTTCTGCCCCGACCGCACCCGGACGATGGCCGCCATGCGGGAGGCGCTCGGCCTCGTCGGGGAACGCCGTTTCAGCTACCAACCGCTGGTCACGCACCGCTTCGGACTCGATGAGGTCGACGCGGCGTTCACCGCGATGCACGCCGCCGGCCCCGACTTCGTCAAGGCCGTGGTGGTGCCCTGAACTCAGCCGCGGCCCCAGTGGCGGGCCCAGGCCCCGCGGCCGGGCCCCGACACCCGCGCGGCCGACCGCCGGTGCGGGGCCTCAGCCGAAGGAGCGCGCGAAGGAGGTCCGCAGCCGGTAGCGGTCGCCCGCGTACCGGATGGTGGAGAGGAACAACGGCTCCTGACCGGAGCCGAGCGCGAGCTGGTGCAGCACCAGCAGCGGGTCACCCGGCGCCAGGCCGAGATGCTCCGCCGCGTGCTCGTCGGCCTTCGTCGCCTCGATCGTGGTGTCGGCCCGCACCGGCTCCACACCGGCCCGAGCCAGCGTCGCGTAGAAGGAGCCGGTGGTGAAGTCGGCGTTCTCCACCTCGGGTACGAGGGCCAGCGGGATCCGGTTGAGGTCGAGCGCGATGGGCACGTCGTCGAGCAGGCGCACCCGCTCCAGACAGAACAGCGCGGTGCCCGGCGCCACACCGAGCCGTTCCGCCTCGTCGAAGCTCGCGGGTGTGGTCCGGGCGCGCAGTACCGTCGAGTGCGGGCGCAGCCCCATCCGGGCCGCCGTCTCGCTGAAGGACTCCAGGTTGCTCGGCCATTCCTTCTTCCGCGCGGTCCGCGCGACGTACCACCCGCGGCCGTGCGAGGCGCTCAGCTCGCCCCGTTCGACGAGATGGGTGAGCGCCTTGCGCAACGTGACGCGGCTGATGCCGAGTTGACCGCACAGCTCGCGCTCGGGAGCGAGCCGGGCGCCCGGCTTGAGGACGCCCTTCTCGATCTCGCCGTGGATGAGATTGACGGCCTGGACCCACAGAGGTTCGGAGTAATCCGGCAGAATCGCGCCCGTGACCTCGCGAAATTCTTTCATGTGTGTCAGTTGACCTCGTCGTCGTCCGCTGGGGCCGTCGCACACCGGTGGCCGCGCGCCCCGCGGGCGACCGGAACCGGGGCCCTTGCCCCGGGGCGCGGACGGCGGTGGTGGGCGTAGGCGTCAGGATAGCTTTCCCGGCGGCGCCCGGCCCACCGGTCGGCATCCGTCACCGCCCCCTTCGGTCCGGGCCCCGCAGCCGCTCCGCGGCCGTCAGCGCCTCCAGCGCGCTCGCCTGGGTGCGCCAGTCCGCCGCGTCGGGGCTCGTTCCGGACCAGCGCTGGCCGAGGCGGTTGAGCGGGTCGCGGTCCGTGGCCCAGATCGATTCGGCCTGCTTCAGGACGTACGCCCGGTAGCCGGCCGACCCGGTGGCGTCCGCCAGGTCGGCGAGGTGGCGTACGAAGATGCCCTTGAACTGCTTCTGGTTGTCGTCGCAGGAGTTGGTGCCGAGGTCGCAGGACTCGGTCAGCACACCGTCGCGGGTCAGCACGGGCGAGGAGATCGCGGCGTCGGCCAGGCGTTCGGCCGTCTCCAGGTACCGGTCCTCGCCGGTGGACCGCCACAGCTGGGTGAAGGCGCCGATGGCCAGGCCCTGGTTGTAACTCCACACGGTCTGACCGTTGTTGGCGCAGCCCGCGGTCAGACCGTCGTTGACCAGACCGGAGGGGTTGATCAGCCCGCTGCCGAGGTACCAGTCCGCCGCCGTCGCCGCGCGGGCACCCCATACGGTGTCGCCGCCGATCCGCTGGTGCAGTGCGGTGGCCAGCCACAGGTACAGGCCGCTCGTCACGGCGTTCTTGTAGGTGCGTTCCCGGTCCCACCACACACCGCCGCCGCAGGTACCGGTGTCCCAGAACCGGTGGACGTAGTCGGTGATCGTGACGGCCTCGTCCAGATAGCGCCGCTCGCCCGTGTGGTCGTACGCCGTCAGCCAGGCCACCGCCCACCAGGCCGCGTCGTCGACGGCGCGGCTGATGAAGTGGCCCTCGACCGGGTCGGAGCTGCGCGCGCCGGCGGGGAAGACACCGCGGTTCTGCTCGAAGGTACGGGCGATCACCCAGTCGTAGTCGTGCCGTCCGGTGCGCTCGGCGAAGTCGACGACCGCGGTGAGCGCGACCGCCGAGTTCCACCAACTGCTGCGCCACCAGCCCTCGTCGGTGCGGTACGAGGCCAGCAGCGCGTCCGCCGCCGCCCGCGTCCGGGTCGGCGCGGGCCTGACCCAGGCCGTGCAACTGCCCTCCTGGTGCGCGGCCTCGCGGCCGCAGGCACGGACCGCCCCGCCGTACAGCAGGCCGCGCGGATCCCGGGTGGCGAACATGACCGTACGGGCCGAGACCGCGCCGGCCGGCACGCTCGTCCGGCCGAGGGAGGAGCCCTCGGGCCAGTCGGCCCCCTCGTCCCAGGAGCGGTCGAGCCAGATCTCGTCGCCCGTGCCGCCGCCCGAGAGGACACCCCACGCCATGCCGCGCGCCTGGTCGACGTGCAGGCCGATGGTGCGTCCGAAGAGGGTGGCCGGCGGTACGGGGGTGTCGTCGCCCGCCGCGCCCGCCGGGTCGGCGCCGTCGCAGGACGCGCCGTCGCACACCGTCGGATACGCCCAGTCGGTGCAGGTGACGGCGGCCGCGTCGGCGCAGGCGCGGATCCAGCCGCGCCGGTGCCCGACCGGGTCGGTGATGTTGTACATCAGCGTACGGGTACCGGTCCGGGCGTCCGGGACGCTCGCCTTGCCGAGCAGGGGCTCCCAGGTGGCTCCCCGGTCCCAGGACCGGTCCAGCCAGACCGAGTCGCCCCGCACTCCGTCGTCGATGCTCGCCCAGGCCATGTCGTCCGGGTCGGAGACGTGCAGCCGCAGGGTCCGGCCGTTGATGTTCCGGTTCGGCACCGGGAAGGTGTCCTGCCGGGCCCGCGAGGGGTCCAGCGTGTCGCACGCCAGGGCACAGACCGGCGCCGCGGCACGGGCCGGGGCGGGCAGCGCGACGAGACCGGTCAACGCCAGGAACAGGGCCAGCAGCCCGCCGAGTACGGGACGGGTCCGCGCCGCCGCCGGGTACCGCCGGTCGGAACGGGCCGCGCGCCGGCGGGCCGATGACGTCGCCGGGCGTTCGGCGACCGCGCCGCGCGACCCGAATGCCCGGCTCACGGCGCGGCGTCGAGCAGATCGAGGGCGCTGTGCTGACGCGCCGCGTCCACCGTGTCGACCGGCCCGGCCCAGCGCAGTCCGTACTGGTCGAGGGCGTTGCGATCGCTCGTGTGGGCGCGGTCGGCCTGGCGTCGCAGATACGCGGTGTACGGATGGTCCGGCAGCGCCGCGTTCAGCTCGCCCAGACCGCGCACGTGCGCCCCCTTGAAGGACGGGCCGTCGGCGCCGCAGTCGCCGCCCTCGCACGGCTCGCGCAGGATGCCGTCGGCGGTGTGCAGGGAGGCGTCCGTGGTCGCGGCGTCCGCGATCTGCCGGGCGCGGGTGAGCAGCGCGCCGTCGCCGGTCGCCCGGTGCAGTTCGGTGAGGGCGCCGAGCAGGACGCCCTGGTTGTAGGACCAGACGGGTTGGCCGTTGTTGCGGCAGGTGGACAGGTCGATCCCGTCGTTCACCAGGTTCGAGCCGTTGATCATCCCGGTGCCCTGGAACCAGGACCAGCCGGTCCGGGCCCGGTGAAGATACGTCGTGTCGCCCGGGACGCGGTTGTGCAGCGCCGCGCTCAGCTCGATGTAGAGGGAGTTGGCGATGGCGTTCTTGTACGTCCGCGCCGTGCTCCACCACACACCGCCGCCGCAGGTGCCGTCCCAGTAGGCGGCCATGTGGTCGGCGTCGGCCCGTGCGGTGTCCAGGTAGCGGCGGTCGCCGGTCAGGTCGTAGGCGGCGATCCAGGCGAGCCCCCACCAGCCCGTGTCGTCGATGTACTCGTTGCGGAACTGCCCGTCCCGCGCGTTCACGTTCAGCTCGTACGTGCGGGAGATCGCGTACGTGTAACTGCGCAGGCCCGACACCCGGATGGTGTCGATGAGCGCGGTCAGGGCGTTGGCCGAGTTCCACCAGCCGGTGGTGTCGAACAGGCCGGTTCCGTAGTTGTAGAAGGTCATCAGCCCGGTGGCCGCCGCCTTGCGCCGGTCGCCGGCGTTCCAGGTGGTACGGGCCCACGGGGTGCATGCGATCTCGGTCCGGTTCCCGGCCTTGCCGCAGGCGCGCAGGGCGCCGACGCCGTGGTTCTTCCAGTCGTCCACGTTGTACATGAGCGTGCGCCGGTCGCGCCGGCCCGTGGGGACGGCGGTGTTGCCGAGTCTGCTGCCCGCACTCCAGGTGCGGCCGCCGTCGAAGGAGCGGTCGAGCCAGACCTCGTCGCCCGGGTAGCCGCTCGCCACGGACGCCCAGCCCATCGCGTCGGCGTCGTCGAAGTGGAGCACGATCGACCGCCCGTACAGGCTTGTCGTGACCGGGGTCCGGTCGCCGGGGGAGAGAGCGGGATCACGGGTGTCGCAGTACTTGTTGCAGATGGCGGCCGACACGGCCGGGGCGGCGGACGCCGGCTGCGGGACGAGGGCCGCGAGCAGCGCCAGGGCGAGTGCCGCGGCCGGCCGGCCGAGGGCACGCAGTACCGGAGTGCGCGGTCTTGGTACGGGAGTCATCGGGGCCTCCCTGTCAGGACATGCTGCGGGCATGGAGGAGAGAGCGCTCTCGGACGGTAGTGAGGGGCGGCCGAAGCGTCAACGGGAATGACCGTACGCGTGATGAACGTGCGTCAGGCGCACCGGACCGCTCGGCGTCTCCTGACCTCAGGCGGGAACTTCATCGACACGTCCGACAACCGCGCGTTGCGGGCGGACGGCGGCCAGGTCGGGCGGGGCGAGGAACTGCTCGGCCGCTGCCGCCCGACCACGACCACCCCGGCGCCCCGGCTCGCCGCCCCGTACGACGTGGCCCGGGAGACCGGCGCGCCCCCAACCAGGCGGTGCTCGCCCGGCAGTCGGGCGGGTCGCTGCCGGTCGTCCCCGGTCGCCGGGGCGTCCCGGTGGCCCAACTGGAGGGATCGTCGCCGCCGTGGACCCGGAGCTGACACCGGAGCAGCGGGCCCGCCCGGACGGGGCCCACCAAGTCTGTGTCCCCGTACGAGCGCGCCGCTCGGTGCGGGGATCAGCCCTTGTTGGAGCCCAGCGTGAGGCCGTTGACGAACTGGCGCTGGAGCAGGAAGTACACGACCAGCGTGGGGATCGCGGTGAGCAGGGCGCCGGCGGCGACCAGGTTGGGATCGGTGAAGTACTGGCCGGAGAGGTTGTTCAGGGCCGAGGTGATCGGCATGTTCTCCCCGGTCGAGATCAGGACGATCGCCCAGAAGAAGTCGTTGTAGATCCAGATCGACAGCAGGGTGGCGAGCGCCGCCATCGCCGGCTTGCACAGCGGCAGCGTGATCTGCCAGTACAGCCGCCACACCGAGGCGCCGTCCACGAGCGCGGCCTCGGTCAGCTCGTGCGGCAGCGAGCGCATGTAGTTGCTCAGTACGAACGCGCAGAACCCGGACTGGAACGCCACGTGGATGAGGACCAGGCCGAGCGCCGAGTCGTACAGCTTGCCGCTGACCGTGATGCCGGGCAGGTCGATCAGGAGGTACAGCCGGTACAGCGGGGTGATGATGACCTGCTGCGGCAGCAGGTTGCCCGCGGTGAAGACCAGCAGCAGCGCCAGGTTGAGCCGGAAGTCGAAACGGGCGACGTAGAAGGCGACGCAGGAGGACAGGAACAGCGTCAGCAGCACGGCCGGCACCGCGATCAGCAGCGTGTTGCCGAAGTAGTGCATCATGTCCGACTGCTGGAACGCGTTGGTGAAGTTGTCCAGGCTCAGCTTGTCCGGCCAGGACACGTAGCCCTTCTCGCTGGTCTCGCTGTACGGACGCAGGGCGGAGAAGACCGCCCAGAGCAGCGGGGCGAGCCAGGCCAGGGCGGCGCCCGCGAGGAAGACGTGCAGCAGGACGCGGGCCGGACGCACGGGCGCGCGCCGCCGGGCGGCGCCGGCCGCGAGGGTGGGGGCGCTCATGACCGCCGCTCCTTCCGGGTGGTGGCCACCAGATACGGGATGATCACGGCGAGCGAGATGACCAGCAGGACCACCGCGATCGCCGACCCGTAGCCGATGCGGCTCGACTCCCCGATGATGTTGTTGGTCACCAGGATCGACAGCAACTCGGTGCCCTGCGCGCCCTTGTTGAAGACGAAGACCAGGTCGAAGGCGCGCAGCGCCTCGATGATGGTGACGACCAGGACGATCGTGTTGGTCGGGCGCAGCGTCGGGAAGACGACGTGCCGGAACGTCTGCCATTCGCCCGCGCCGTCCAGCGCGGAGGCTTCCCGCAGCGACGGGTCGACGCCCTTCAGCCCGGCGAGGTACAGGATCATCATGTAGCCGGTGTGCCGCCAGGAGGCGGCGATCAGGACCGCCCACAGGTTCAGCTTGGGATCGCCGATCCAGTCGATGTAGTGGCCGGGCTTGTTGGCCCCGATCAGGCTGTTGATGAGGCCCGTGTCCGGGTTGTAGACGAGTTGCCAGACGAAGCCGATGCAGGCCATGGAGATGACCACCGGCAGGAAGAACGCCGTCTGGTAGACCCGGGAGAAACGGATCTTCTTGTCCAACTGGGTGGCGAGGAAGAGGCCGAGCGGCGTCGGGATGACGATGAGCACCACGAACCAGATGACGTTGTGCTCGACGGCCGGCCAGAACTGCGGGTTGTTCTCGAACAGTTCCTTGAAGTTGTCCAGCCCGACCCACTTGATCGAGCCGAAGCCGATGCCGTCCCAAGTGGTGAAGGCGAGTGCGATCGAGGCGAGGGCGGTGACCCAGACGAGGGCCACGTGCAGGACCGTGGGCACGCCGGCCATCAGGCCGAGCGTGATCCGGTCACGGCGGGTCAGCAGCCGCAGATGGCTGCGCGTGGCCCGCTTGGCGTCGGATGCGGCCCCCGGAGCCGGCGCGGCGGCCGCCTCCGGGGTCTTCGTGGTCATGTCGGTGCTCATTCGGAGGCGAAGATCGTCTTCTTCTGGCGTTCGATGGAGGACAGCACGCTGTCGACGCCCTTGGGGTTCTGGATGAACTTCTGCAGCGAGGGCTGCATCACCGTGGAGGTGAAGTCCGGGCGGCTGTCGCGGTCCATGAACTGCGTGAGGCTCTTGGCACTGCCGATCATGTCGAACGCCTTCTTCTGCAGCGCGCCGTATGAGGAGGTGTCGGCCTTGCTGGAGGCGGCGACCACGCTGGGGTCGGTCTTGAGGTAGGTCTCCTCGGCCTGAGGAGTGCCCAGGTACTCCAGCAGCTTCAGGACACCCGCGTGGTTCTTCGGGGACTTGCTGACCATGTAGCCGTCGGTCGGTGCCTCGACGGTGTCCTGGCCGAACGCGGAGTTGATCTCCGGGAAGGCGAAGAAGTCGAGGTCGTCCAGGTCGGCCTTGTTCGTGAACTGCTGCGCCACGAAGCTGCCCAGCAGATACATGCCGGACTTCTTCGCCACCAGCGACTGCGCGGCGTCCTGCCAGGTGCGGCCCATGGCGCCGTCCTGGTGGTAGGGGAGGATCTCCGTCCAGTGGTCGAAGACGGCCCGCACCTTGGCGTCGGTCCAGGACGCCTTGCCCGCCATCAGCTCGACGTGGAAGTCGTAGCCGTTGAGCCGGAAGTTGATCTGGTCGAAGGTGCCCATCGCGGGCCACGCGTCCTTGTCGCCGAACGCGATCGGGACCAGGCCGTCCTTCTGCATCTGCTTGCACAGCGCGACGAACGTGTCCCAGGTGGTGGGGATCTCGTAGCCGTGCTGCTGGAAGACGCTCTTGCGGTAGAAGACCGCCCACGGATACGACGTCATCGGCAGGAAGTAGTACTTGCCGTCCTCGCCCTTGCTGAGCTTCTGCATGGCCTCGGGGAAGTTGTCCCCGATCTTCTGCCACACGTCGTCGATCGGGGTGGCCAGCTTCTTGGCGGCGAAGAACTGCATGCGGTAGCCGGCGAACCAGTTGAACACGTCGTCAGGAGTGCCCTGAAGGTAGGAGTTGATCTGCTCCTGGAAGGTGTTGTGGTCCTTCGTGTTCACATCGACCGTCAGCCCTGACTGCTTCTTGAAGGCCGCGTAGACCTGCTCGAACGCCTTCTTCGGCACCGCGTCCGACGCGTTGGACCCCACGGTGACGGTCTTCGGGTCGGAGGACGTGCCGCTGCCGCCGCAGGCGCTCAGCAGGGGTATGCCGGCGCCGGCGAGAACGGCTGTGCCGCCGACTCCGCGCAACAGGGAGCGACGGCTGGGACCCTGGGCGGGCAGACCTGACGGGGAGTGACGCATGGCGGCTCCTGGAAGCAGGGGTTCGGCCAAGGGGAGAGTCAGCCCCGAAAGGTCTTCGAAACCGATCAGAAACCAACTCGACCGAACATCGTGGGCGTAATCACAGTCGTATGTACAGCCAGCGTCAATAGGTCGGGTGTCTCTTGCCCGAAACGTAACCGACACGAGCGGGGCCCGCGGGGGCGCGGTCCAAGGATCATGGATTGACCAGCAGTTGGCGGTCGACGGGGGCGGGCAGGCCCGGTGGGCGTGCGCGCGGTGCCCGGCGGAGCGGGCCGCGCGGTCGTACGTTCCGCGCCGCGCGGCCGGGCGGGACGGCCGCCCACGGCTCGTCGAGCCGGGCCGGGCGCTTCGGTGGCGGCACGGCGACCGCCCGCCGCGCCTGGGGCCCGGCGCGGGGCGACTCCCGCGTTCCGGACGGGTGTGCCATCCGGCGCAGATCGGTCGACTCCCTTTGTTTTGCGGTGAGTTCGGACGGACCGCTGGGCTTCGCCGTGGGACGGGGCGTCGGCGGCCATGGACCTGCCCGGCCGGTCTGCCGCACTCTCTCCGGGCCCCGACCGGGGAGGGCGCGGGTGGAGGCGTCGGCGACCACCGCGCCGGAGCCGTCCGACACCTCCGATGTCCTGCGGCCGGGTCCCGGCGTGGCGAGCCCTCGCCGGCCTGGGGGGACGGCGGCGGGAATGCTGACCGTCTTCGCCGGAGAGCGCAGGAAATGGGGCGAGTCGGCAGGTCCTGCGCGGCCGATTCTGATCGGGAATGCGGCCCATCGTGATCAGATCGTAGGGCGTGAGTGACTCGGCCCTGCGCGTCGATCCTTAGGCTGTCCCTCGGACGGGGGCCGGCGCCTTTCAGGCGTGGGTTCGTACGGCCACGCTGTCGATGGTTTGTATTTACATTCTGACCTTGTTGTGAATTGATGTCTTGACAAAGTATTGACAGCGGCCGCTCCACGGACTTGGATCCCGTCCCAGCGCACAGAAAACGACCCGGACCGTCCCGGGCGGGGATGTGGATCTTCGCGATCCGTCCCTTTCCCGGCAGCACAGTGAGGTGCAGGAAAGATGGACCGCTCTACTCGCTCCCGCTCCGGCCGACTGGCCCCCATGGTCGCCGTCGCCGCCGCGGCCGCACTGGCCCTCGCCGGCTGTTCGAGCAGCTCCGGCGGGAAGAAGGCCGAAGATGCGGGGACGAACGCCGCCGCGGGCAAGGCCACGACTCCCCGGATGACGGTCGCCCTGGTGACCCACCAGGCCCCGGGCGACACCTTCTGGGACATCGTGCGCAAGGGCGCCGAGGCAGCGGCCGCCAAGGACAACATCAAACTGGTGTACTCCGCCGATCCGAATGCCGGGAATCAGGCCAACCTGGTCCAGAACGCCATTGACCAGAAGGTTGACGGCATTGCCGTCACCCTCGCCAAGCCCGACGCGATGAAGGCCGTCCTCGGCAAGGCGAAGACCGCGGACATTCCCGTCGTCGGCCTCAATTCCGGCCTGAACGACTGGAAGAACCTGGGCCTTCTGGAATTCTTCGGCCAGGACGAGAACGTGGCCGGTGAAGCGCTCGGCAAGCGGCTGAACGAAGAGGGCGCCAAGAAGGCCGTATGCGTGATCCACGAGCAGGGGAATGTCGGCCTCACCCAGCGCTGCGACGGTGTGAAGAAGACGTTCTCCGGCACCACGGAGACGCTCTACGTGAACGGCACCGACATGCCGTCCGTGAAGTCGACGATCACCGCCAAGCTCAAGACGGACAGCGCCATCGACTACGTCGTCGCCCTCGGCGCCCCCTATGCCCTGACCGCGGTCCAGTCGGTCTCGGACGCGGGCAGCAAGGCGAAGATCGCCACCTTCGACCTGAACAAGGACCTGACCACGGCGGTCTCCAAGGGCACGATCCAGTTCGCGGTGGACCAGCAGCCGTATCTCCAGGGCTACCTCGCCGTCGACGCCCTGTGGCTGTACAAGAACAACGGCAACTACAGCGGCGGCGGGGAGCAGCCCGTGCTGACCGGGCCGGCCTTCGTCGACAAGTCCAACGTCGACAGCGTCGCCGAGTTCGCCGCGAAGGGCACCCGGTGATGAGCATGGCCCAACAGGCTGAACCGGCGGTGGGCACACCACCGGCCCCCGGCCCCGGCGGGCGGGACGGCCGTACCGCCGAACGCCCCCTGGCGCTGCGGATCCTGGCCCGCCCCGAGGTCGGTGTCTTCCTCGGGGCGGTGGCCGTCCTCGTCTTCTTCCTGGTCGCCGCGCCCGCGGTCCGCCAGGGCGGATCGATGGCCACCGTGCTCTACCAGTCCTCGACCATCGGCATCATGGCCCTGCCCGTGGCCCTGCTGATGATCGGCGGCGAGTTCGACCTCTCCTCCGGCGTCGCCGTGGTCTCCTCGGCCCTGACCGCGAGCATGCTCAGCTACCAGCTGACGCTGAACGTCTGGGCGGGCGTGATCGTCGCCTTGGTCGTCTCCCTCGGGATCGGCGCGTTCAACGGCTGGATGGTGGTCAGGACCGGACTGCCCAGTTTCCTGGTCACCCTGGGCACCTTCCTGATCCTGCAAGGCGTCAACCTCGCGGTGACCAAACTGGTCACCGGCAACGTGGCCACCGACGACATCAGCGACATGGACGGCTTCGACCAGGCGAGGAAGGTCTTCGCTTCCTCCTTCGACATCGGCGGCGTCCAGGTGAAGATCACCGTGGTGTGGTGGCTGGCCTTCGCCGCCCTGGCCACCTGGGCGCTGCTGCGCACCAAGTACGGCAACTGGATCTTCGCCGTGGGCGGCAACAAGGACAGCGCCCGCGCGGTCGGTGTCCCGGTGGACTTCACCAAGATCACGCTGTTCATGGCCGTGGGCTTCGGCGCCTGGTTCGTCGGCATGCACCAACTGTTCTCCTTCAACACCGTGCAGTCCGGCGAGGGCGTCGGCCAGGAGCTGATCTTCATCGCCGCGGCGGTGATCGGCGGCTGCCTGCTCACCGGCGGTTACGGCTCCGCGATCGGCCCGGTCTTCGGCGCCTTCATGTTCGGCATGGTGAACCAGGGCATCGTCTACGCCGGCTGGAACCCCGACTGGTTCAAGGCATTCCTCGGTGTGATGCTGCTCGGCGCCGTCCTCATCAATCTGTGGGTCCAGCGCACGGCGACCCGGAGGTGACCCGATGACAAGCAACACGACCGGAACCCATGGCGCCGTCCTCCAGGACACCGCGCCGGCCGAGCACGGGCCGCTCGTCGAACTCCGCGCGGCGGGCAAGTCCTACGGGAACGTCCGCGCCCTGCACGGGGTCGACCTCCAGGTGTTCGCGAACCGGGTGACCTGTGTGCTCGGCGACAACGGCGCCGGCAAGTCCACCCTGATCAAGATCATCTCGGGGCTGCACCAGCACACCGAGGGCGACTTCCTGGTGGACGGCGCGCCGGTGCGCTTCAGCACCCCGCGCGAGGCCCTGGACAAGGGCATCGCCGCCGTCTACCAGGACCTGGCGACCGTCCCGCTGATGCCGGTGTGGCGCAACTTCTTCCTCGGCTCCGAGCTGACCAAGGGGCCCTGGCCCGTCCGCCGCCTGGACATCGCCCGCATGAAGGCGACCGCCGACCGGGAACTGCGCAACATGGGTATCGTCCTGGACGACCTGGAGCAGCCCATCGGCACCCTCTCCGGCGGCCAGCGCCAGTGTGTCGCCATCGCCCGCGCCGTCCACTTCGGCGCCCGCGTGCTGATCCTGGACGAGCCGACCGCCGCCCTCGGCGTGAAGCAGTCCGGCGTCGTCCTGAAGTACATCGCGGCCGCCCGGGACCGCGGCCTCGGCGTCATCTTCATCACCCACAACCCGCACCACGCCTACCTGGTCGGCGACCACTTCAGCGTGCTGCGCCTCGGCACCCTCGAACTGAGCGCCGAGCGCTCCGGGATCACCCTGGAGGAGCTGACCAACCACATGGCGGGCGGTGCGGAACTCACCGCGCTCAAGCACGAGTTGGCCCAGGTACGCGGCGTGGACGTGGCGGAGCTGCCCGAGGCGGACGACCGCACCACACCGGACGCGAGGCCGGCCGACGAGACCTCCTGACCACGGCGGACCGTGCCGGCCGTACCCACCGGGCACGGCCGGCACCGTCGCGCCCGGTGGGCTTGGCCGGTGGCTCACGGGGCGTCCGGTTCACATGCGTCGCCCGGGAACCCGCGAGGCGGTGAACACGTCAGAGAGGCGAAGAGTGCACCCGCCGGCCACGGGGAGGACCGGATGACCCACACGGCACCACAGGAGCAGCCCTCGGACAGGGCGGCCGAGGCCGCCCTGCGCCGCGCCCGGTTCGGCACCCTGCCGGAGCGGGTCCACCCGCGGGAGACGGTGGAGATGGCGCAGGCCACGCCCCGGGACCCGGCCCGCGACGCCTACCATCCCGACGACTGGCTGGTCCGCTACTGCCTGTGACCCGCACCCCGGACCCGTGGGTGACCGTGCCTCTTCGGTCGCCCACGGCGCCGGGCCTCGCCGTGCCGCCGGACCGCCGGGGTCAGACCGAGCGGATCTCCTCGATCGTCACCGGCCGGTGCTCGTGCAGCGACAGGGTGCAGGCATCCGCGATCCAGCCTGCCTCCAGGGCGTCCTCGATCGTGCACGGGGAGGGCCGGGTGCCGGCCACGACCTCCGTGAACGCGGTCAGTTCGGCGCGGTAGGCGGCGGCGAAGCGGTCCATGAAGAAGTCGTGCGGAGTACCGGCCGGGAAGGTCACCCCCGGCTCGACGGAGCGCAGCGGAAGCTTGTCCTCCAGGCCGACGGCGATGGAGTCCCGGAAACCGTGCAGTTCCATGCGGACGTCGTAACCGCGGGCGTTGTGGCGGCTGTTGGAGACGACCGCGATGGTGCCGTCGTCCAGCGTCAGGATCGCGCCGGTGGTGTCGGCGTCGCCCGCCTCCTTGATGTAGTCGGCGCCCCGGTTGCCGCCCACCGCGTACACCTCGGTCACCTCGCGGCCGGTCACCCAGCGGATGATGTCGAAGTCGTGCACGCTGCAGTCACGGAAGATGCCGCCGGAGGCGGCGATGTACGCGGCCGGCGGCGGGGCCGGGTCCAGCGTCGTCGAGCGGACGGTGTGGAGCTTGCCCAGCTCACCGGCCTGTACCGCGGCCCGCGCGGCGACGAAACCGGCGTCGAAGCGGCGGTTGTAGCCGATCTGGACGGGTACGTCGCTGCCCGCGACGGACCTGAGCACCGCCACGCCCTCCGCCATGGTGCGGGCGACGGGCTTCTCGCAGAAGACGGGGACGCCGGCCTCGACGCCGGCCCGGATCAGGTCCGGGTGGGCGTCGGTCGCGGCTGCCACGACGAGGCCGTCCACGCCGGCGGCCAGTACGGCCTCGGGCGAGTCCGCGACCTCGGCCCCGAACCGCTCCGCGGCGGTCTTGGCCGCGTCGGCGAACGGGTCGGCGACGACGAGGGACTCGACCGCGTCCAGTCCGGACAGGGTCTCGGCGTGGAAGGCGCCGATGCGGCCGAGGCCGAGGATTCCGATGCGCATGGTCGTGCAACTCCTTGGTGCTGTGCAGGGTGGTGCGATGTGCTGTGCAGGGTGGTGCGATGGGGCTGGGGGTGGTGCGGTGTGGTCTGGGCGGTGGTGTCGAGGACGGGGGCGGACGGTGGTGCGGAGGGTTGTGCTCGGGAGGGCGCCTGTGGGGCTAGTCGGCCGCGCCGAGGACGTTCTGGTCCCAGTCGATCACCGAACCGGTGACCACCCCGGAACGCTCGGACAGCAGGAACACCACGAAGTCGGCGATCTCGTCGGGCTGGCCGAGCTTGCCCATCGGCAGCCGGGCCGCGCCCTGCTCACGCCAGTCGTCCCCGGCGCCGTGGAAGGCGCGCTGCGTCGCGTCCTCGCCCTCCGTGTCCGTCCAGCCGATGTTCAGGCCGTTGATCCGGATCCGGTCCCAGCGGTGGGCGTGCGCCGCGTTGCGGGTGAGGCCGACCAGCCCGGACTTGGCGGCGACGTAGGGCGCGAGGAACGGCTGCCCGCCGTGCGCCGCGGAGGTGATGACGTTGACGATCGTGCCGGGCGCCTCACGTGCCACCATGTCGGCGACCGCCGCCTGCATGGCGAAGAACGGCGCCCTGAGATTGATCGCGACGTGCGCGTCGAACAACTCGGGAGTGGTGTCCAGCAGGGTGCCGCGCGCGGTGAGTCCCGCCGAGTTCACCAGGCAGTCGATCCGGCCGTGGGCGGCGGTCACCTCCGCAACGGCAGCCTTGGCCTGTCCGGCGTCGGCGAGGTCGGCGCGCAGATACCGCGCCCTGCCGCCGTCCCCCGACAGTTCGGCCACCAGCGCCTCGCCCGGCTCGGGGCGCCGCCCGGTCACGGTGACGGTCGCGCCCTCGCGGACCGCGGCCCGCGCGATCGAGGCGCCCAGGCCCTGGCTGCCGCCGTTGACGAGGACGACCTTGTCGTCGAGAAGTCCCATGGATCGCTGTCCTTTCAGCCGGCGCGACGCTCGGCGCCGGCCCGCAGTTCGTCCCGCAGCGCCCGCGGGGTCCACTCCTCGTGGACCGCCCGCCGTACGACGTCCGCCTGGCTGGGCGGCGCCAGGCCGTCGAGCGGTGGATCGTTGTCCAGGTCGGTGGGGAACGGATAGCCGTCGGCGCTCGCGGCGATCACACGCTCCAGCCACTCCTCGCCCGCGCCCGCCGCGCGGCGCTCCAGCAGCACCGGGAAGACCGCGTTCACCACGGCCTGCCGGTCCACCGTCTCCATCGCCCGCCCGAACGCCGAGGACACCTGGAGGAGGTTGGCCATCCGGCGGATGTCCGCCGAGCGGTTCGAACCGGCGGCGTGGAAGACCGCCGGGTTGAAGAAGACCGCGTCGCCCTTGGCGAGCGGCAACTGGACGTGGTGCTCCTCGAAGTACGCCCGGAACTCCGGCAGCCGCCAGGCCAGGTAACCGGGCTCGTACTGCTGCGAGTACGGCAGATAGAGCGTCGGCCCCGACTCGGCCGGCATGTCGCGGTGGGCGACCGCGCCCTGGAGGGTGAGCACGGGGGAGAGGCGGTGCACATGCGCCGGGTAGGCCGCGGCGGCCTCGTCGCTGAGGAAGCCGAGGTGGTAGTCGCGGTGCGGGGACTGGGCCGCCCCGCCCGGGTTGACCACGTTGATCTGCGAGGTCACCTGGTAGCCGGGGCCGAGCCAGGCGGTCGAGGCCAGGGCCAGGATGTCGTTGGCGTAGTAGTCGGCGAACGTCTCCGGGTCGTACAGGGCCGCCTTCTCCAGCGCGTTCCACACCCGGTCGTTCGCGCCGGGCCGGGCGAAGTGGTCGCCGGCCGCCAGCCCTTCGGCCCGCTGCTCCGCGATCAGCGCGTCGAACACCTCGGTCGCCCGGTCGACGACCGAGTGGTCCGGGAAGGCACGCCGGAAGACCACGACACCGGGACCGTCGGACAGCGCGCGGACCAGTTCCGCCGCGACCGCGCGCCGGTCGCCGGCCTCCCGCAGCCGGGCGCTGTCGTAGACGAGGACGTTCCGCTCGACGGACGAGGCGTACGGATAGCCGGCGAGCGGCGTGGAGCGGTCGACCAGGGCCCGGAAGGCGTCGAGATCGCAGTCCGGGCCGGACAGCCAGGCACGGCCCTGCGCGGTGGCGAAAGACATCGGTGTCCTTCTTTCGGTCACGGGAGTGACGTGCGTGCGGTCGGGGAAGGGGCGTGCCGTCGGTCAGGGGGGTGCGTTCGGGCACGGGGGTGGCGCGATGCCATTCTTGTCAGTACAAACCCATCGAACAACCAGCAGCAACCCATCAAAAACCCCTCAAGGAACTCAGGAGTCCGTTTCCCGTGGGCCATCCCTTCCCCATCCGTGAGATCGCACGTCAGGCAGGTCTGAGCGAGGCCACCGTGGACCGCGTGCTGAACGGCAGGGGCGGGGTGCGGGACAACACCGCGCAGGAGGTGCGCCGGGCCATCGCCGACCTCGACCGGCAGCGCACCCAGGTGCGGCTCGTCGGGCGGACCTTCATGGTCGACATCGTGATGCAGGCACCCGAGCGGTTCACCACCGCCGTGCGCGCCGCCCTGGAGGCCGAGCTGCCCGCGCTGCATCCGGCCGTGCTGCGCTCCCGCTTCCACTTCCGGGAGACAGGCCCGGCCGCCGAGCAGGTCGAGACGCTGGACCGGATAGCGCGGCGCGGCTCGCAGGGCGTGATCCTGAAGGCGCCCGACGTCCCCGAGGTGACCGCGGCCGTCGGCCGGCTGACCGCCGCGGGCATTCCGGTGGTCACGCTGGTGACCGACCTGCCCGCCAGCGGCCGGCTCGGCTACGTGGGCATCGACAACCGGGCGGCCGGCGCCACGGCCGCCTATCTCACCGGCCAGTGGCTCGGCGACCGTCCCGGCAATGTGCTGACCAGCCTGAGCAGCGGCTTCTTCCGCAACGAGGAGGAGCGCGAGATGGGTTTCCGCGCCACCATGCGGGCCCTGCACCCGGAGCGCACGCTCGTCGAGATCGCCGAGGGCCAGGGCCTGGACGCCACGCAGTACGACCTCGTGCGGGCCGCTCTGGCACGCGACCCGGCGATCCGCGCGGTCTACTCGATCGGCGGCGGCAACATCGCCACCCTGCGGGCCTTCGCGGACCTGGGCCGGGAGTGCGCCGTCTTCGTGGCGCACGACCTCGACCACGACAACACCCGCCTGCTGCGCGAGCACCGGCTGTCCGCGGTGCTCCACCACGATCTCCGGCACGACCTGCGGGAAGCCTGTCACCTGGTGATGCGCGCGCACGGCGCACTGCCGCCCGCGGGGCCCACCCTGCCGTCGGCGATCCAGGTGGTCACCCCGTACAACCTGCCTACGACGCCGGCAGGTTGACCCAGGACCCCGTCGCCGCGGACCGTTCCATCGCGTCCAGCGCGGCGGCGCTGCGCACCGCGTCCCTGAGGGTGGTGCCGTACGGGGTGCCCTCGGCGATCGAACGCAGGAACCGGGACGCCTCGACCACCTTGAGGTCGTCGTACCCCATGGCGTTGGCCGCCCCCGGCTGGAAGGCGCCGAACTCGCCCTGGCCGGGGCCGACGTACACCGTACTGACCGGTTGGTCCTGATATGTCGTTCCCTGGCTGATCGCCAGCTCGTTCATCCGGCGGAAGTCCCAGAACACCGCGCCCTCGGTGCCGTGCACCTCGAAGCCGTAGTTGTTCTGCTCGCCGACCGAGACCCGGCATGCCTCCAGGACGCCGCGGGCGCCGGAGGCGAAGCGCAGCAGACAGCTGACGTAGTCCTCGTTCTCCACCGGGCCCGGTGCCCCGCCGGAGGCGAGCGCATGCCCCGCGGTGGCTCCCGTGGGACGGGCCCGCTCCGGGATGAAGACCGCGGTGTCGGCGGTCAGCGACGCGATGTCGCCGAGCAGGAAGCGGGCCAGGTCGACGCCGTGCGAGGCGAGGTCGCCGAGGACCCCGCTACCGCCGCGCGCACGCTCGTAGCGCCAGGTCAGGGCACCGTCCGGGTGGGCCGCGTAGTCGCTGAACAGGCGGATGCGGACATGGGTGACCGTGCCGATCCCGCCCGCGGCGATCAGGTCACGGGCGCTCTCCACGGCCGGCGCGTTGCGGTAGTTGAAGCCGACCGAGCCCTGCACCCCGGCCGCCGCGACGGCGTCGGCCACCGCCCGCGCGTCCTCGGCGGTCAGGCCCACCGGCTTCTCGATCCAGAGGTGCTTGCCCGCCTCGGCCATCGCCACGCCGATCTCCCGGTGCAGGAAGTTCGGCGCGGTGACGCTGACCGCCCGCACCCGGGGGTCCGCCGCCACCTCGCGCCAGTCGCGGGCCGCCGAGGCGAACCCGAACTGCGCCGCGGCCTCCTCGGCGCGGCCCGGCACCTCGTCGGCGACCGTGATCAACCGGGGCCGCAGGGCGAGCCGCGGATAGTGGTGCGGCAGACGGGCGTACGCCTGGGTGTGCACCCGGCCCATCCAGCCGAACCCGACGACGGCGACCCCGAGCGCATCCATCATGACAGCCCCTCTTTGGACCGGTCCATACCCTGTCCAGGTCACCCTGAGAGGCGGACAAACCCGGTGTCAAGCCCTCGGTGTCAAGCCCTTTGACAACGGTCCCGGCGCGTGGAACGGTCCAGGACATGAGGCCGCCGACCATCCGCGACGTCGCCGAGCGGGCCAAAGTCTCCAAGTCGCTCGTCTCCCTGGTGCTGCGCGGCTCCGGCCAGGTGCGCCCCGAGAAGCGCGAGGCCGTGCTCAGGGCCGTACGCGAACTCGGCTACCGGCCGAACGCCGCCGCGCGCAGCCTCAGCGAGCAGCGCTCGCGCACCGTCGGTGTGCTCCTCAACGACCTGCGCAACCCCTGGTTCGTCGACCTGCTCGACGGCCTGAACTCCCTGCTGCACGCGGGCGGCCTGCACATGCTGCTCGCCGATGCCCGGCTGAGCCGCCGCACCGGCGGCCGGCTCACCGGCCCCTTCCTGGACCTCGGGGTCGACGGACTGGTGGTGGTCGGCACCCTGCCCGATCCGACGGTCCTCGACGCCGTGGCCGAGCACCTCCCGGTGGTCGTCGCGGGCGCCCGGGAGCCGGCCCCGCCGGGCGTGGACCTGGTGGCCGGCGACGACGAGGCGGGCGCCCGCCTCGCCACCGAACACCTCGTCCGGCTCGGCCACCGGCGCATCGCCCACATCGCGGGCTACGGGGCCGTCGGCGACCTGCGGCGGCGCAGCTTCGAGGCGACGATGCGCGCGCACGGCCTCGCGGACGGCGCGCTCGTCGCGGCGGGCGACATGACCGAGGAGGGCGGCTACCGCACCGCCGTGCGGCTGCTCAGCCGTCCCGACCGGCCCACCGCCGTCTTCGCGGTCAACGACATCACCTCCGTCGGCGTGCTGTCGGCGGCGGCCGAACTGGGCCTCGGGGTGCCCGCGGACCTCTCGGTGACCGGGTACGACAACACCAGCATCGCCCGGCTGCGGCACGTCTGGCTCACCACCGTCGACACGGCCCCGCACGAGGTCGGACACCGGGCCGCCCGCTTCCTCCTCGACCGTTTCGAGCGGCCCGGGGGCGCCGGCCGGGTGCACCTGGCCGCGCCGGCACTGGAGATCAGGGGCACCACGGCGGCGCCCCCCGACCACAGGGGCTGATCCCGCGCCCGGCGCGCGGTGTCCCGGGGACGTCCCCGTCCGGCGGGGTGGCGCGCAGGCGCGGCCTCGTCACGGTGCGACCGGCACCGGCACCTGTCCCCGTGCGGTAGGGTTTACCTGCGAGATCACGCGGAACACAGCGTGTGGCACCGCGCCGGGACGTGGCGCAGCTTGGTAGCGCACTTGACTGGGGGTCAAGGGGTCGCAGGTTCAAATCCTGTCGTCCCGACTTGCGTAGGGCAGGTCGAAGGCCGTATCGGGTTCACCGGTACGGCCTTTCGGTTGTTCCGGGACAGGCCGAGGTCGGCCGGGTCCGGGTCCGGGTGGTGACTCAGGGCGTACCGGTGTGTGCTGCGGTCACGGCCAGGGTGGTGTAGTTCATCGTGAACCGGCCGCCCAGGGAGTCGATGGCCCCGCCGACCGCGTCCAGCACCTCGGCCAGCCGATCGGGCCTGAGCCGGGTGAGGCCGCCGGTGGTGGGCAGCAGGTCCAGCCACTGCTCGCGGGTGTAGGACCGCTCCCAGTCGAAGCGCCACTGCTCGGGATCGTCGAACTGCCCGCTCCCGCGCATCTTGTCGGCGATCTTCTCGTACGCCGCCAGGTAGGGATCGAGCGGACGGCGGGCCGGCCGCTCGCCCAGCGGGGAGTCGGGCACCGCCCGGCGCCAGGCGGCGGCGAACGGTTCGGCCACCTCGGCGGGCGGCTCGTAGACATGCCCGAAGATCGCCAGCCGTCCTCCCGGCCGCAGCACGCGTGCCGCCTGCGCGGCACCGGCGACCGGGTCCACCCAGTGCCACGACTGGGCGGCGACGACCGCGTCGAACGTCCGGCCGGCCGGCTGCCAGGTCTCGAAGCCCGCCACCTCGACCTTCAGACCCCGGGCCTGGGCGAGGCGGGCCATGCGGGTATCGGGCTCGACGCCGAGGACGGTGCAGCCGGCGGCCTGGAACTGGCGGGCCGCGATGCCGGTGCCGCAGCCGACGTCGAGCACGTCGGGGCCCGGACTCGCGGCGACGATCCGCGCCACCAGGGCATCGGGGTAGCCGGGCCGGGCCCGGTCGTAGCGTTGCGCGTCCGTGCCGAACGACTCGGCCATCTGCCGGGCCTGGTGCGGCTGCGCAGGGGTGGGTGCGGAGTGCTCTCGCGGTAGGGTGGGCATGTGCCCACCTTAGTGGGCACTCGCCCATTAAGTCACGGGCGCCACCGGACCGACGGACGAGAGGACTGTGAGCAGTGCCGACTGGGGTGCACCTGCGCGACGCGCGGCAGCAACTGTTCGACGCCGCCGAACGCGTGCTGCTGAGGGACGGGCCGAACGGGCTGACCAGCCGCGCCGTCACCGACGAGGCGGGCTGCGCCAAGGGCGTGCTGCACCGGCACTTCGCCGACTTCGACGCCTTCCTCGCCGACCTCGTGCTCGACCGGGCCGCACAGCTCGAAGCCCAGGCGAGCGCGCTGCGCGAGTCCGCCGGGACCGGGACGGTGGCCGGCAACCTCACCAGCGCGCTGACCACCCTGTTCGGGCCGGTTCCGGTGGCGATCATCCCGCTCATCACCTTCCGGGACGAGCTGCGGGCACGGCTGCGCCTGGCCAGGCCCGGAGGCGGCATCGCGATCCTCGCGCAGGCCACGACCGCCGTCTCGGCCTGTCTTTCCGACGAACGCGACCGGGGCCGTATCGCGGCCGACACCGACGTCGACTCGCTCACCCTGTCCCTGGTCGGCGGCGGGCATCTCCTGTTCGCGGACCGCGACCCCGGGCCGCCGTCCGCCGCGGCCGTCGACAGGTTCGTGACCGCGGTGGTCGCCGACGCCGTGCGACGACGACCGGCCGAGGGCTCCTGAGCGCCGGCGAACCCGCCGGGGCAGCGGCCGGACCGGGATCCTCCGGCACGGCCGGGTCGCTCAAGTGCGCAGGTACGACGCGCCGTTGACGTCGATTACGGTGCCGCTGGCGAACACCGCCTCCGGGGAGGCGAGCCACAGCACCGCGGCCGCGACCTCCTGCGGGCGGGCCACCCGGCCGAACGGGGACTGGCCGCGCACCGCGTCACCGCCGGGTCCGTCGAGGACCGAGCGGGCCATGTCGGTGTCCACGAAGCCCGGCGCCACCGTGGCCACGCTGATGTTGCGGCCGGCCAGCGCCACGGCCATCGACTGCCCGAAGGCGTTCAGCGCCGCCTTGGAGGCGCCGTACGCAGGGCAGTCGGGCTCGCCGCGGAACGCCCCGCGGCTGGAGACGTTGACGACCGCCCCGCCGCCCGCCGCCACCAGGTGCGGCACCGCGCAGTACGTCGCGTTGGCCGCGCCCGTGAGGTTGGTGCCGAGCGTCGCCGACCACGCCGTCTGCCACTCCTCGTACGACGTGCTCAGCGGCGGATGCGCCAGGAACACACCGGCGTTGTTGACCAGCACGTCCAGCCGGCCGAGGAGAGCCGCCGCCGTGTCCACGGCACGCCGCACCGCCGCCGCGTCGGCCAGGTCCGCCCGGACGGTGACATGCCCCTCGCCGGGAAGCGAGGCCGCCACTTCCGCGGCCTCCCGCACCGACGTGTTGCAGTGCACCGCGACCCGGTCCCCGGTCCGCGCGAACGCCTCGGCCACGGCCCGGCCGATGCCCCGGGACGCGCCCGTGACCAGCACTCCGCGGTTCATCCGGCCACCTCAGCGGCACCACCGTCGGTCAGCGACCGCACCCGGTCGCCGAAGCGGGCCGCCCGCTGCCGCGGGGCGGGGAAGCCAGTACGCGTGGTCACGCCGTCGGAAGACATGTGCCCATCCTGCCCGCACACCCCCGCAGCGCAGCACGCCGCCCGTGCCGGAGCGCGGGCGGCGGGCGGTGGTCCCGGCGTGCTCAGCACACGCTGTCGGTCGGCTTCGGATTGGTGAGGCCGAACAGCGGCCGCAGCTTCAGCCCGACCCAGGTGCCCATGAGCGCGGTGACCGCCCAGAGCCAGCCGTGCAGACTGCCGGAGGCGATGCCGTCGAGGTAGGCGCCGATGTTGCAGCCGTACGCCATGCGTGAGCCGTAGCCCATGACGACGCCGCCGAGCACGGCGCCGGTCGCCAGCCGGAGCGGGATGCGCCGGTGCAGGGTGAACGCCCCGGCCGCCGCGGACGCGACGAGCGCGCCCACCATGATGCCGATGTCGGTGAGCGAGGTGGTGTTGGCGAGGACGGAACCGTGCAGCGTCGCCGCGCTGGGACCCGACCAGAACGCCCAGCCGGACGGGTCACCGCCGAGCGCGCCCCAGATCTTCGAGCCCCACAGGGCGAAGGCGGAGGTGATGCCCCAGGCGGAGCCGGAGGTCAGCAGCACCAGTGCGTTCAGACCCGCGAGGACCAGCGCGCCGACCCACAGCGGCCAACTGCCCCGCACGATCCGGGCGAACCCGCGGGCGGCGGGCACCGACGCCACCGGCGGAGGGGTGCGGCGGCGTTCCACCCAGTAGGTGCCCGCGACGATGAGCGCCAGGACGAGCAGCGTCACCGCGAGTCCGCCGCCGTAGCCGAGGCCGGTGTTCAGCGACAGGTTCCCGAGCGAGGGCAGCGACGTCCAGAACCCCGAGGTGGCGGCGGCCGTCGTACCACCGGCGACGAACCCGAGCAGCGTCAGCACGATGGCGCTCTGGCCGCTGCCCACCGCGAAGAGAGTGCCGGAGGCGCAGGCCCCGCCCAACTGCATCCCGATGCCGAACAGGAACGCGCCGATCGCGACGCTCAGTCCGAACGGGGCGACGGACGCGGTCGCGTGGACCCCGCCGAAGCCCGCCCCGGCCGCCAGGATCGGGGTGAACAGGATGCTCGCGGCGCCGAGCAGCAGTGCGTGGGCCCGCAGCGCCCGGCCCTGGCCGACGGCGACCAACTGCCGCCAGGCGGAGGTGAAGCCGAACCGGGAGTGGAACAGACCGACGCCGAGCGCCAGGCCGAGGGCGAAGAGGGCCAGTTCACGCGGGCCCTGGCCGAGCCAGACCCACAGGGCGAGGCCGACGGCGAGCACTCCGCCCACCACGAGCACGACGGGCTGCGGGGGCTCGGCGGGCGCCGGGGGAGGGGCGGTGGGTACGGACGTGCGGCGCAGCCATTGCCTGCGCTGTGCGGGGACCGGGGCGGTGGTGGCGGGTGTGGTCATGGCGGCAGGGAACTCCGTCAGGCAGAACGGGCCGGGCTCGCGCGGCGGTGGCCGCATGCGGCCGTGCTTCGGGCGCACGGAGATCACGCGGACGCGTGGGGGAGCGGCCGGACCGTGGGGGCGGGGTGAGAGCCGACGGCATCGAACAGGGGAAAGCCGACGGCATCACAAGGGCGACGACGAGCGCATACCTGTCAGGACATACGGGATGTACGGGACCTACAGCCCGTCGTCGACGGCGCCCAGCGAGGCGGCGAACAGACACCTCACAAGGGCAGGCTCGCGGTAACCACCGGTCTTCTGCATGACGGGCGCAACCCGCGCGCGAATCGCGGTTGTTCCGCGAGTGCGGCAATTTGACGATCTCTTTCGAGATCTTTGCGATCTCTTGGGTCGGATTCTCGGACGGACTCCTGGGGCGGACTCTTCGGCCGGACCGGTGCAGTCGACCGGACCGGTTCAGTCGAACTCGCTGGGGTTTCCCGTCGGGGTCTTCCCGGCGAGGACGTCCGTCAGCCGCCGCGCCCCCTCCCGCACGGCCGCCTCGGTGCTCGTGTGCTGGGCACCGCGGGGGCCGCCGTTGGTGACGGCCGCTCCGGACGCGCCCACCCGGAGCGCGGCGACGTCCAGGGTGAGGGTGGTCGGTTCCCCGTTGGCGGTGCCCCGCAGCGTCACGGTGACCCCCTCCCGGGCGTCGCCCGCGGCCGGCAGTTTGGCGGCCACCACCTGGACCGTCCGCTTGCCGCCGTCGGAGCCGGTCGCGGTGAACTGGTTGCACTTCTTGGGCAGACTGCGCAGCCAGTCGAGGGTCTTCGTCATCGCGTCCCGGCCGTAGTCGCCGACCTGGTACAGCAGCCGGGCGTGCGGATCGGTGAACCCGGCGAGCGCCGAGCCCCCGGACGCGCGGCCCAGCAGGCTGTCGGAGTACAGGCTGTCGAGGAGCCGCTGGCATTCGGCGGCGTTGGTCTTGGTCCTGAGGAACGCGGCGACGTCGACCTTGTCGATCAGCAGCTTGTTGCGCCAGGAGGCCGCGTCGTTGGCCTGCGTCCAGTCGTCCTCCAGGTCGGCGGCGGTGATCAGCGCGGCCTTCGCCCCCGCCCGGGTCAGCGCCGGGGTGGCGGACGGGCTCGGGGACCGTTCGGCGGCGGGCGAGACGGACACCGTGTCGGAGGCCCCGCCGTCGTTCGCGCAGGCGACCACGGTCAGCAGTGACCCCGCGGCCAGGGCCGGGGCGAGGACACGCACAGGACGGGACGGACGGTTCATCGCGGCTGCCTCCTCGAAACGCGGTACGTCCCTCAACGCCACCACCCCGCACGACGGCCGACCAGCACAGCCGGGCCGTTCGGGTGACGCGGGGTGGGGGTGCGGAGCGGCGAAGACGAGGGAGGCAGGTGCGGTGGCAGCGGTAGCGGCTTGTGGTGGCAGTGGTGACGGTTGCGGTGGTGGCGGTGGTGGTGGCGGTGGCGGTTGCGGTGGTTGCGGTGGTGGTGGTGGTGGCTGTGGTGACGGTTGCGATGGTGGCGGTGGTGGTGGTCCGTGCCGGGCGGGCGCCGGCCCGTACCGTTCCGCCGTCGGCGGGAAGCCGTTGGGCCGGACGTGGCTGCCGGTGTCCGGGCGGCGGACGCCCCCTTGACGCCGTGCGGAGGCCGATCGACACTCCAGAAGGGAATCCTAGTGAAAAGGTAGGGAAGAATGACGCGCCGTGGGACGAGCACCGGCCGCAGCGGCCGCGCGCCCTCGCTCCCGCTGCTGACGTCCCGCCGTCACATCGACCTCCAGCGCGTCTGCAGCGCGATCGGCCGTCCGGCCTGACCGGCTCCCTACCGCCCCGGCCGACACAGGCCCCCTCGCACCCATCGACCGATGACGCTGCGCCGCGGTACGCCGCGCGCCCGCACCCGGGGAGACACATGTCCGTGTCCAGCACGCCACTCGCCGCCGTCCCGTCCGCCCAGCGGTCGGCCCGCTTCCGGGGCAGGATCGGCCGGGACGCCCACAGCGGCCACTACGCCGTGCCACGCCGTTACCGGCTCCACCTCACCACCGCCTGCCCGGACGGCCTGCGGATCGCGGTGGGGCACAGCCTCCTCGCCCTGGACGACATCTGTCCCATCACCTTCCTCACCGCCGTCCCCGACTGTCCCGGCGGCGGCCACTCGGCGCTGCGCCCGCTGTACGAGGCCAGCGCGCACCGCTACGCCGGACCGGCCCTGGCGCCGGTGCTCAGCGACGACTGGTCCGGGCGGATCGTCAGCAGCCACGCCCCCGACATCCTGCGCGACCTCGACCGGTGCTTCGGCGACGGGCGCGCCCGGCTCTACCCGAGCGGCGCCGAGACCGAGATCGAGGAGGTGGAACGGCTGTGCGCGCAGGGCATCGAGGCGGCCGCACAGCGCGCGGGCCGGGTCGGCGCCGAACCGGCCGAACGGGCCGCCGCGCTCGACGTCCTGACCGACACCCTGGCCCGCCTGGAACGGCGCCTGACCGGGCGGGAGTTCCTGGTCGGCGACGGACTCACCGCCGCCGACGTCGAGTTGTGGGTCGCCCTGGTCCAACTCGACACCGTGCACCGCCACCACCTCGACGCCGCCGCGGTGCACCGGGTGGCCGGCCACCCGGCGCTGTGGGCGCACGCCAGGCGCCTCGCCGCCCGGCCGGCCTTCGGCGCCCACCTCGACCTGGACGGCATCGCCCGCCGCCACCACGCCCGTTGCGCGGGTCTCGAAGCGGCCGGCTCGGCCGTCCAGATCCTGGACTGGGCGCACCACACGGCCGCCGCCCCCGGCTCCCGGCACAGGTGAGCGGGGCCGGCGGCCGGTCCAGTCCGCGGACGGACGTTGACATAAACCCGGCGGACTGTCTTACTTACCGCTCAGAACGGTCATGAGCGTCAGCGACAAGCCCTGGCTTGCTGACCGGCAACCCTCGCACCGCGGTGGGGTGCCCCAGGTGAGGACCGGACCGGATGACGTTTCGGTAAGCGCGAGGGCCCGCAGCGGCCAGAAATGCGAGTGACGGACATGTACGCAGCTCCCCGGACGGCCCTCGGCCGCCCCCAGAGCTGCGTACATCCGTACGCCGGGCTGCTCGTCGCCGACCGGACGGTCGATCTGCTCCGCGTGAACAGCGCACTGTGTACCGCGCCGGGCCGTGCCCGCTGCCGGGGCTGACAGCACTTCCAGCCCCCGCGATCCCCGCGCCCGCCCACCCAGTGGTGTGCCCCCGCCCGCCCAGCTCCCGGTTCCCGTGCCGTTCCGTGTGCCGCGCCGCGCCGTAGTGCCGTCGCCGTGGCCATGCCGATCCGGCTCCGCCCCCGGGGGTGTCCGAACCCGCCGGAGCCCGTCATGTCCGAACCCCCGGGCGGCGCCGTGTCCGTCACCGCGCCGCCGTCAGCCGACACACCGTCAAAACCCCTGTCCGCGCAGCGAGTCGTACCGCTGCGCAGGCCCGGCCGGTGGATCGCCTCGGCCGTCGTGCTGGTGCTCGTGGCGCAGATCGCGCACGGACTGGCCACGAATCCCTTCTACCAATGGGACCGCTTCCGCTACTGGTTCCTTCGGCCCAGCATCCTCGACGGGCTCCTCATCACCCTCGAAGTCACCGCGTTCAGCGCCGTGCTGGGCCTGCTCGGTGGCATCCTGCTGGCGCTCGGCCGGCTCTCCGGCAGCCCCGTGCTGCGCGCCGTCAGCTGGACGTACACCTGGCTGTTCCGGTCCGTGCCGCTGATCGTCGTACTGATCTTCCTCTACAACTTCTCGGCCCTGTACCGGACGGTGGGTCTCGGCGTCCCCTTCGGTCCCTCCTTCGTCAGCTTCGACGAGTCGAAGCTGGCCACCGACATGGTGGTGGCCGTGGTCGGCCTCAGCCTCAACGAGGCGGCGTACGCGGCGGAGGTGGTCCGCGGCGGCATCCTCTCCGTCGACCAGGGCCAGCACGAGGCCGCCGCCGCGCTCGGCCTGCCGAAGGGCTACCAGTTCACCCGGATCGTGTTCCCGCAGGCCCTCAGGTCCATCACGCCGAACTACGTCAACCAGCTCATCGGCCTGGTCAAGAGCACGTCCCTGGTGTTCTACGTGTCGCTGCTCGACCTGTTCGGCTCGGTCCAGACCATGGGCAGCACCTATCCCGGCGACATCGTGCCGCTGCTGCTGGTGGCCACCGTCTGGTACCTGATCCTCACCAGCGCGGTGTCCGTCGTCCAGTTCTACGTCGAGCGGCACTTCGCCCGGGGCGCCACCCGGACCCTGCCGCCGACCCCCCTGCAACGGGCCCGCTCCGGGCTCACCGCACTGCGTGCCCGACTGCGCCGGGAGGCCGCCGTATGACCGCCGCCACGTCCGCCGTCACGCCCACCGGGCAGGCCCAGGCCCCCGTCGCCCTGGAGGTGCACAACGTGCACAAGTGGTACGGCGCCCATCGCGTCCTCGACGGCATCGACCTGACCGTGCGTCCCGGCGAGGTCACCGTCATAATCGGCCCGTCCGGATCCGGCAAGTCCACGCTGCTGAGGGTGATCAACCACCTGGAGAAACCCGAGATCGGACACGTCAGCGTCGGCGGCGAACTGATCGGCGTCCGACGCAGCGGGGACCGGCTCAAGGAACTGAGCGAACGGGCCATCCTGGCCCAGCGCGGCCGGATCGGCTTCGTCTTCCAGAACTTCAACCTCTTCCCGCACCTGACCGTGCTCGACAACGTCGCCGCCGCCCCCGTGGCCACCGGGCGGCTGTCCAGGTCCAAGGCCCAGGAGCTGGCCCGCGACCTGCTCGGCCGGGTCGGACTCGGCGACCGGACGGGCGCCTACCCGCGGCAGTTGTCCGGCGGCCAGCAGCAGCGCGTCGCCATCGCCCGTGCCCTCGCGCTGCGCCCCGGCATCATCCTGTTCGACGAACCGACGTCGGCGCTCGACCCGGAACTCGTCGGCGAGGTGCTCTCCGTCATCAAGGACCTCGCGACCAGCGGCACCACCCTCGTCATCGTCACCCACGAGATCGGCTTCGCCCGCGAGGTCGCCGACCGGATCGTCTTCATCGACAGCGGCCGGATCGTCGAACAGGGCCCGCCCGCCGACATCCTGGACCGACCCCGGCACGAGCGCACCAGGGACTTCCTGAGCAAGGTCCTGTGACCGCCGCCGGACCGGCGTCGGCACCGCCCTCGTACCACCCGGCACCACCCCCTGCCACCGGCACGCACCACCGCAGGTCCGCGCCGGCTTCCCCCCTCACCCCTCACCCCTCACCCCTCACCCTCACCCTCACCCTCACCCTCACCCTCACCCCTCACCCTCACCCAGCGACGAAGGACAGCCATGCCCACCCAGCTCTCCCGACGCGGCCTGATACGCGGCGTCACCGCGGCGGCGGCCGCCGCCACCCTCGCCCCGGTCCTCGCCGCCTGCGGGGGCGACAGCGAGGCCGCCACCACCGACCCCGCGGGCTCGGTCACCATAGGTCTGCTGTCCAACGGCGCGGCCAAGGAGACCACCTTGAAGGTCTCCGAGGTGAAGTCCATCAGCGCGCAGCTGCCCGCCGCCCTCAAGAAGACCGGCAAGCTGGTGATCGCGTCCGGCACCCTGCCCGCCGGTTCCGCGCCGCTCGGCTATGTGGGCAGCGACCAGAAGACGCTCACCGGCTGCGAGGTCGACCTCGCCCGACTGGTGGCCGCCGTCCTCGGCCTCGAACCCGAGTTCCAGCAGGCGACGTGGGAGAACATGTTCATCGCCATCGACAGCGGCAAGTCCGACGTCGGCTTCGCCAACATCACCGTCACCGAGGAACGCAAGAAGAAGTACGAGTTCGCCTCCTACCGGAAGGACGACCTCGCCTTCGAGGTGCGCAAGGACAGCACCTGGAACTTCGACGACGACTACGAGAACCTCGCCGGCAGGACGGTCTCCGTCGGCAGCGGCACCAACCAGGAGAAGATCCTCCTGGAGTGGAAGGCGAAGCTGGCGAAGGAGGGCAAGAACCTCACCGTCAAGTACTACCAGGACAACAACAGCCTCTACCTCGCCCTGAGCAGCGGCAAGATCGACGTGTACCTCGGCCCCAGTCCGGCTCTCTCCTACCACGCGGCGAAGACCGCCGGCACCCCGCAGGCGACCCGGGTCGCGGGCCGGTTCTCCGGCGCCGGCACGACGCTCCAGGGCCTGATCGCGGCGACCGCCAAGAAGGGCAGCGGCCTCGCCAAGCCCCTGGCCGACGCCATCAACTACCTCATCGACAACGGCCAGTACGCCAAGTGGCTCACCGCCTGGAACCTCTCCGGCGAGGCCGTCGCCAAGTCCGAGGTCGACCCGCCGGGTCTGCCACTGGACAACTCCTGACACTGCGTCATACCGGCCTGGTCGCACACCCGTCGGACCAGGAAAGGACTCCGTCTCCGTGCCCCTCCACACCGACGTCCGCGAAGGCGGAACCCCGGTGGCCGCGATCCTCGACAACGCCGTGTGGGCCGCCCTCGACGGCCCGCACGCCCGCTTCGCCGAGCGCAGCGAGATGGGGGTCCCCCCCGGCCGAAGGCCGGGGGAGGGCCGGCCGCGCCGCCCGCTACCCCGCCGACGTCTACGACTGCGCCGCCCTCGCCGATCCGGACGATCCGGCCGCCTGGGCCGACCTGCACGGGCTCGTCGAACGCGGCGACACGCCGTTCCTGCACGCCGCCGCCGACAACACCCCCGCGATCAGGCTCTACGAGTCGCTCGGCTTCACGCTCCGCCGCCCCTCGACCGTCCTGAAGGTCCGCAGCCCTGGAACATCCCCCGAGCGGTCGGTGTTGTGACTCACGACGACATCCGCGAGGCGCCGCCGCGCGCCCCGAAGGAGGAGGTGACGGACGTGACGACCGTCCTGCACGCCGTGCACCTCCACTCCCGGCCGCACATCGACCTCCAGCGCGTCGCCGCCGCGCTCTGTCGCCGCTGACCTTCCACCGCCCCCCCGGCCCCCGGGACCCCTGCCCCGCCGGCCGTCAGCCGCCGTGCCCTGCCCCGCCGCGGGCCGGTGATCCCGCGTACGGACCTCCAGGAAGGCACCCCTCGTGTCCCTGTCCTCTGCTGCCCCCCTGCACCTCGCCGTCGCGCTCGACGGCACCGGCTGGCACCCCGCCTCCTGGCGCGAGCCGGGCGCCCGCCCCCGTGATCTGCTCACCGCCGACTACTGGGCCGCCCTCGTCGCCGAGGCCGAACGCGGCCTGATCGACTTCGTCACCATCGAGGACGGCCTGGGCCCCCAGTCCTCCCGCCCCCTCGACCGGGACGACCGCACCGACCAGGTACGCGGCCGGCTCGACGCGGTCCTCGTCGCCGCCCGCGTCGCACCGCTCACCCGCCACATAGGTCTGGTGCCGACGGTGGTGGCCACCCACACCGAGCCGTTCCACATCTCCAAGGCGATCGCCACCCTCGACTACGTCAGCACCGGCCGGGCCGGTCTGCGCGTCCGGGTCACCGGGCGGCCCGACGAGGCGGCCCACTTCGGCCGGCGCAGCATCCCCGCGATCGACGCATACGACAGCCCGGCCGCCCAGGACCTGCTGGACGAGTGGTTCGACGAGGCCGCCGACTACGTCGAGGTGGTCCGCCGGCTCTGGGACAGCTGGGAGGACGACGCCGAGATCCGGGACGTGGCCACCGGCCGCTTCGTCGACCGCGACAAGCTGCACCACATCGGCTTCGAGGGCCGGCACTTCAGCGTCAAGGGCCCCTCCATCACCCCCCGCCCGCCGCAGGGACAGCCGCTGGTCACCGCGCTGGCCCACCAGAGCATCCCGTACCGGCTCGTCGCCCGGCAGGCGGACGTCGGCTACGTCGCCCCGCACGACGCCGGGCAGGCCCGTGCGATCGTCGCCGAGATCCGGTCCGAGCAGGCCGCGGCCGGCCGCGCCGACCAGCTCCTGCACGTCTTCGGCGACCTGCTGGTCTTCCTCGACGACGACCCCGCGAAGGCGGCGGCCCGCCGCGCCCGCCTGGACGAGCTGGCCGGCGAGCCGTACACCGCCGACGCCCGGATCTTCACCGGCACGCCCGCCGGACTCGCCGACCTGCTCGCCGAGTTGGGCGAGGCCGGGCTCACCGGCTTCCGGCTGCGGCCCGCCGTGCTCGGCCACGACCTGCCGCGGATCACCCAGGGCCTGGTGCCCGAACTCCAGCGCCGGGGCCTGTTCCGACGCGCCTACGAGGCCGGCACCCTGCGCGGGCTGCTCGGACTGGCCCGTCCCGCCAACCGTTACCAAGCTGCCTGAGCCGGAGGACCACACCGACATGAGCAAGCCGCTGAAGCAGATCCATCTGGCCGCCCACTTCCCCGGCGTCAACAACACCACCGTGTGGAGCGACCCGGCCGCCGGCAGCCACATCGAGTTCGACTCGTTCGCCCACTTCGCGCGCACCGCCGAACGCGCCAAGTTCGACTTCCTGTTCCTCGCCGAAGGGCTCCGACTGCGCGAACAGGGCGGGCAGATATACGACCTGGACGTCGTCGGCCGCCCCGACACCTTCACCGTGCTCGCGGCGCTGGCCGCCGTCACCGACCGGCTCGGCCTGGCCGGCACCATCAACTCCACCTTCAACGAGCCCTACGAGGTGGCCCGCCAGTTCGCCAGCCTCGACCACCTCTCCGGCGGCCGGTCCGCCTGGAACGTGGTCACCTCCTGGGACGCCTTCACCGGTGAGAACTTCCGCCGCGGCGGCTTCCTGCCGCAACAGGAGCGGTACTCGCGCGCCAAGGAGTTCCTGGCCACGGCGAACGAGCTGTTCGACTCCTGGCACGGCGACGAGATCCTCGCCGACCAGGCGGCCGGCACCTTCCTGCGTGACGCGCAGGCCGGCGCCTTCGTCCACCAGGGCCGTCACTTCGACATCCACGGCCGGTTCAACGTGCCGCGCTCCCCGCAGGGCCGGCCGGTGATCTTCCAGGCCGGCGACTCCGAGGAAGGCCGCGAGTTCGCCGCCGCCGGCGCCGACGCGATCTTCAGCCGGCACGCCACGCTCCAGGCCGGCCAGGCGTTCTACACAGACGTCAAACGCCGCCTCGCCGCCCACGGCCGGCGGCGCGACGAACTGCTCATCCTGCCCGCGGCGACCTTCGTGCTCGGCGACACCGACGCCGAGGCCGAGGAACTGGCCCACGAGGTGCGCCGGCAGCAGGTCAGCGGCGCCACCGCGCTCAAGCACCTGGAGTTCGTCTGGAACCGCGACCTGTCCGCGTACGACCCGGAGGGCCCGCTGCCGGAGATCGACCCGAACGTGGACGAGGAACACATCTCACGGGGCCGCGCGCAGGTGCGCATGTACCGGGACCCGCTGGCCACCGCCCGCGAATGGCGGGAGCTGGCCGAAGCGAACAAGTGGTCCATCCGCGACCTGATCATCAACACCGGCAACCGGCAGACCTTCGTCGGCTCCCCGGCCACCGTCGCCCGGACCATCGACGAGTTCGTCCAGGCCGACGCCAGCGACGGCTTCATCCTCGTCCCGCACATCACCCCGGGCGGCCTCGACGTGTTCGCCGACACGGTCGTCCCGCTGCTCCAGGAGCGCGGTGTCTTCCGTGCCGACTACGAAGGCACCACCCTGCGCGACCACCTCGGCCTCGCCCATCCCGACGCCGCGCGGGCCGAGCGCCGGCGGGTCGCCTCGTGAAGTTCCTCGCCATCACGCTGATCGTGCACCGCCCCGACCCGGTCACCGGCGTACAGAAACCGACGCACGACCGGTTCCGGGAGGTCGTCGCGAGCGCGCTGCTCGCGGAGGAACTGGGCTTCGACGGCTTCGGCGTGGGCGAGCGGCACGAACGGCCGTTCATCTCCTCCGCGCCGACGGTCGTCCTCAGCCACCTCGCCGCGCTCACCCGCCGGATCCGGCTGTTCACCGCCGTGACGACGCTGAGCCTGCTGGACCCGGTCCGGGCCTACGAGGACTACGCCACCCTGGACCACCTCGCCGACGGGCGGCTCGACCTCATCATCGGCAAGGGCAACGGCTCCGCACAGCGCGAGCTGTTCCACGTCACCCCCGAGGACCAGTGGGAGCGCAACGCCGAGAGCTACGAGGTGTTCCGGCGGATCTGGCGCGAGGACAAGGTGACCGCCAGGACCCGCTTCCGGCCGGAGCTGACGGACGCCGAGGTCTGGCCGCGCCCCTACCAGCAGCCCGTCCGGGTCTGGCACGGCAGCGCCACCAGCAAGGAGAGCGTGGACCTCGCCGCCCGCTACGGCGACCCGCTGTTCTCCGCGAACGTCACCCATCCCGTCGAGCCGTACGCCGAACTGGTCCGCCACTACCGGGAACGCTGGGAGCACTACGGCCACGACCCGGCCGGCCTCACGGTCGGCGCGGGATCAGCGGGGCTCTGTGTCGCCCGGACGACCCAGCAGGCGCTCGCCGCCTACCGGCCGGTCTTCGAGAGCAACCTGGCCTTCCAGCGGGCCACGGGCCTGCCCGTGGTCTTCGAGACCCTGGAGGACTTCGCCGCACGCAGCTCCGCGCTGATCGGCAGCCCGCAACAGGTCATCGAGAAGGTGCACCGCTACCACGATCGGTTCGGGCACACCGTGCAGCACCTGCCCGCGGACGCGGGCGGGCTGACGGACACCCAGCACCGTGACTCGCTGGAGCGGTTCCAGTCGGAGGTGGCCCCTGTGCTGCGCCGGGACATCCCCGACCCGCCGTTCGACTGGGGCCCGGTGCTCGCGCCGCCCCACCCCGCGCCCGTGTCCGACGCCCCCTGAGGGAGCCCTGTATGCCCTCCGTACCGCTCGGCGTCCTCGACCTGGTCCCGGTCTCCTCGGGAGCCACGGCCGGCGAGGCGCTGCGCAACTCCATCGACCTGGCCCGGCACGCCGAACGCCTCGGCTACCGCCGCCACTGGTTCGCCGAGCACCACCTCAACCCCGGCGTGGCGGGCACGTCGCCCGCGGTCGTCCTCGCCCTGACGGCCGCCGCCACCTCGACCATCCGGCTCGGGTCGGGTGCCGTGCAGCTCGGCCACCGCACCGCGCTGAGCACGGTGGAGGAGTTCGGCCTGATCGACGCGCTGCACCCGGGCCGCCTGGACCTGGGCCTCGGCCGCTCCGGCGGCCGTCCCCCGGGCGAGCGCGCCGACCCGCCACCGGCCACGCCCCCGGTCGTGGCCGGCCGCGCCCCGAACGGCCTGCTCGTCCCGCCCCGGTACGCCTTCGAACGCCTCCTCGCCTCACCCCGGCTCGCCCTCCAGCGCGGGCTCCTGCACCTGCCGGGCGCCGAATCCCAGGACTACGCCGAGCAGATCGACGACGTCCTCGCCCTGCTGGCCGGCACCTACCGCTCCGCGGAGGGCGTCGAGGCACACGCGGTGCCGGGCGAGCACGCCGACGTCGAGGTGTGGATCCTGGGCAGCAGCGGCGGCACCAGCGCCGAGGTCGCGGGCCGCCGCGGACTGCGCTTCGCGGCGAACTACCACGTCAGCCCGGCCACCGTCCTGGAGGCGGTGGCCGGCTACCGCGCCTCTTTCCGGCCCTCCGACGTCCTCGACGAGCCGTACGTCACCGTCTCCGCGGACGTCGTCGTCGCCGAGGACGACCGCACAGCACAGGAACTCGCCACCGGATACGGCCTGTGGGTGCGCAGCATCCGCACCGCCGAGGGCGCCATCCCCTTCCCGACCCCCGACCAGGCCCGCGCCCACGCCTGGACCGACGAGGACCGGGACCTGGTGCGCGACCGGGTGGACACCCAGTTCGTGGGCTCCCCGTCCCGCGTCGCCGACCGGCTGGAACAACTCCAGGAGGCCACCGGAGCCGACGAGCTGCTGATCACGACGATCACCCACGACCACGCCGACCGAGTCCGCTCGTACGAACTGCTGGCCCGCGAGTGGCACCACCGCTGAGCGGCACCCGCCGCCGCGGGCACCGGTCACGGCTGCCGTGCACCGCCTCCGCGGGCCTACGACGCGGTCGAGAACGTCACCAGCGACATCCAGCCGAGGTACTGCTCCCCCGAACAGTGCCTGAGCGACGTCGTCCCCCGTAGGTGACGTCCTCGACCGCTCCCCCGGGTGCCGGACCGTGGTCCGGGCGCCCGCGTGGCGCGGCTCTGTGCTGTCACCAGCACATGACCGCCGTTTCCCCGGTACCCCATGTGGAGTACAGGCGGACGCGGACGAAATAGCGGCGGCCCTTGACGAGCCTGACCCTGAGCACGGCGTTGTGCGGCGTGCCCCCGTCGTCCTGTCCGGCGAGATAGCGCGGCTCGCCGTCGCGTTCCTCGAAGGCGACGACGACGCTGTCACCGTCGCCGAAGGTGCCCACCGCGTAGTCGCGGGTCTCCGGCGGGTCGACGGTGAAGTCGGCCTGCCCGCCCGGCCCCAGGCTGAGCGGCACCGACCGGAACGGCACCAGCGCGCGATGCGGATCCCCCCGGTCGAACCTGTCCGCGACCGAGGGCGGATCGGCCGGCGGGTACCAGCGCAGTACGAACTCCTTGTCGGCCGGGGACAGCGTGCCGGGCGAGTGCAGCCCCCCACGGTACTGCTCCGGCTCCAGCACCAGCCCCGCCTCGAAGGGGTACGCCATGATGGACTGCGGGTCCCAGACCGAGCCGTTGACCTCGGACGCGTCCAGCTTGCGCAGGATGTTGAAGAACGTGCGGTCCCGGTTCCAGAAGTTCGGCGGACCCGCCAGGTCGGCGTACACCGCCTCGTCGTCCCAGTGGATACCGGCCAGCGGGCTCTGGTGTTCGTGCTGCATGCCGAGCGCATGCCCTATCTCGTGCAGCGCCGTGGCCCGCTGCCCGGGCCGGGTGAGGTCCCAGCCCAGGTTCATGGTGCGCTCGTTGAGACCGACCACGAGCGCGTCCCGGCCCACCTGCGACCAGGAGCCGTCCCCGTACTGGAAACCGATCCGCAGTTCCGCCTCGCGGTGGTCGGTGACCTCGGCGAACGTCACCCCGATGCCGAGGTCCTGCCACTGCCGGAAGCACTCCCGGACAACGTCCCGCTGCTCCTTGGCACCGGCCCAGGAGACCCATCGGGTCTCCCCGGACCCCGGCACGTGGATGACCGACCCGTCGGTGTCCGCGTCGAAGAAGCAGTAGTGCAGCACCGTGCCGTTGACCCACATGCGCCGCCCCGCGACGAGCGCGCTCGACCGCTCGGCGGCCAGCCCCGGTGCGAAGGAGGGGGCCGGCTGCTGCGGAAGTGAGCAGTAGCGCTGGGTCATGCGCCAAGACTGCCTCCGCTTCCGTCCGGGCGCCTGAGTCAGGGGCTACTCAAGTCCCCCTGTATCAAGCATGAGTATCCGGACTCTCCATGACGTGACGAATTTCGTACAGGACGCCAAGACCCTGGAACTGCCCTGGCCGTTCACCGGCCGGGAGGACGAACTGGAAGCGATCCGCCGGTCCCTGACCGCCGGCCGGCACGGCATCGTGGTGACCGGTCCGGCCGGCTGCGGCAAGACCCGGCTGGTCATGGAGGCCGTGCGGGGCAGCGACTGCGCCCGGGTGACCGGGACCCCTCAGACCCGCGGGCTGCCCTTCGCTGCGTTCGCCCCGCTGCTGCCCGAGACGGTCTCGCTGCACCGCGCGGTGCAGCTCCTGTCCGGCGTGCGTGTTCTCGTGGTCGACGACGCCCATCTGCTGGACGAGGCATCGGCCGCCCTGGTCCACCAGCTCGCCGTGCACGGCCGCACCCGCCTGGTCGTGATCGCCGCCGACCGGACCCCCACCCCCGGCGCGGTGTCCCGGCTGTGGACCGGCGAACTCCTGCCGCGGCTCGCCCTGGAGCGGCTGCCGCACGAGGAGACGGCCCAGCTGCTGGCCACCGGCGGCACCCTGGAACCGCTCACGGTGCGCCGGCTGCACCAGGTCTGCGGGGGCGATCTCAGGCTGCTGCGGGACCTGTCGGGCGCGCTGCGCACCCAGGGGCTGCTGACCCGCGTCGCGGCCACGGACGAGTGGGCCTGGCGCGGCCCGGTGCCGATGACGCCCACCGTGCGCGAGCGCGTCGCCTGCGTCCTGGACCGCCCGAGGCCCGGCGAGCGAGAGATCCTGGAACGCCTCGCCTTCGCCGAACCCCTGCCCCTGCACCTGGACGAACTCGACCTGGACGTCCTCGAACGCGTCGAGGCCGACGGCCTGGTCCACGTCGACGACCAGGGCTTCGCCCACCTCGCCCACCCGCTGCACGGCCCGGCGCTGCGTGCCTGCGCCGGACGGCTGCGCGCCAGGCGGCTGGCCCGCACCCCGCAGCAGTGCGCCCGTGCACTCGCCGCCGAACAGCACGCCCTGGCCGGGCGGATCGCGCAGACGGACGTACGGGCCCGGCCGGCCCCGGTGGGGGAGTGGCTGATCGCGGAGGGGGCGACCCTACCGGCCGGATACGCGGCGGTGCGGGCCCGGTTCGCGCGGCTGCGCGGGGAACTGCTTGAAGCGGCGGCGTGGGCCAGGGAAGGGCTGCGGGAGACGCCCGACGACCCGGCGTGCCGCGGCGAACTCGTGCTCGCCGCCGCCCAGTCCGGCGAGCCGGGCCGGTTCCACCGCGGTTGGGGCGAGCGGGACTGCCCGGGCGGCGGACCGGCCGCCGGCGGCCCGTCGGCGGCGGACGGCACCGCGGTCTGGGCCGCGGCGGCACACGGCGACCTGGACGGCGCCGTACGGGCACTCGGCGGCGGCGCCCACGGCCGCCAGGACGGAACGCAAGCCTCCGACCGTCCCGACGGCACCGCCGTTCCCGGCGACGACGTGTACGCCCACTATGACGCCGTACGCCTCGGCGCCCCCGAGCTGGCCGCCGGCCGGCTCCCCGGCGACGGCGTGCTGGCCCGGCACGCCGACGCGCTCGCCCGTGGCGACGGGCCCGCCCTGGACCGGGCCGCCGAAGCGCTGGAGGAACGCGGTTTCCTGCTGTTCGCGGCCGAGGCCCACGCCCAGGCGGTACGGGCGCACCGCGACCCGCGCGCCGCCCGCACGGCCCGCACCCGCGCGGTCTCCCTCGCCCGCCGCTGCCAGGGCGCCCGCACCCCGGCGCTGTCCGGGCTGGTGCTCGGCGAACTCACCGCCCGGCAACGGCAGATCGTCACCCTCGCCGCCGCCGGGCTGACCAACCGGCAGATCGCCGAAAAGCTGACGCTGTCCGTGCGGACCGTGGGCAACCACCTCTACAGCGCCTACACCCGGCTCGGCGCCAGCGACCGGGGCGCGCTGCCCTGGCTGGTGGAGCTGCCGGACACCGCCTCGGCCTGACCCGGCGGCGCCGCGGGCCGCCGGGCCCGCGCGCGCCTCACGCAGCGCCGAACGCCGCGAACGCCCATCCGGTCGCCTGGTGGACGGCGTCGCCCGGCACGGCCGCCCGCGCGTCGCGCAGGGCCTCGGCCAGGGAGAGTCCCGCGTCGAGGCCCTTGTGCAGGGCGAGCATCAGCGGCACCACCGCGGCGTCGTTGACCGGTGCGCTGCTCGCCACCACCCCGGCCGTGCCCAGCGGGAGCAGCGCGGTGACCAGACCGAGCAGTTCGTCGGCGCCGACCGAGGCGAGCCGGGCCGTGTCGCAACTGGAGAGGATGATCCGGTACGGGCTGCGGGCCAGCCGTTCGAAGTCGTGCACGATGAGCGGCCCGTCGGCCATCCGCAGCGAGGAGAACATGGGGCTGTCCGCGCGGAACGTGCCGTGTGCGGCGATGTGCGCGAGCGCCGCCCCGTCCAGCTCCCGCAGCACCCGCGGCACCCGCGCCTCGTCGTGTTCGAGCACCGTCGCCGCGCCGTTGCGGCCCGCCAGGTCGGGCACTTCGGCGCCGCCCGTCGCCAGCCCCGGACCGCGCACGAAGACCTGCGGGCCACCCGGCGGCGCCTCGGTCTCCCTTGCCCGCAGCCAACTGCCCGCCGACGGCGAGACGCTGAGCACCCGGTCGCGCAGCGCGGGCAGCAGCGCCCAGGGCACCCGGTGCAGCGCCCCCGGCGGCACGATCACGACCGGGCCGCTGCCCAGCCGGCGCACCGCACCGCCCAGCAGCAGCTCCTGGAGCCGCAGGCCCGCCGCCTCCACCAGCGGCAGCCGCGCCTCCGCCCCGGGGTGGGCGAGCCGCCGCAGCCCCGCCTGCACGTGCTCCGCCTCGGTCAGCGCCGCCGCCAGCGCCCCGCCCTCGAACCGCCGTACCCGTCCCTGCCCGCACAGCAGCACATGCACCCGCCCGTCCAGCACGGCGAGTTCGACGAGCGTCGTGTCACCGAGCCGTGCCAGCAGCCGGGCGGAGTCGAATCGGCGGTCGTCGCCGGGCGCGGCGCCGTGCATGTGATGGGTCCGGGAGCGGATCTCCCGTTCCAGGCGCCGCTGTTCGCGCTCCAGGGCGGGCACCGGACGGCCGTCCATCCGGGCGGCCTCCGCGCGGGCGGCGATCTCCCGGAACGCGGTCAGCCCGCTCAGCAGCGACGGGTCGGCGGGCGGCCGGGTCGGCGGCGCGGACAGCACCGTGGCCCGCCAGCGCTCGCTCCACTCCAGCAGCCGCCGCGGACCGCCCCGGGCCAGCACGGCCTGCTGGGCCAGCGCCGCCAGCTCCGCGCCCTGCGCGGTGGCCCGGGCCCGCAACTCCGAGGCGCCCAACGTCATCCGGTGGTCGTCGAGCACGTCGAGCCCGCGCCGGCACGCCTCCAGGACACCCCGTACCGAACCGGCCGCCCGCGCCCGCAGCGCCTGCGCCGCCCAGCCCGTCATCCGGGCCAGCGGCGGACCCGCGTTCCTGCTGCGCGCCGCCAGCGCCAGGTGCCGCTCCGCGTCCGCCGTCCAGCCGAGACCGAGCGCCATCCGGCCCGCGAGCAGCGACGCCTCCGGCGCGGCGGGCGACCCGAAGGACGCCAGCCGTTCGGCGACCGCCGCGGCGTCCGCCACCAGCCGCCCCGAGCTGCGCCCGGACGCCACCCGCGCCTCGATCAGGACCAGCCGGGCGTGCGCCTCCCACCAGGAGCGCCGCTGGGCCGCGAACAGCCGTACGGCGACGGCGGCGCGGGCGATCGCGGTGTGCGCCTCGCCCGCCGAACGGGCGGCCCGAGCGGCGGCCAGCAGCAGTTCCGCCTTGCGGGTGGACTGCCCGCCGATCCCGTCGAGCGTGGTGATCGCCGTGTCCGCCTCGGCCAGCGCCTCCGGGGCCAGCCCCGCGGCCATCAGCACCTCGCAGCGCCGGATGTTGAGCATGAAGGTCGGCGTGCCCAGCTTGGCGTACCGCTCCTCGGCCTCGTCCAGCAGCCGCAGCGCGGCCGGGATGTCGCCCGACCGGAAGGCGGCCAGCCCCCGGCTCTCCACCGCGTCGGCCTTGTCGTGCTCCTGGCCGGTGGTCTCCCACAACTGCTCCGCCGCGGTGAAGTCGGCGTCGGCCCGGTCCACCGCGCCCAGCGCCAGATGCACGGTGGCCCGCAGCGTCAGCGCCCGCGCCGTCCAGATGACGTCGTCGGCCTGGCGCAGCACGGCGATCGCCCGGCGCACGTCCTCCAGCGCCGCACGGTGCCGGCCGAGCACCCACCAGACGTAGGCGCGGCGGTACAGCACCCGGGCCCGGGTGTGCCCGGTGCCCCGCGCGACGCCCTGTTCGAACGCCGTCAGCCCCTGCCGCGTGCGCCCCGCGTGCACCAGTGCGACCCCGAGCGTGGCGAGGACGTCCGCCTCCCGCTCGGCCGAATCCGCACGCGCCGCCAGATCCCGGGCACGCCGCAAATGGCTCAGGGCGATCCGCAGGTCGCCGAAGTCCCGCTGCCAGATGCCGATCACCTGGTGGGCGATGGAGGCGTGCAGCGGTGGCGGACCGGTCTCCAGCACCCGTTCCGCCCGCGCCAGAGCCTCCATCGGGGCGGCGAACACCATCGGCAGCAGTTCGAGAACCGAGTCGCTAGCCGCTGTCACGCCTCGGATGGTAGTGGTCCAGGGCAGGCACGTCACACGGGTCCGCCGCCGTGCGCGGCGGTACGGGCTGTATCAACGGACGGCTGTCCGGCTCTGAATGAGGACCGCCGTCCCGATGGGGGAGGACACGCCATGGCACCTCAGCGATTCCACGAGCAGTTCGACCAGATCCAGCGCTCGATGCCCGACATCCCACTGGCGATGGGACCGGACGACTCCGCGGAGTTCTTCTACGAGAAGGGCGTCGTCCTCGCCCGCGACGGTGAGGAGGCCCGGGTCGTCGAGGAGACCGTGCGCAGCCACTTCGCCGCGACCGCCGACCTGGTCGCCGACGACGTGCGCCGGGCGGGCCCGGACACCAACCGGACCGGGATCACCCGGATCCGCGTCGGTGACCCCGGCCGTGGGGCCCGGGACGGCGACCCGGCGGTCGGGCACGCGCTGCGCGCCCTGCGCGAGGCGGAGGGGCGCCGCGGGCACCGGCTCGTCAGCCGCAACCACGTGGTCTCGATCTCGGTCAACGCCTGCCCCGGGGACGAACCCGTGCCCGCCCCGGCCGGCGAGGCGCCGAACCCGGCGGCGGACGGCACCCCCTACGACCCGGACACCGCCGTCGGCGTCCTCGTCATCGACACCGGCCTCATGCACGACTACCGCTCCTACCCGCTGCTCGCCCACACCGAGGGCGACGGCCAGGTCGAGGAGACCGACGCCGAGGGCGTCCTGCGGCAGTACGTCGGTCACGGCACGTTCATCGCCGGACTGGTCGCCGCCGTCGCGCCCAACACCGACATCACCGTCCGGGGGACCCTGAACGACGCCGGCGCCGTCCTGGAGTCCGAGTTCGGCGCCAAACTGTTCGAGGCCGTCGACCGGGACGGCTGGCCGGACGTCATCAGCCTGTCCGCGGGTACCTCCAACGGCCGTACCGACGGACTGCTCGGTGTCGACGCCTTCATGCGCGAACTGCGCGAGCAGGGCACCCTGCTGGTCGCCGCGGCCGGCAACAACGCCAGTGCCACCCCGTTCTGGCCCGCCGCCTACGCCTCGCTGCCCGACTACCAGGACGCCGTACTGTCGGTCGGCGCCCTGCGCGGTGACGGCGAGATGGGGGCCTGCTTCAGCAACCACGGCCCCTGGGTGACGGCCTACGCGCCCGGCGAACGCCTCGTCAGCTCCCTCACCGGCTTCGACGCGCCCGTCCCGTACGTCTACCAGCACTCCACCTACGACGCCTGCCGGTTCGGTTTCACCTACGACTGCACCTGCCGGTCCCCGCGCCACCGGGGCGTGCTGAGCGAGGCGGGCGCCGACGCCGCCGGGGGCGACCCGGACCGGACGACGTTCGAGGGGTTCGCGCACTGGAGCGGCACCTCGTTCGCCACTCCGGTGGCCGCCGGACTCGTCGCCGCCCACATGACCGCGCACAAGGAGGGCGACCCGCGCGCGGCCCACCGGCAGTTGCTGGAAGCCACCACGGCGTACGCGGAAGTGCGTGGGGCGCACGTACCGGCGCTCCGGCCGCCCACCTGGCGCCCGGTGCCGGTCGCCCGACCGGCGCGTTCCGCATGATGACCGGAGGTGCCCTCTGCACGGCGTACGATGACTTGCCGTACACGAGGGGTGGCGCCGTGGAACGAGCAGAGGTCGGCGCGCTGGTCCGGGCCGCGACCGACGGCGACGCGGCGGCCTGGAAAGCGCTGGTGGAAGGACTGAGTCCGCTGGTGTGGGCCGTCGTGCGCGCCCACCGGCTGTCCGACGCCGACGGCCACGAGGTCTATCAGACCGTGTGGTTCCGCTTCGCCCAGCACCTGGCGCGGATCCGGGAACCGGAGAAGGCCGGGTCCTGGCTCGCCAGCACGGCCCGGCACGAGTGCCTCAAGGTCATCAAGAGCCTCACCCGGCTGATGCCGACGGACGATCCGCTCGTCCTGGACCGGGTCAGCGAGGACCGCACCCCGGAACAGACGCTCATCGACTCCGAGGAGGCGGCCGCCGAGGCCGAACGCATCCGTCGCGTATGGCAGGAGTTCGAGAAACTGGGCGACCGCTGCCGGCAGTTACTGCGCACCCTGATGGCCTCGCCGCCGCCCAGCTACGCGGAGGTGTCGGCGGCCCTGGGCATCGCGGTGGGCAGCATCGGCCCGCTGCGCCAGCGCTGCCTGCGCCGGCTGCGGGCCCGGCTCGGTGACGGACGAGGGGCGGTGTGAACGGCATGCACGAGGAGAACAACGGGCACGAGGAGAACACCGGGTACGGCGGGTACGGCGGGCACGGCGAGGGAGCGGTCGGCTTCGACGAGGCCGAGTTCCGCGACGGACTGCTGGAGGAGGAGCTGCGGCAGGCGGCCGCCGTCCTGGATCCCGTCCCCACCGAGCTGCGGCAACTGGCCCTCGACGCCTACGCGCTGTACGACCTCGACGCCCGTGTCGCCGAACTGACCTTCGATTCACTGGTGGACGCCCTGCCGGTCAGGGGAGTCCTGGACGCGCCGCGGATGCTCACCTTCCGCGCGGGCGAGCTGACCGTCGACGTAGAGGTCACCGGGCAGGGGCTGATGGGGCAGGTGCTGCCGCCGCAGTCGGCGCGGATCGAGGTGCTCGGCGGACCGCAGACGGCCGTCCCGGTCCCCGTCGACGACTTGGGCCGTTTCACCAGCGACGCACGCCCCTCAGGCCCGTTCGCGCTGCGGCTGCGCACCGGCGCGGACGTGATCGTCACCGAGTGGCTGCGCGCCTGAGGGAGCCGGTTCACCCGCTGACGGACGGGGGCGGTGTCCCCGGCTGACCTGCGGGGCCGGGGCCCGGCGTCCGGCGGCGCACGGCCCGGGTACCGGGGCGTGCTCGCCGTCCGGCCGGTTAGGCGGACCGCCGGACGGTCAGTGGTCCACGCCGTCCACCAGGGCGGCGAGCGCGGTGGCGAACCGGTGCAGCCCAGGACCGGCCGGGCCGCCGGGTTCCGTCATGTAGCCGTCCCTGCGGATCTCCACCATCAGGGCGGCGACGCGGGGGTCCGTCCCGTAGAACTCCAACGGCACGTACGTCCCGGCGAAAGGGGTGTCGAGTTCCGTCCCGCCGCACCCGGCGAACGCCGCGCGGGCCAAGTCGGCCAGCGCGGCCGGCGTGTGGCAGGCGTCGGTGCCCAGACAGACCGGGGGCCGGGACCCGCCGCCGTGCAGTTCGTACGGCAGCGGCTCGGTCGGATAGGAGTGCACGTCGATCACGACGGCCCGGCCGGTCGCGGCCAGCCGGTCCCGTACGGCTTCGGTCATGGCCCGCGCGTACGGCCGGAAGTACCGCTCGATCAGCGGCCCGGGATCGCCGTCCCCGGCCCGCAGCGTCCCCCGCCGGGTCGTCCCGGTGTAGACGGCCCCCATTCCCACGGCGAGCATCTCCTCCCGCTCGTCCGGGAACCGCTCCGGATCCACCACCAGCCGGGACAGCCGGTTCACGAACATCCAGGGCGTGCGGCCGGCCAGCGCGGCGGCGGCCTCGGCCAGCTCCGCGGTGTGCGCGTCCGTGATGTCGTCCAGCTCCCGCTCCAGCGCGGTGTCGTCCAGCACGATGCCGGCCCGCACGGCCGCCGGGACGGTCCGCGCGGAGTGCGGCACATGCAGGATCACCGGGGATCCGGCGGCGCCGGGCCGCAGTTCGAAGGACGGTACGGCGTGAGCCATGCGGCTGCTCCCCGGGCGGTCGGCGGTGTGGTGCGCGGTGCACCGGCGAGGCTCACGGTACGCGGTGCGCTATCCGAGGATCTCCCGCACCAGCGCCGCCACTTGCTCCGTCTCGATCAGGAACCCGTCGTGCCCGTACGGCGATTCGATCACCCGCAGCCGGTCGGCCGCCGGGATCAACGCGGACAGCTCGGCCTGTTGGGCGAGCGGGTACAGCCGGTCGGAGCCGACGCCCGCGACGAGGGTGCGGGCCCGCACCCGGCCGAGGGCGGCCCGGACGCCGCCGCGGCCCCGGCCGACGTCATGCGCGTTCATCGCCTCGGTCAGCACGACGTAACTGGCCGCGTCGAACCGGCGGACCAGCTTGGTGGCGTGGTGGTCGAGGTACGACTCGATCTGGTAGCGGCCACCGCGCCAGGGGTCCTCGCCGCTCTGGGCCGCGCGCCCGAAACGGACCCCCAGCTCGGGCTCGCTGCGGTAGGTGACGTGGGCGAGCCGACGGGCCAGCCCGAGCCCGGTGTGCGGGCCGCGACCGGTGTCGTGGTAGTCGCCGCCCTGCCAGTGCGGGTCGGAACGTATCGCGTGCAGTTGCCCGCCCGCCCAGGCGATCTGCTCGGCGCTCGCCGCCGCCGTCGTGGCGAGCAGCAGCAGCGCGCCGGTCCGCTCCGGGTGCGCCACCGCCCACTCCACGGCCCGCATCCCGCCCATCGACCCGCCGACGACCAGCGCCCAGCGGTGCACGCCCAGCGCGTCCGCCAGAGCGGCCTCCGCGGCCACCTGGTCGCGCTGGGTGAGGAACGGGAAGGAGCCGCCCCAGGTCCGGCCGTCCGGCCGGGCCGAGGCCGGTCCCGTGCTGCCCTGGCAGCCGCCCAGCACGTTCGGTGCCACCACGAACCAGCGGTCGGTGTCCAGGGCCAGCCCCGGGCCGACCAGCGCGTCCCACCAGCCGGGGGTGGGGTGTCCGGGCCCGGCGGCACCGCCGACGTGGCTGTCCCCGGTGAGCGCGTGCAGCACCAGCACCGCGTTCGCGCCGTCGGGGGCGAGCCGGCCCCACGTCTCGAACGCCAGCCGCACGCCCGGAAGTTCACCGCCCGCCTCCAGCGGCAGCGGCGCGTCGGCCGCGTACCACTGGCGCCGTCCGGGCGGGTCCCCCGCCCGCCAGGCCCCGGTGGCCGGCGGGTGGGGGACCGAGGAGGCCGGTACGGCGCTCAGGACGCGCCCTTGGCCGCGCGGAAGCCGGCCTCCAGATCCGCCTTCAGGTCGGCCAGGTTCTCCAGACCGACCGACAGGCGTACCAGGCCCGGCGCGGTGCCGGTGGCCGTCAGTTGCTCCGCGTCGAGCTGGCTGTGCGTCGTGGACGCGGGGTGGATGATCAGGCTGCGGACGTCACCGATGTTGGCGAGGTGGCTGAACAGCTCGACCGCGTCCACGAACCGCTTGCCCGCCTCCACCCCGTCCCGCAGTTCGAAGGAGACGACCGCGCCGGCCCCGCGCGGCAGGTACCGCCGCCCGGTCTCGTACCACTGGCTGGAGGGCAGCCCCGGGTAGTGCACGGCGGCCACCTCGTCCCGCTGCTCCAGCCACTCGGCCAGCGCCTGGGCGTTCGCGGAGTGCCGTTCGATGCGCAGGCTCAGCGTCTCCACTCCTTGCAGGAGCAGGAAGGCGGAGTGCGGGGAGAGGGCCGGGCCGAGGTCGCGCAGCAGTTGCACCCGGAGTTTGACGGCGAACGCTCCCGGGCCCAGAGCCGGCCAGTACCGCAGCCCGTGGTAGCTCGGGTCCGGCTCGGTGAAGTCGGGGAAGCGGTCGGCGTGCGCGCCGAAGTCGAACGTGCCGCCGTCCACCACGACCCCGGCGATGGCGTTCCCGTGCCCGCCGAGGAACTTGGTCGCCGAGTGCACCACGATGTCCGCGCCGTGCTCGACGGGCCGCAGCAGGTACGGCGTCGGGACGGTGTTGTCCACGATCAGCGGGACGCCCGCCGCGTGGGCCACGTCCGCGACGGCGCGCACGTCGAGCACGTTGCCGCGCGGATTGCCCAGCGTCTCGGCGAACAGTGCCTTGGTCTGCGGGCGGATCGCCGCCCGCCACGCGTCGACGTCGTCCGGGTCGTCGACGAACGACACCTCGATGCCGAACCTCGGCAGCGTGTGCCGGAACAGGTTGTACGTGCCGCCGTAGAGGGAGGTGCTGGAGACGATGTGGTCGCCCGCGCCGGCCAGGGTCAGGATCGCCAGCGTCTCGGCGGCCTGCCCGGAGGACAGCGCCACCGCCGCCACTCCGCCCTCCAGCGCGGCGACGCGCTGCTCGAACACGTCCTGGGTGGGGTTGTGGATGCGGGTGTAGATGTTGCCGGGCTCGGCCAGCGCGAACAGGTCGGCGGCGTGCTGGGTGTCCCGGAAGACGAACGACGTCGTCTGGTAGATCGGGGTGGCGCGGGCGCCGGTCGCGGGGTCCGGCGCGGCCCCGGCGTGGATCTGCTTGGTCTCGAACGACCAGGCCGGGGTGTCGGATCCCGCGGGGTCCTCCTCGGGGGTGTGACCGGCGGTGACGGAGTCGATGGGCTGGCTCATGGTGCTCCTCGTGCGGCAGGGCGGATCGAAGGCGTGCGGCGACGGAGAGACGTACGACTGGGGGGAATGCGGATAAAAGTTGATGAAAGGCGAGAAAGATGATGCAAGTGTAATGAAGTGGGTGAATGGGTGGATAGCGGTGAAATGTGTGACGGGAGCGGTGGGAGTGATGCAGGCCCCGTCACCTCGGGCGGGTGGCAACCGTGGCAGTGACCCGCCCGTGATCGATGGGGCGCCGGGGCACGAGCGCGGGCCTGTGAGGAGGTAACCACACGGCGTGACGGGCGGCCAGCGTTCCCACGCCCCCGACATCGAGCGTTCACGAACAGCGCCCGGCCGGGGCCCGGGGCACCGGCGGCGGACATGGCTCCGCCCCGGCCGGGCAGTTCGCCGGCCGGGGCGGAGCGGGTGGCCGCGAGGGGCCTGCGGCTCGGGTCAGCTCAGGGCGGCGAGCGCCTCGTTCCACGTGGCGGACGGGCGCATCACCTTGTCGGCCTTGGCCTTCTCCGGCTGGTAGTAGCCGCCGATGTCGGCCGGGGAACCCTGGACGGCGCCCAGCTCGTCCACGATCTTCTGCTCCTGCGCGGTGAGCGTCTCGGCGAACGCGGCGAACGCCTTGGCCAGGTCGGCGTCGTCGGTCTGCCGGGCCAGCTCCTGGGCCCAGTACAGGGACAGGTAGAAGTGGCTGCCGCGGTTGTCGATGCCGCCGACGCGGCGGGTCGGCGACTTGTTCTCGTTGAGGAAGGTCGCCGTGGCGCGGTCCAGGGTGTCGGCGAGGACCTGGGCCCGGGCGTTGCCGGTGGTCTTCGCGTACTGCTCGAAGGACGGCACCAGCGCGAAGAACTCCCCCAGGGAGTCCCAGCGCAGGTAGTTCTCCTTGACCAACTGCTGGACGTGCTTGGGAGCGGAACCGCCGGCGCCCGTCTCGAAGAGGCCGCCGCCCGCCATCAGCGGGACGACCGACAGCATCTTGGCACTGGTGCCCAGCTCCAGGATCGGGAACAGGTCGGTCAGGTAGTCGCGGAGCACGTTGCCGGTGACGGAGATGGTGTTCTCGCCGCGCCGGATGCGCTCGACGGAGAGCTTCGCGGCCTCCACCGGGGCGAGGACCTTGATCTCCAGACCCTCGGTGTCGTGCTCCGGCAGGTACGCCTTGATCTTCTCGATCAGCGCGGCGTCATGGGCGCGGGTCTCGTCCAGCCAGAACACGGCCGGGTCGCCGGTGGCGCGGGCCCGGGTGACGGCCAGCTTCACCCAGTCGCGGATCGGGGCGTCCTTGGTCTGGCAGGCCCGGAAGATGTCACCTGCGGAGACGGTCTGCTCCAGGACGACCTCGCCGGCCTGGTCGACCAGCCGGACGGTGCCGGTGACCGGGATCTCGAAGGTCTTGTCGTGGCTGCCGTACTCCTCGGCCTTCTGCGCCATGAGGCCCACGTTCGGGACCGAGCCCATGGTGGCCGGGTCGTAGGCGCCGTGCGCGCGGCAGTCGTCGAGCACGGCCTGGTAGACACCGGCGTAGCTGGAGTCCGGCAGCACCGCGAGGGTGTCGTGCTCCTGGCCGTCCGGGCCCCACATGTGACCGGAGGTGCGGATCATGGCCGGCATGGAGGCGTCCACGATCACGTCGGAGGGGACGTGCAGGTTGGTGATGCCCTTGTCGGAGTCGACCATCGCCAGCTCGGGACCCTCGGCCAGCTCGGCGTCGAAGGACGCCTTGATCTCGGCACCGTCGGGCAGGGACTCCAGGCCCTTGAAGATGCCGCCCAGGCCGTCGTTCGGGGTCAGACCGGCCGCGGCGAAGGTCTCGCCGTACTTCGCGAACGTCTTCGGGAAGAAGACGCGCACCACATGGCCGAAGATGATCGGGTCGGAGACCTTCATCATCGTGGCCTTCAGGTGCACGGAGAACAGGACGCCCTCCTGCTTGGCGCGGGCGACCTGCGCGGAGAGGAACTCGCGCAGCGCGGCGACACGCATCACCGAGGCGTCGACGACCTCGCCCGCGAGGACCGGTACGGACTCGCGCAGCACGGTGGTGGAGCCGTCGTCGCCCGACAGCTCGATGCGCAGCGAACCGTTCTCGGAGATCACGGCGGACTTCTCGGTGGAGCGGAAGTCGTCCACGCCCATCGTCGACACATTGGTCTTGGACTGCTCGGTCCAGGCGCCCATGCGGTGCGGGTGGGTCTTGGCGTAGTTCTTCACCGAGGCGGGGGCGCGGCGGTCGGAGTTGCCCTCGCGCAGCACCGGGTTGACGGCCGAGCCCTTGACCTTGTCGTAACGGGCGCGGATCTCGCGCTCCTCGTCCGACTTCGGGTCGTCCGGGTAGTCCGGCAGCGCGTAGCCCTTGCCCTGCAGCTCGGCGACCGCCGCCTTCAGCTGCGGGATCGACGCCGAGATGTTCGGCAGCTTGACGATGTTGGCCTCGGGCGTCCTGGCCAGCTCACCCAGCTCCGACAGGGCGTCCGGGATCCGCTGGCCCTCGTTCAGGTACTCCGGGAAGACGGCGATGATGCGGCCCGCCAGCGAGATGTCGCGGGTCTCCACGGCGACACCGGCCTGCGAGGCGTACGCCTGGATCACCGGCAGGAACGAGTGCGTCGCCAGGGCCGGGGCCTCGTCTGTGTAGGTGTAGATGATGGTCGAGTCAGTCACCGGGTGCTCCGCTCCACGTCTGCAACATTGCTCGACATCAAGATATCTCGTGCCGGCTCCCGACTCGACAGTGGCCGACGACTCGGCAAGACCGCACGCCCCACGGGTGCGGTGATTCCGCCACCCCCGCGTCGCGGCTCGGCTTTCCCGCACCACCGCTCCGCTCCTGTGACCTGCGTCTGCCGCGGCCGGGGCCCGCCGCCCTGCGAGGCCGGCGCGGTGGACCCCGCGATCCCCGCGCGCCATGCCATGCCGTTCCGGTGCCTGCCACCCGGCCGGGGAACGGTCCGCGCGCCGTGTCGAGACTCTTCCCGATACGCAGCGGCGTCGGCCCGCCACGCAAGGTGGCGTCCCTCGTCCCCTCTCCCTCGTCCCTCATCTCCTACGGTGCCGCGGTTGTCGGAGGTCGTCAGAGAAGGCGAGGGGAGTCCATGTCGTCCGGTTCGTTCTCGCCCTCGCGCTGCTGGGGGAGCACCACGGCGCCCTGCTGGAGCGCGACCGTCCGTGCCGGGGCCGGGATGCGGATGCCCTCCTCGCGGTAGCGCCGGTGCAGGCGCTTGATGAACTCGTGCTTGATCCGGTACTGATCGCTGAACTCACCCACGCCCAGGATGACCGTGAACCCGATCCGGGAGTCGCCGAAGGTGTGGAAGCGGATCGCGGGCTCGTGCTCGGGAACCGCGCCGGTGATCTCCGTCATCACCTCCGCGACCACCTCGCCCGTCACCCGCTCGACCTGGTCCAGGTCGCTGTCGTAGGCGACGCCCACCTGCACCAGGATCGTCAACTCCTGCTCGGGACGCGTGAAGTTGGTCATGTTCGTCTTCGCCAGCTGGCCGTTGGGGATGACCACCAGGTTGTTGGAGAGCTGCCGGACCGTCGTCTGGCGCCAGTTGATGTCGACGACGTAGCCCTCCTCCCCGCTGCTCAGCCGGATGTAGTCACCCGGCTGGACCGTCTTGGAGGCGAGGATGTGGATGCCCGCGAAGAGGTTGGCCAGGGTGTCCTGGAGCGCGAGGGCCACCGCCAGCCCGCCCACGCCCAGGGCGGTCAGCAGCGGCGCGATCGAGATGCCCAGCGTCTGGAGCGTCACCAGGAAGCCGATGGCGAGGACCAGCACGCGGGTGATGTTCACGAAGATCGTGGCCGATCCGGCCACTCCGGAGCGGGACTGCGTGACCGTCCGCACCAGACCGGCGACCACCCGGGCCGTGGCCCCGCTCACCACGAGGATGAGCAGCACCTGCAACGCCTGCTGGGTGTGGTGCCGCACGGTCGGGGTCAGCGGCAGCACGGCCGCCGCGGCGGCTCCACCGGCGGCGACGGCCGCCCACGGCACCACCGTGCGCAGCGCGTCCACGACGACGTCGTCGCCGCTCCAGCGGGTCCGCTTGGCGTGCCCCGCCAGCCAGCGCAGCAGCGTCCGGGACAGGAACGCGGCCAGTACGCCCGCCGCCACGGCGATTCCGGCGATGATCAGGTCGTGCGCGGTGAGTGCGCGGTTCACCGGTCACCCCCGGCGGGGCGCCGCGCGGTCGTCCGCGTCTGGGGCGGCCGGATGTGAAGTCTCGTCACGTTGTTCACCTGCTCGTTTCCGGGGTGTGCGAGCGCGCCGACCGTACGGTGCGAAGGGCCGGCCGCGCCGCTCATCCTGCCGTATCCGTACAGGAGTTCGCACCGTGGGCGAACCGCGCGGACCTCGGGCGGGTGCTCCGCGCGAGGTGTCGCCGGTGCCGGACCTCCGGGGTACGGCGGCCCGTGCCCCGGACGTGCCGCTCACAGGTCGGTGAAGGAACCGTGCCGCCCGGCACCCCCGGCGAACCGCGCCGCGCCGTCCAGCGCCTCCGCCAGCACGGCCGCCCCGTGCCGGAACTCGCCCCGCAGCGCCTCCGGCTCCGTCAGCCCCTCCTGCTCCAGGACCGACGCCCGGTCGGCGCGCAGACACGCCTGCGGGAAACGGGCGATGGCCGCGGCGAGTTCCTCCGCCTCGGCGCGGGCCCGGCCGGCGGGCACCACCCGGTCGGCCAGGCCCATCCCGTACGCCTCCCGGGCGGGCACCGGCCGGCCGGTGAGGATCATGTCCAGCGCCCGGCCGGTGCCGATCAGCCGGGGAAGCCGTACCGTGCCGCCGTCGACGAGCGGCACGCCCCAGCGGCGGCAGTACACGCCGAACACCGCGTCCTCCTCCGCCACCCGCAGGTCGCACCACAGGGCGAGTTCCAGGCCCCCGGCGACGGCGTGCCCGGCGACCGCGGCGATCACCGGCTTGGACAGCCGCATCCTGGTCGGCCCCATCGGGCCGTCACCGTCCTCGGCCACCCGGTTGGCCCGCTCGGTGCCCAGCGCCTTCAGGTCCGCGCCCGCGCAGAACGTGCCCCCCTCACCCCACAGCACCGCCACCCGGGCTCTCTCGTCGGCCTCGAACGCGCGGAAGGCGGCCGCGAGTTCGACCGCGGTCGGACCGTCCACCGCGTTGCGGGCCCCGGGCCGGGACAGGACGACGGTGGTGACGTGCTCCTCGCGCTCCAGGCGGACCGGCACGGGCGGCTCTCCTCCCTCGGGCACCGGCCGGGCCGCGCCCGGCCGGCTCGGAGGGCCAACTCTGCCTCAGATCACCTTCAACCGCACCAGCGCGCCCAGCGTCAGCGCACCCGGCAGCAGCGGCACCCACACGGTGATGATCCGGTAGGCGAGGACCACCGCGGTGGCGACCGCGACCGGGCCGCCCGCCGCCACCAGGGCCACGATCAGCGCGGCCTCGACGGACCCGAGGCCACCCGGCGTGGGCACCAGCGCCACCGCCACCGTCGCCGCGAGATAGGCCAGCGCCATGTGCGCGGGCGCCACCGGCAGGTCGAGCGCCCGCCCCACCGCGGCGAGACCGGCCGCCTGGAGCGCCGGGAAGGCCAGCGAGCCGCCCCACAGGGCCAGCGCCCGGGACGGACGGGTGTGCACCGAGCGGGCCTCGCCCAGCGCGCTGCGCAGGAAGGACCACACGGCCGTGCGCAGCCGCCGGACGAACACCAGCACGCCCGCCGCCACCACCAGCAGGGCGCCGATGATCAGCCCGAGCGGGCCCGTCGCACCGGCGGGCAGCAGGCCGCCGAGCCGCAGCGCGTGCGGGAAGGCGATCAGCAGCGCGGCCAACAGGCCCACCCGGCCCACGGATTCGGCCAGCAGGTACAGCGCGACCGCGGCCGACGAACGGGCCAGCGGGATCCCGCACACGGTCATGAAGCGCAGGTTGACCGCGCTCGAACCAAGACCCGTCGGCAGCAGGTGATTGGCCGCGTACGCCGCCAACTGGGTGGCCAGCAGCCGCCGTTTGGGCAGCGGCTGCACCACCGCGCCCTGCCGGGTGACGGCCGCCGCCACCCAGGTCAGGCAGGTGGCACCGCCGGCGGCCAGCAGCCAGGGCCAGGACGCGGACCGCAGATGGCCGAAGCCTTCCGCGAGCACGGAGCGGTGCTGCACCGCGACCACGGCCACGAGTACGAGTGGGGCCAGGCACAGGACTTGGCGGACGGGGAGCCGCCAGAGGCGGCGGGGCCGCGGGCGGGGATCGGGGAGTTGTGCCGCTGTCACACTCGGAGAGGCTTTCCGCACCGCCCCAACGGCGGGTAGCCGGATCGGGGACAGCGGATTACATGCGGGAAGCGGGTGGGGGAGGAGAGAGGCGAACCGCCCGTTCGTCTCGGGTCTGCGGGGTCTGAGGGGTCTGCGGGGTCCGCGGGGTCTGCGGGGTCTGCGGGGTCTGCGGGGTCCGCCCGACCGGGGACCGGTGGGCGGCTGTCCGACCGGGGACAGGCAGGTGTCAGCCTGCTCGGGATCGGCGGGAGCCCTCCGGCTCGGGGCGGTCGGGTGTCGGCCGGCGCGGACCGGTTGCGGGCCGTCCGGTTCGGGGCGACGGCAGGGGGCGTGGCCACCCGGCCCGGGTCGGGGATCGCAGGCTCGGGCCGGTGACGTCCGGTAATGGTTGACCTCAAGGATGCTTGAGGTTCTAGGTTCTCTTCCATGAGCATGGAGACCACAGCCTGGACGCAACTGCACAGCGTGATGACCGCCCAACAGGAACGGCGCCCGCTGGCGCGCGCCACCCTGCGCCGTATCGCCGTCTTCGCCCGGCCGCACCGCCGCCGGATCGCCCGGTTCGTCCTGCTCGGGGTGGTGACGGCGCTCCTCGCCGTCGCCACCCCGGTGCTCGCGGGACGCGTCGTGGACGCGATCGTCTCGCACGGAGACCCGGCCACGGTCGTCCGGCTGGCCCTGCTGATCGCCCTGATCGCGGTGGCCGAGGCGGCCCTCGGCATCCTCGGCAGGCGGCTCTCGGCGACGCTCGGGGAAGGACTCATCCTCGACCTGCGGACGGCTGTGTTCGACCATGTGCAGCGGATGCCGGTCGCGTTCTTCACCCGCACGCGTACCGGAGCGCTCGTCAGCCGGCTCAACAACGACGTCATCGGGGCGCAGCGGGCGTTCAGCAACACCCTGTCCGGAGTGGTGAGCAACGTCGTCACACTGCTGCTCACCCTCGCCGTCATGCTCACCCTGTCCTGGCAGATCACCCTGCTCGCGCTGGTGCTGCTCCCGGTGTTCGTGATCCCGGCCCGCCGGATGGGCAGCCGGATGGCCCGGATGCAGCGCGAGGCGGCGGCGCTCAACGCGGCGATGGGCACCCGCATGACCGAGCGCTTCTCCGCCCCCGGCGCGACCCTGGTGAAGCTGTTCGGCCGGCCGGAGGAGGAGTCGGCGGAGTTCGCGGCCCGCGCCGGCCGGGTGCGGGACATCGGCATCCGATCGGCGACCGCCCAGTCGGCGTTCATCACGGCGCTCACCCTGGTGTCCTCCCTGGCCCTCGCCCTGGTCTACGGGCTCGGCGGCTTCTTCGCGCTGCGCGGCACCCTGGAACCGGGCGCCGTGGTGTCGCTGGCGCTGCTGCTGACCCGCCTGTACGCGCCGCTGACCGCGCTCGCCGGTGCCCGGGTCGAGGTGATGAGCGCGCTGGTCAGCTTCGAGCGGGTCTTCGAGGTGCTGGACCTGAAGCCGCTCCTGACCGAGCGGCCGGACGCGCGGGAGGTCCCCGCGGGTCCCGTGACCGTGGAGTTCGCGGACGTCCGCTTCGGCTACCCGTCCGCCGACAAGGTCTCCCTCGCCTCCCTGGAGGAGGTCGCGACGCTGGACACGCGCGGCGGCGCCGAGGTCCTGCACGGCATCTCCTTCCGCGCCGAACCCGGGCAGACCGTGGCCCTCGTCGGCTCCTCGGGCGCCGGCAAGTCGACCATCGCGCAGCTGCTGCCGCGCCTGTACGACGTCGACGCGGGCGCCGTCAGGATCGGCGGCGTCGACGTCCGCGACCTCGGCGCGGGCTCGCTGCGGGCCACCCTCGGCATGGTCACCCAGGACGGCCACCTCTTCCACGACACCGTGCGGGCCAACCTGCTGCTGGCCCGCCCCACGGCCGACGACGCCGAACTGTGGGAGGCGCTGACCCGGGCCCGCCTCGACGAGGTCGTACGGGAGCTGCCCGACGGACTCGACACCGTGGTCGGCGAACGCGGCTACCGGCTCTCCGGCGGCGAGCGCCAGCGCATGACGATCGCCCGGCTGCTGCTGGCCCGGCAGCGCGTCGTCATCCTGGACGAGGCCACCGCCCACCTGGACAACACCTCCGAGGCGGCCGTCCAGGAGGCGCTGGCGGAGGCGCTGGAGGGACGGACCGCGGTGGTGATCGCCCACCGGCTGTCCACGGTCCGGACGGCGGACCTGATCCTGGTGGTCGAGGCCGGGCACATCGTGGAACGGGGCACCCACGAGGAACTGCTGGCGGCGGACGGGCGGTACGCGGAGCTGTACCGCACCCAGTTCGAGGGGCAGGACGCGCAGCTGACGGCGGGCTGAGCGCGGCTGCCGCCGTCGTGCGGACCCGGCTCGCGGACCACCGTCGTACTGATCACCATGGGCTACGCTCGGCTGACCGAAAGCAGGAGGGTGTGCGTAGCCATGAGTGACATCGAGATCCGCGACGACCGGGCGGCGGGCCGTCTGGAGGCCGTCTCCGGCGCCGAAGTCGTCGGCCGCATCGAGTACTTCGTCCTGGAGGCACCGGGACGTGCGCTGGTCCCCGTCCACACCATCGTGGAACCGGCGCACGAGGGCAAGGGCATCGCGGGCTCCCTGGCCCGGGAGCTGTACGCCATCGCCGGGCGCGAGGGCGTGCAGGTGGCCCCGCTGTGCCCGTACGTCGTGAAGTGGGCGGCGCGCCACCCCGAGGAGGCGCCCGCGGCCGATCCCGAGCTGCTGACCGCCGCGCGCGCCTGGCTGGTGGCGCACCCCGGCCGGTTCTGACCTCCCCGAGGGTTCCCGCCCGGCGGCGCCCGCCGCATCGACGCCGTCGGCACGGGGGCGCCCGCGCAGGCCGGGCGGGTCGGTGCCGGGTCCGCGGTGAGTGGTGGCGGCGGTGTCGGGTACCTGGGGAGTAGCCCAGAGGCGATGTCGAGCGCCCGGCCGGAGGACGTCATGAGCAATCCGCATCCCGAACCCGCGCCCGGACCGGGCCCCCGGCCCCCGGACCCGTACCCGACCCCGGTCCCACCCCCCGAGCCGCCCCCGGCCCCCGAACCACCCCCACCACCGGGCCCACTCCCGCCCCGACCCCCGGGCCCACCCCCAGAACCCTCACCCTCACCGATCCCACCCGGCCCAGAGCCACCCCCCACCCCCGAACCGGGCCCACCCCTGACCCGACCAGCGTGTCAGCCCCGGTCCCGGTAGGCGCCCTTAAGGGGCGCGGGGAACGGCGCGCCCAGCCACAGTCTTGCCGCGGCCGAAGAACGCCTTGCCCCGTTCGTGCCTTGAAGCGGACCGAGCGTGTCAGCCCCGGTCCTGGTGGGCGCCCTTAAGGGGCGCGGGGAGCGGCGCGCCCAGCCACACTCTTGCCGCAGCCGAAGAACACCCCGCCCCGCTCGCCCCCTGAAGCGGACCGAGCACAGCCGAACACCCCCACCCAGCGGAGCGCCTACGCCTTGACCTCGGACCGATCCCCACCCCACAGCGTGTGGAACGAGCCGTCCCGATCCACCCGCCGGTAGGTGTGCGCCCCGAAGAAGTCCCGCTGCCCCTGGGTCAGCGCGGCCGGCAGCCGTTCGGCGCGCAGCGCGTCGTAGTAGGCGAGGGCGGCGGAGAAGCCGGGGGCGGCGACGCCCTGCCGGGTCGCGGCGACCAGCACCTCGCGCCAGTCGTCCTGCGCCGCCGCGATCTCCTGCGCGAACGTCTCGTCGGACAGCAGGCTCGGCAGGTCCGGCCGGGCGTCGTACGCGGCACGGATACGGTCCAGGAACGCCGCCCGGATGATGCAGCCGCCCCGCCAGATGGAGGCGATCGCGCCGAGGTCGATGTCCCAGTCGTACTCCTCGCTGCCCGCGGCGATCTCGTGGAATCCCTGCGTGTACGACACGATCTTCGACGCGTACAGCGCCTGCTCCACGCGGTCGGCGAAGGCCGCCGCCTCCGCGTCGCCGAGCGTGGTCGGCTTCGGGCCGGCCAGGCCCTGCGAGGCCGCCCGCAGCGCCGCGTGGCCGGACAGCGAGCGGGCGAACACGGCCTCGGCGATACCGGACACCGGAACGCCCAGTTCGAGGGCGATCTGGACGGTCCAGCGGCCGGTGCCCTTCTGCTCCGCCTGGTCCACCACCACGTCCACGAACGGCTTGCCCGTCGCCGCGTCCACATGGGACAGCACCTCGGCCGTGATCTCGATCAGATACGAGTCGAGCCGGCCCGTGTTCCAGGTGCGGAAGATGTCCGCGATCTGGGCGGGGGAGTATCCGGCGACATCGCGGAGCAACTGGTATGCCTCGCCGATGAGCTGCATGTCGGCGTACTCGATGCCGTTGTGCACCATCTTCACGAAGTGCCCGGCGCCGTCGGGGCCGACATGGGTCACACAGGGCGCCCCGTCACCGGCCTTCGCGGAGATCTTCTCCAGCATCGGGCCGAGGGAGTCGTACGACTCCTTGGAGCCGCCCGGCATGATGCTCGGGCCGTGCAGCGCACCCTCCTCGCCGCCGGAGATGCCCGTGCCCACGAAGTGGATGCCCTGCTCGCGCAGCTCGCGCTCGCGGCGCCGGGTGTCCGCGAAGTGGGCGTTGCCGCCGTCGATGATCATGTCACCGGGTTCCAGGAGCGGGGCGAACTCCTGGATCACCGCGTCGGTCGGTTCGCCGGCCTTCACCATGATGACCAGGCGCCGTGGCCGCTCCAGCGCCGCCACGAACTCCTTGGCGGTCTCGGCGGGCACGAAGTCCCCCTCGTGGCCGAACTCCTTCACCAGCGCCTGGGTCCGGGACGCGGTCCTGTTGTGCACCGCGACCGTGTATCCGTTGCGCGCGAAGTTGCGGGCGAGGTTGCGGCCCATGACCGCCAGACCTGTGACGCCGATCTGGGCTGAAGTGCTCATACGGATGGCTCCTAAAAGATCCTGGGCTCCGATGGTGCCGGTCGTGCCGCCAGTATTGCCCCTGACCATCCTGACTTGCCGGTAGGCCGACCGCACGTCCTGATTGTTCCGACCACGCGGACGGACACGCACTACAAGCCCCGGCTGACCCAGCCGTATTCCAACCGGTGCGGATTCCCGGACGCTTGCCCCGCAGAGCGGCTGATTGCTGTCTTGTCATGGCCAGTTCGCGGCCCTTACCTTTGCCCCTCCTGCTCATGTCGAGGGGGCTCTGAATGGCCGTACGCGGCCGGCATCGCCGGTACCAGCCGAACAGGATCAACCGCGCCTCGCTCACCGCCACGGCAGGCGGTGTCGGCATCGCGATCCCGCTGATCGGCGCCCCGACGGCGCACGCGGCCGACGCGGTCACCTGGAACAAGGTCGCCGCCTGCGAGTCGAGCGGCGACTGGAGCGTCAACACGGGCAACGAGTACTACGGCGGGCTCCAGTTCACGCAGTCCACCTGGGCGGCCTTCGGCGGCACGGCGTACGCCCCGCGGGCCGATCTGGCCACCCGGGAGCAGCAGATCGCCGTCGCCGAGAAGGTGCTCGACGGACAGGGACCCGGTGCCTGGCCGGCCTGCGCGCCCCCGTCGGGCCTCACCAAGGGCGATGCCTCCGGTACCCGCACGGAGAGCGCCGCGACCCGGCCCGTCCAGAGCGCGACGAGCGAGGTACAGCCGCAGACCACGCCGCAGTCCCGGGCGGGCCGGGCACGGATGTACACCGTGGTGCGGGGCGACACGCTCTCTGGCATCGCCTACGACCGACAGGTGCGGGGCGGCTGGCAGCGGCTGTACTCCGCCAACCGGAGCACGGTCGGCGCCGACCCCGATCTGATCCTGCCGGGACAGCGGCTGGACCTGCGGGCCGAGGCGGCCCCGGCGACCGGCAGCCGCACCGGGACCGGGGCGGCGGAGAAGAAGCCCGCTGACGCGCGGCAGACCGCACCGGGCAGCAGGCAGGCCGCACCGGAGGCGAAGAGACCGGCCGGGACGAAGAAGACGACGAAGAAGACCCAGAAGGCGGAGCGGGCCGAGCAGACGGAGAAGAAAGCCCAGCAGGCGAAGAAGACCTCTCCCGAGGCGAAACACGACGCGAAACACGACGCGAAACACGAAGCGAAGCCCCAAGCGAAATCAGAGGCGAAATCAGAGGCGAAGAAAGACACCTCGGGGGCGAAGAAGGCAGCCGGCAGCACGCACGCCTCGTCGTCCGGCGCCCATTCCCGCGTCGCGCCCGTGAGCGCCGCCACGGGCACGCAGTACCACGCCTCGGGCAGCCACTGGTCGAAGGGCTACCACACCGGAGTCGACTTCCCGGTGCCCACCGGGACCCCGGTCAAGGCGGTCGCGGCCGGGCACGTGGTCTCGGCGGGCTGGGGCGGCTCGTTCGGCTACCAGGTGGTGATCCGGCACGCCGACGGCCGCTACACCCAGTACGCCCACCTGTCGGCGATCTCCGTGAAGGCGGGCCGGCCGGTGACCGCCGGGCAGCGCATCGGCCGCTCGGGGTCCACCGGGAACTCCACGGGGCCGCATCTGCACTTCGAGGTGCGCACGGGGCCCGGTTTCGGCACCGACGTCGACCCGCTCGCCTACCTCCGGGCCGGCGGCGTCAGGATCTGACCTTGGCGCAGTGCTCGTCCGGGAACGCCAGCGGCAGGCAGACTCCGCTGTGGAACGGGCCGTAGGAGGCGGAGAGCACGTACGGGGCCGACGTCCCCCCTCCGCCTTCGCCCTCGTGCCCTCCGCCCGGCGGTACGACGGTCTTCGGCTCGGGCGCCGGACCGGGGTCCGACGGCGCCGTCCTCGGCTCGGCCGCCCGGCCGGTACCCGGTTCCGCGCGGTCCGCCGCGCCGCGCTGTTGCGGCAGTGCGACGAGCGGCTCCCCGGCCGCCACGGGCCCGGCGAGCGCGGACAGGGGCAGCGACCCCGTACCGGCCGAGGGCAGCGGCTCGGCGGGGAGCGGTTCCGCGGGCCTGATGCGTTCGGTCGTCAGCAGGATCAGTCCGCCCGCCGTCAGCACGCCGCAGCCCAGCGCGAGGGCCGTGCCCGCGGAGCCGTGCCGGAACGTCTCGCCGAACATCGTGAGGCCGACCGCGGCGGCCAGCACCGGGTTCACCACGGTCAGCGTGGCGAGCGGCGCGGCCAGACCGCCGCCACGGTACGAGGACTGCGACAGCAGCACACCGCCGACGGCGAACACGCCGATCACGGCCAGCGACGGCAGGTCCGCCAGGGCGATCCCGTGGGCCCAGTCGACCGCGACGGTCTTGGTGAACACGGAGGACATGCCGAAGGCGATGCCGGACGCGGTGGCGAGCAGCACGCTGCGCACCGCCCGGTGCCGGTGCACCGCCCGGCCCGCGACCATCAGCGCCACGACCGCACCGCCCGTGACGAGCCCGACCTCCATCTGCTCGGTGCCGTCGAGCGACCGCCCGTCGGACGTGCCGACCAGGGACAGCAGGCCCGCGAGGCCCACCGTGGCCATGACCGCGCCGCGCCAGGCCGTGCCCCCGGCCCTGCGGCCGACGAACAACGCCGCCATGGGCAGCGCGAACACTATGGTCAGCGCGCCCAGCGGCTGCACCAGGCTGAGCGGGCCGTAGGCCAGTGCCACCACGTGCAGCAGTCCGCCGAGTCCGTTCAGCGCCATCGCCGCCCACCAGCTCCCTCGGCGCAGCAGCGCGTACCGCTCGCCGGGGGAGGAGGACACCGCGATCTGCTCCTGCACGATCGCTCCGCCGGCGTAGGCGACGGCGGAGACGAACGACAGCACCACGGACAACGCGAGGGCATTCATGAACTGCTCCTCTGCGTGAAGCCGAGGCGCGGGGCCCGGCGCGGCGAACGATCTTCTTCCATGTCCAACACTCTGCCCGTCCCGGTGCTTCCCGTCGTCGTACTTGAGCAGGCAATGCCTCCTACTGCCGATGGAGTACGGTCCTGCCCCGGTCATCCCATGGGCGGGCGACGCGTGGTGTACGCCGGTTCCGCGTGCCGTCCGCGGCCTGGTACTACTCCTGTCCGTGGACCTCGATCCCGACCTCGCCGCGCTCCGTCCCCTCGGAGGTTTCTTCGTCCTGCGCACGACCGGACCCGCGGGCGTGGCGCCGTCCCGGCCGCTGCCGACGCTCGCGGACGCCTACGACGTCACGAGGCCGGACGGTGCCCCCGGACCGGGCGGCGGCACGAGGCCGGGCGACGACGCGATGCCGGACGGTCTCAGGAAGCCGGAGGACGTCACGAGGTCGCAGGACGTCACGAGGCCGGACGCGCATGGCAGTCCGCTCGCTTTCCGTGTGGGAGTCGTCGGGCAGCGGCTGCGCGCACCCGAGCCCCGGGTGTGCGCGTCCATCGCCCAGCAGGGGCTCGCGGCCCGGCTGTGGTCGGTGGCGCTCGGCTGCGCCGCCCTGTACGGCGGCGTACCCGACCTCGACCCGCGCCTGCTGCGCTGGGACCCGGACGCCGCGGCCCCCGACGACCTGTGGCTGACCGAGGTGCGCGCCCTGCCCGCGACCGCCGCCGTGCTGACGGACACCGTCCTGCACGGCCATCTCCGGCCCCTCGGCGAGGCGTTGCGCGCCCGCTACGGGACCGCGGCGGGACTGCTGTGGGGGAACGCGGGCGCGGCGCTCGCCGGGGCGGCCCGCGAACTGGACCGCTGGGCGCGCGGCGGCGGCCGTGACGACGTCGCGGACCGGGCCCGCGCGCTCACCGCGGAACTCTTCGCCCACCCGCCGCTGAGCGCCACCGGCGTCTTCACCGCAGCCGCCTTCCGGCGCCGCAGCTGCTGCCTCTACTACCGCGTCCCCGGCGGCGGGATCTGCGGCGACTGCTGTTTCACCCGGCCGCCGCGCCCCGCCCCGCCCGCCGACCCCGGATGACCGGGAGGTGACCTCCGCGTGGCCCCGGCCCGGCGGCTCCCGGACCCGGGCGGGTGGCCGGGGAACGGAGGCGGACCGGGCCGGGGCGGCGGCTGCGGCTTCCATGGACCCCGGCACCGGCGCCAGGCACCGCCGTGCGGGCGACGCGCCGCGGACGGTCCCCGCGGGATCCCGGGCTTGCGGACCTCCGGACCTCAGGATGCAGTCAACGATTCGAGATCCGGAGGTCATCCGAGATGAGAGCGACCTGGCGACCGCGGCTGTGCCTGGCCGGGGTGATGGCGGCGTCCGCGCTGTTCACCACCCCCGCCGCACGGGCCGCCGAGCCTACCGTCGGCCACCTCACCGACCTGGTCAACCCGTTCATCGGAACCCAGAACGAGGGCAACACCTTCCCCGGCGCCACCGTGCCCTTCGGCATGGTGCAACTGTCCCCGGACACCGGGCACAGGACCGGCTACGACTACTCCCACGACCGCATCCGCGGCTTCTCCCTGGTCCACCTCTCGGGCGTCGGCTGCCGCCTCGGCGGCGACCTGCCCGCGCTGCCGACCACCGGCGAGGTCACGCAGACGGACTACGCCCGGTACGCCGCCGCGTTCCGGCACGACGACGAGCGGGCGAGCCCCGGCTACTACCGGGTCGGCCTGGCGTCCGGGATCGAGGCCGAACTGACCGCGACCGCGCGCACCGGTGTGCAGCGCTACACCTTCCCCGCCACCGACCGGGCCAACGTCCTGCTGAACGCGGCCCAGGCGCTGCACAAGGCGGTCTCCAGCCGGGTGGAGATCCTCGACGACCGTACCGTGCGCACCGAGATCACCGGCCGCGGCTTCTGCCGGGACACCCTGCCCTACACCGTGTACACGGTCACCCGCTTCGACCGGCCGTTCACCGCGTACGGCACCTGGGACGGTGCCACCGTCACCCCCGGGTCGCGGACCGGGCCCGGGGGCGCCTACCTGCGCTTCGACACGACCCGGGAGCGCACCGTCACGGCGACCACCGCCCTGTCGTACGTCGACGCGCGGGGCGCGGCGGCCAACCTGGGCGCGGAGGGCGGCCGTTCCTTCGACGCCGTGCGCGACGCGGCCCGGCGGGCCTGGGAGGACCGGCTGGGCACGGTCCGCGTCCGCGGCGGGGCGGAGGAGCGGCGGCGCACCTTCTACTCGTCGCTCTACCGCTCCTTCCTGAGCCCCAACGTCGGCAACGACGCCGACGGCCGCTACCTGGGCTGGGACCGGAAGGTCCACCGCGCGCGGGGCTTCACCTACTACCAGAACTGGTCGCTGTGGGACACCTACCGCACCCAGTGCCAGCTCCTCGGCCTGCTCGCCCCGCGGGAGGCCCGGGACATGGCCGTCTCGGTGGTCCGCGTCGGTGAGGAGGGCGGCTGGCTGCCCAAGTGGGGTTACGGCACGGTCGAGACGAACATCATGACCGGCGACCCGGTCACCCCGTTCCTGACCAACGCCTACCAGCAGGGGCTGCTCAAGGGCTACGAGGAGCGGGCCTACCGCGTGCTGAAGCGGAACGCCGACGGCGTGCCGCCGGCCGGGGTGCCGATGGCGGGCCGCGAGGCCAACGCCGAGTACATCGCGCACGGCTTCGCCCCGTACGACAAGGCCCGCCCGCAGGCCAAGCTCGGCGACTCGGACTACCACCAGGGCGGCTCGGTGACGCTGGAGTACGCCCTGTCGGACGCCGTGCTCGCGCGGATGGCGGGCGGCCTCGGCCACACCGCGGACGCCGCGCGGTACGCGGCCCGCGCCCGCAACTACCGCAACGTCTTCGACGCCTCGACCGGTTTCTTCCGGGCCCGGGACGCCTCCGGCGCCTTCACCGGACCGGCCGACCCGGCGCGCAGCGTCGGCTTCCACGAGGGCACTGCCTGGCAGTACCAGTGGCTGGTCCCGCAGGACCTGCCCGGCATGGTGGACCTGATCGGCGGCACCCGGGCGGCCAACGAGCGGCTGGACGCCTTCTTCGCCTACGACCGGCTGCTGGCCGACCCGGCGGGCACCGCCCGCGAGGTGTGGGTGCACGGCGATCCGTACGCGTACTACAACGCCGACAAGTACAACCCGCAGAACGAGCCCGACCTCATCGCCCCGTACACCTATCTCTCCACCGGCCGGCCGTGGCAGACGACCGACGTGGTGCACGCGGCGCTGACCCTGTTCACCGACACCCCGACCGGCGTGACCGGCAACGACGACCTCGGCACCATGTCGGCCTGGCACGTGCTGTCGTCCATCGGCATCTTCCCGGTGCAGCCCGGATACGGCACCTGGGGCCTGTCCACGCCCGTCTTCGACCGGGTCGACCTCACCCTCGACCGGCGCCACTGGCCGCGCGGCGGGCTGACCATCACCGCGCCCGGCACCTCGGCCGCCGACCGCTACATCCAGTCCGCCCGGACGGACTCGGTGCCGTACCGGCGGACGTACCTGACCACCCCCGCGCTGCGCGGTCTGCGCTCCCTCGCGTTCACGGTCGGCTCGCGCCCGTCTGAGTGGGGCACATCGCCCGGGGCGGCGCCTCCCGCCCTGACGTGACCTCAGGCGTCTCAAGAGTCCCACCCCTTTTGGCGGGGTGGGACTTTAATATGTCGTTAACTATGCGTAGTTTGATCGTACTTGACCGTAATCGCCGACCGAGGTTGACTGCTCGCCCACCCACCGCCGATCCGAGGCAAGCCATTGACTTCCGATCTGCTCGCCCCCCTAGACCTGGCGTTCTGGAACATCGAATCCGATCTGCACCCGATGCACCTGGGCGCGCTCGGTGTCTTCACCGCGCACTCGCCCACGGCCGGCGCGCACGCCGCCGACCTGCTCGCCGCCCGTGCCGCCGCCGTGTCCGGGCTGCGCATGCGCATCCGGGACGTGTGGCAGCCGATCAGCTCCCCGCTGGCCCTCCCGCTCGCCTTCGGCGGGGCGGCCCGCGAACCCGATCCCGGCTTCGACCCCTTGGACCACGTGCGGCTGCACGCGCCCACCGAGGACTTCCAGACCGTGGCGGGCCGGCTGATGCAGTGCCCGCTGGAGCGCGACCGGCCACCCTGGGAAGCGCACGTCCTGCCCGGCGCGGACGGCGTCCGCTTCGCCGTGCTGTTCAAGTTCCACCACGCCCTGGCCGACGGCCTGCGGGCGCTCAAGCTCGCCGCCGGCGTGCTCGACCCCATCGACCTGGGCCCCCGGCGCGACCCCCGCCCCGCCGAGCCGCCGCGCCGCCCGGCACCCGACGTACGCAGGCTGCCCGGCCTGCTGCGGGGCGCCCTGTCCGACGTCGGCCGCGCCCTGGACATCGGCGCCTCCGTCGCCCTGTCCACGCTGGACGTGCGCTCCTGCCCGGCGCTGTCCGCGCCGTCCAGCGGCACGCGCCGCACCGCGGGCGTGGTCCTCGACATCGACGACGTGCACCGGATCCGCAAGGCCGCCGGCGGCACCGTCAACGACGTGCTGATCGCGGTCGTCGCCGGCGCCCTGCGCCGCTGGCTCGACGAGCGCGGCCACGGCAGTGAGGGGGTCGCGCCGCGCGCCCTCATCCCCGTCTCCAAGCGCCGCCCGCGCACCGCCCACCCGCAGGGCAACCGGCTCTCCGGCTACCTGATACGGCTTCCGGTGGGCGACCCCGATCCGTTGCGCCGCCTCGGCACGGTCCGTGCCGCGATGGACCGCAACAAGGACGCGGGACCCAACCGGGGCGCCGGTGCCGTGGCGCTCCTCGCCGACCACGTGCCCGCGCTGGGGCACCGGCTCGGCGGCCCGTTCGTCGGCCAGGCCGCCCGGCTCTGGTTCGACATCCTGGTCACCAGCGTGCCGCTGCCCGGCCTCGGCCTGCGCCTCGGCGGGCAGCAACTGACCGAGGTCTACCCCTTCGCCCCGCTCGCCCCCGGCCAGTCCCTGGCGGTCGCGATCTCGACCTACCGCGGCCGGGTCCACTACGGACTCGTCGCCGACGCGCGGGCCGTGCCCGACCTCGACCGGCTGGCCCGAGCGGTGACGGACGAGGTCGAGGCCCTGATCGCGGTCTGCGAGCGCTGACCGCCGCGCCGCCCGGACCCGCGCCGCCGCCACCCGCCGCCCGCCGCCCGCCGCCCGCCCGGGTTTGGCGGTGCGGCCGGGCGCTCCGTAAAATTCCGCCTTCGACGGCAGGCGCGACCGGAGCGCCGCGCGGTGATCAGGGAACGGCAGTGCGATGACGGTGACACAGGACGGCCCGACGGCCCCGGAGGGGACCTACGAGCCCGGTGAAGAGGCGGCGTACGGGCCGGGCATCGACCCCGAACGCCTCGCCGTGTGCCTCGGCGTGCTCGCGGAACTCGACGGGATCGAGGTCGACCACCCCGACGCGATCAAGGTGCGCCGGGCCACCTCGCACCTCTACCGCACGGTCAAGCAGCGCCGCCGGCAGGAGCGCCGGGCCGCCAAGACCGCCCACGACAAGGCGGTCACCGAGGCCACCGCGACCGGCTCCGCCCAGCGCATCGACGACGAGACCGAGGGCGTCCTGCTCTCCTCCTCGACCGGGGCGGGCCAGATCGCGGGGATACTGCAGCGCCCCCGCTCCTGTTACATCTGCAAACAGCGCTACGTCGAGGTCGACTACTTCTACCACCAGCTCTGCCAGAAGTGCGCCGCCGAGAACCGGGCCCGCCGCGAGGCCCGCACCGACCTCACCGGCAAGCGTGCGCTGCTCACCGGGGGCCGGGCCAAGATCGGGATGTACATCGCGCTCCGGCTGCTGCGGGACGGCGCGCACACGACGATCACGACGCGGTTCCCGAACGACGCGATCCGCCGTTTCAAGGCCCAGCCCGACAGCGACGAGTGGATCCACCGCCTGAAGATCGTCGGCATCGATCTGCGCGACCCCGCCCAGGTGGTGGCGCTCGCCGACTCGGTGGCCGCCGCGGGCCCGCTCGACGTCCTGATCAACAACGCGGCGCAGACCGTACGGCGCTCCCCGCAGGCGTACGGCGAACTGGTCGCCGCCGAGTCCGCCCCGCTGCCGGCCGGTGAGCTGCCGGCGGCCGAGGTGATCGGCACCTTCGGCTCCGGCGCGGTCGCCGAGCTGCCGATCGCCGGCGGCACCCTGACCGCCGCGGACGTGACCTCCCTGGCGCTGGTCTCCGGCTCGGCGTCCCTGGAGCGCATCGCGGCCGGTACGGCGATCGACGCGGGCGGGCTGGTCCCCGACCTGCACGACACCAACAGCTGGATCCAGTCGGTGGACGAGGTCACGCCGGTGGAGCTGCTGGAGGTCCAGCTGTGCAACTCGACGGCCCCGTTCATCCTGATCAGCCGGCTGCGCCCGGCCATGGCGGCCGCGGCGGCCCGGCGGACCTACGTCGTGAACGTGTCCGCCATGGAGGGCGTCTTCGACCGCGGCTACAAGGGCGCAGGACACCCGCACACCAACATGGCCAAGGCCGCGCTGAACATGCTCACCCGCACCAGTGCCCAGGAGATGTTCGAGAAGGACCGCATCCTGATGACGGCCGTGGACACCGGCTGGATCACGGACGAGCGTCCGCACCCCGACAAGGTCCGGCTCGCCGAGGCGGGCTTCCACGCCCCGCTGGACCTGGTGGACGGCGCCGCACGCGTCTACGACCCGATCGTGCGGGGCGAGGCGGGCGAGGACCTGTACGGCGTCTTCCTCAAGGACTACGCGCCGGGCAGGTGGTGATCGCGGCCGGGAACCGGGGCGGCGCGAGGACATCGCACGGCCGTTTCGCGCGGCGGGTGGCGTCAGTCGACGGCGCCGAGCCGGGAGTGCCGCGCCGCCACCAGTTCCAGGACCGTGCGCCAGTCCTCCAGGACCCCCGCGTCGAAGGCGGCGATCCGGCCTTCCTCGGTCGCGTGGCGCAGCCGCTGGAGATCGTCGTCGGCGGCCGGTCCGCGGTCGCTCACCAGGTCGTACACCCGCTCGCCGAGCAGCGGCCGCACGGCCTGCGCGGCGCGTGTCGCCTGCCCGGCCGGGTCGCCGGGGCACAGCAGCGGGCCGATGCCGTGCACCAGCCCCGCCACCTGGAGCTCCTTGTCGGCGGGGCGGGCGCGGCGCAGCAGCGCGGCGGTGCGCAGCGCGTGCTCGTACCGGCCGGCGTACAGCAGATCCATCAGCTCCTCGACGCTGCGCAGCTCCATGCGTCAGTCCTCCTGCGAGACAGCCGTTGCCTGGTGTCAGCAGATCATGGGGAGCTTGCGACCCGGCCAACGGCACTTGAACTGCACAGCGCTGGGGTCCTGTGTTCGAGGAGTGCTCCGAACGGGTGACCCTTAGTGACGCATTGCGTTACAAACAGGAGCAAAATGGTGTCGATGGAGCACTGAGTGACGCACGGAAGTTACAGCTTGTTTTCGCTCCCGATCGAGCGGACCCCCGCTCATTTGGTTACTCTGGTGGATGGCGGACAGCACCACTGGGTCCCACCCACACCCACGGTCCGTCCCGGGGTCGGTTCATCACGGCCGGCTCTACCACGAGTGACCGGCGCCACCGCGTCCGAACTGGCCTTCCCTTCAGACCCGAGCGGGCGTCGAGCACCGGACCGCACCGTGCCCGGCATGCCCCGAGGGTGACCCGACACATAAGGAGTGCGCGGTGACACCGGAGAAGACGAATCGCGATCAGCGCCCGAAGGAACGCCCGGAGCGGGCGAGCCGCCGACCCGGACAGCTCGGCAGCCTCGACGTGTGGGCGCGGTCCGCGCCGATCCGCCTGGCGGGCTACGAGGACGACCTCGCCGAACCCCACATCCTGCCGAGCGTGGACTGACCCGGGGCCGCCCCGGGCGCGATCGCGGACGCATGGGCGTGCGTGCGACACTCACGCCCATGCTGATCAGAGAGGCCGTGGCCGGCGACTGGGCGCGGATCTGGCCGTTCTGGCACCGGATCGTCGCCGCCGGCGAGACCTACATCCGGGACCCGGACACCCCCGGGGAGACGGCCCGCGCCCGTTGCCACCCCCGGCACGGCCGGGTGGGTCCGCACGTCATGTGCAAGGCGCTCGGCTGAACGGGACGGGCGACGTCCGCGCCCCCGGCCGGGGAGTGCCGCGCCCTCGGCGTCCGCGGGTGCCTTCGCACCGGTCGCGCCCCGCCCCGCCTACCCGAGGGGCGCCGTCCGCCGCCACGGGCGTACCTCCTCCAACTCCTGCGCGAGGGCCAGCAGATCACTCTCCGTTCCCGGACGGCCGACCAGTTGTACGGCGCAGGGCGCGCCCGAGGGCAGGGTGCCGAACGGGACGGACATCGCGGGCCAGCCGGTCAGGTTCCAGGTCCCGGTGAGCGGCGCGTACCGCCCGTTCACGAGGACGTTGCGCAGCCAGCCCCGCTCGTGCCACGGCCCGGCCGGCGGTGAGTGCCGGGCGAGCGCCGGGGTGAGCAGGATGTCGTGCCCGGCGAAGAACTCGGTCATCCGGGCGCGCAGACGCTCGCGCCCGTCGTCGCCCGGGACCGAGCCGGCGAACCGGTGGCCCATCGCCACCTGCACCCGGGTGCGGCGGGCCAGCCGCGCCGGATCGAGGCCCTCGGCGTCCTCCGCGGTGCCCGCCGTCCAGTACCGCAGCGCGGTGACACCCAGCGAGGCCGGATACGGCGGCTCGGCGCGCCGCACCTGATGGCCCGCCCCGGCCAGCAGGTCCGCCGCCGCGCGGACCGCGTTCGTATACGGTCGGCTGACGAGGACTCCGGCGAGCGGGCTGCGCAGCGACACCGCGATCCGGCGCGGCACCGGCGCGCCCGGGGGCGGGAACGGCACGTCCGCGAGGACGGAGAGCGTCAGCCGCAGATCGCCGACCGTGGTTGCCAGCGGCCCGTTCTCCGCCATGCCGAACCAGTCGCCGCGGCCGATGCCCGCCGGCACCACCCCGGGTCCGGGCTTCAGTGTGACCAGTCCGCAGTTGGCCGCCGGGATGCGCAGTGAACCCATGCCGTCGTTGCCGAGCGCGACCGGTGCCATCGCGGCGGCGACCGCGGCCGCGCTGCCGCCCGACGAGCCGCCCGCCGTGCGCGTGACGTCCCAGGGGTTGCGGACAGTGCCGTGCACGCCCTCCGTGGTGCCGAAGACGCAGAGTTCCGGCACGTTGGTGAGGCCCACGACCAGGGCGCCCGCGGCGCGCAGCCGGGCGACGGTGAGATGGTCCTCGGCGGCGGGCGTGTCGGCAGTGGCGGCGGAGCCGTTGCGGCTCGACTCGCCGCGCACGGCGAGGTTGTCCTTGACGGCCAACGGCACACCTGCGAGCGGGAGTTCGGTCAGATCGGAGCGGGCCTCCAGGTGTTCCGCCTCCGCCAGGACGGCCTCGGCGCGCACCGTCCGGAACGCGCCGATCCGGCCGTCCAGCCGTTCGATCCTGGCCAGGTGCTCGGCCACCACCTCGCGGGGCGTGGCCCGTTTCTCCCGTACGGCGGCGGCGATCTCGGCGGCGGTGCTTCCGACCCAACTCGTCACGGGCTCTCCTGGGGTCCGGGGGCGATGCGGATGCCTACTCGTGAGTACGCACAGAGCACTGTGCCCCGTCCGGGGCTCCGCGTCGAGAGGCCGTGGACCCCGGACACCTGCCCTGTCTGCTGGTTTCGCGCGCCAGGACCGGCGGCCGGCACCGTTCCGACGGCCGGTCACCTGTCGGACGTCCCATGGTCCTCCACCGACCGGCTGTCGATGGTCTGCCGGCCGGTGCGCTGGTCATCCGATCAATGGCTCAACTGCTATGGCTCCAGTACCCATTGACAGTCATCCAGAACCCGCTCAATCATCAGACATCCGATGAATGGGGAGCCGCTCATGAGTACGTATCCCAGACGTCAAGTTCTCGGCGCCACGGCGGTGGTCGCCGCCTCGGCCGCCCTGCCGCTCACCGCCGCCCCGCAGGCCCGAGCCGCTACGCAGGCCCCAGCCGACACGCAGGCCCGCGCCGACGGCCCGCCCGCCCCCTGGGGCACCGTCCCCGACCCGCTGACCGTGCCGCTCACCGGCCTCTTCGACAACGACGGCATCGACACCGCCGCCGCCCGGGGCGGTGACTTCGACGGCTCGGGCTACACCTTCCCGGGCGAGGAACTGCCCGCAGGCCGGGTCGAGGTCGACGGGGTGCCCTTCGACTTCCCCGCCTCGACCGCCGGCACCCCGAACAACGTCGTCGCCCGCGGCCAGCGCGTCGACCTGCCCGCGGGCCGCTACCTGTCCGCCGTCTTCCTCACCGCAGGCAGCTACGGCAACGCCTCCGGCCAGGCCACCGTGCACTACGCCGACGGCACGACCACGACCGCCGGCCTCGGCGGCGCCGACTGGTACGCGGCGGCCGGCTCGCTGTCGGCGCCCTACCGGTACCAGCCCGACGGCACGAAGGACGAGCACAGCGTCGGGATCGGGACCTCGGACGTGTGGATCGACCCGCAGCGGGACGCGGTCGCGATCACCCTGCCGGTCACCGGCCCGGCCGAGGAGGGCAGGACGGCCCTGCACGTCTTCGCGCTCAGCCTGCAACCGGTCGCCCAGGGACGGGCGCTGATCCTGCGGGACGCGCGCTCCACCCAGTCCCTCCTGGAGTCCAGCGGCGCCCAGAGCGTCGAGGCCACCGTCCTCAACGCGGGCACCGTCGCCGTCCTCGCGGCCGACGACGTCGCCGTGCGCGTGGACGTGCCGGGCGCCCGCACCGTCGAGCCCGCCCGCATCCGCCGCCTGGGCCCCGGCGAACAGGCCCGGGTCCGCGTCGGCATCCGCAACGGCGCGGGCACCGCACCCGGCACCGTGCAGGACGGCACGGTCCGCGTGCAGGGGCGGGGCGCCCAGGCCGCCGCGTTGCAGCGGAAGCTGACCCTCGGCACGGCCGACTACCAGGCCACCGACACCTCCCTCGCCGGTCACCAGGCGCCGTACTGGTTCCAGGACGCCAAGTTCGGCATCTTCATCCACTGGGGCGTCTACTCCGTGCCCGCCTGGTCGCCGGTCGGCAAGCAGTACGCCGAGTGGTACTGGAACCACATGCAGGACCCGGCCAACGCCGTCCACGCCTACCACCGGGACACCTACGGCGAGGACTTCGCCTACGACGACTTCATCCCGCACTTCACGGCCGAGAAGTTCGACCCCAGGTCCTGGGTGGAACTGTTCCGGGACGCCGGCGCCCAGTACCACGTCCTCACCTCGAAACACCATGAGGGCTTCGCCCTGTGGGACACCAAGGTCTCCGACCGCAACTCCGTGCGGATGGGCCCGAAACGGGACCTGGTCAGGGAACTCTTCGAGGCGTCCAGGCGCTACACCCCCGAACTCCACCGCGGGCTGTACTTCTCCATGCCCGAGTGGTTCAACCCCGACAACCCCTGGATGGGACACGCCCCGCGCAACCCGTACACCCTCCAGTCCGTCCCGTACACCGGCTACACCGCGGGCAAGGACTACGTGCGGGACTACCAGGCCGCGCAGATGCTGGAGCTGATCCGCGGCTACGACCCGGCGATCATCTGGTGCGACATCGGCGGCGCCAACGACAGCCTGCGGGTCCTCGCCGAGTACTTCAACCACGCCAAGGACCGCGCCCGGCCCGTCGAGGTCGCCGTCAACGACCGTTCGGGCATCTCCTTCCACGACTTCACGACCCCCGAGTACACGACGTACGACAGCACGGTGGTCGCCAAGTGGGAGGCCAGCCGCGGACTCGATCCGCGCAGCTACGGCTACAACCGGGCGACCCCGGACTCCGCCTACATGACGACCGAGGAAGTCGTGCACAGCCTCGTCGACATCGTCTCGAAGAACGGCAACTTCCTGCTCGACATCGGCCCCCGCGCCGACGGCACCATCCCGGAGATCATGCAGACCCGGCTGCGGGAGACGGGCCAGTGGCTGCGGGTCAACGGCGAGGCGATCTACGGGACGACGTACTGGTCGTCGATGGCGCAGCTCGGCGAGGACCTGCGCTTCACGGTCCGCCCCGACGACGCCTTCTACATCCACTCGCTGGCCGAGCCGGGCGCGAAGCTCACCGTCGATGCGCCGGTGCCCGTCCGCAGCGGCGACAAGGTGACGATGCTGGGCCACGACCGGCCCCTGACCTGGCGCGTCAGCAACGGCGCCCTGGTCGTCGACGTCCCCGCGGCCGCCCGGAAGGCGGGCCGGCACGCCTGGGTCTTCAAGGTGGAGTGGCGCAGCTGAGCGCAGGGACAGACCCTCGCGGCCGAGCACCGCGGGCAAAACGGCGGGCCGGCGGCGTTCTCGCCGTCGGCCCACGCGCCGGGACACGGCCCGCCGCCCGGCGCGCACGGCCCGGCTCCTGACCCCGCCGACCCGAGCCGCACGGCCCGGCCGCCGCCCGCCGCGGCGCGTGCACCCCGCAGCGCGTGCACCCCGCGGCGGGCCGGACTCAACCCGCCCGTACGACCGCCGTGCTGTCCCGCTCGATCAGCCGCGGCACCGGGACCCGTACGGTCCGCGCCGGGCCGCCGTCGAGCAGCGCCAGCAGCTCCCGCGCCGCCGTGCTCCCGAACTCCACGCTGTCCCGTGACAGCGCGGACAGCCACGGCTTGACGATGCGGCACAGCGCCGAGTCCTCCCAGGCCACCACCGACAGATCGGCCGGCACCGAGAAACCCAGCTCGGACGCGGCGGCCACGCCGGCGACCGCCATCACGTCGTTGTCGTAGACGAGCGCGGTCGGCGCGGCGGCGGAGTCCAGGACCCGGCGCGTGACGGCGGCGGCCTCCGTGTCCGAGTAGTCGGTGGTCACCGACTCCACCTCGCCGAGGCCGCGCCGCTCCGCCTCCGCCCGCAGCGCGCGGATACGGCGCCGGGTGTGGGCGAGGTCCCGCAGCCCCGCGATGTGCACGATCCGGCGATGCCCCAGCGCGGTCAGCTCGTCGACCACCGAGGCCATCGCGCCCGCGTCGTCCGCCCAGACGGTGGACAGACCCTGGTGACCCTCGTCCGGCGCCCCGCCGATCAGCACCGCGGGCAGGCCGAGCTCGTTGAGCAGACCGGGGCGCGGGTCCTCGGCCCGCGGGTCGACCACCAGGACACCGTCCACCCGGTGCTCCGCCCACCAGCGCCGGTACACCGCGCACTCGTCGCCGATGTCCTCCACCACCTGGAACAGCAGCCCGAGATGGCGTTCCGCCAGCACCTCCTGGATGCCGGAGACCAGTTGCAGGAAGAACGAGTCCACGCCGAGCGTGTGCGCGGGCCGGGCCAGGACGAAACCGACCGTGGCCGCGCCCTCGCCGGAGAGCGCGCGGGCCGCCGTGTTCGGCCGCCAGCCCAACTGCTCGGCGACCCGCTGCACCCGGGCCCGGGTCGTCTCGGAGACCCCGGGTCTGCCATTGAGCGCGAAGGACACCGCGCTCTCGGAGACCCCGGCGCGGCGCGCGATGTCCTTCATCGTCGGCCGGCGCGCCGGTGTCCGCTTGGCTGGCACCCTGCCCCCTTCTTCGCCGACGTCCGCACGGCGATCCACTAATGCGCTTGAGCGCAAGCACTCTAAAGCGCATTAGCGATCGTGGCAATCCCCTTCGTGTACCGGCGGATGTGCCGCTGACAGCGATGTGACCAGGAGCATCCGGCAACTAATGAATTTAGCTGGCGAAATCCGTTGACTTGCTCGCCGAGCGGCGTGCAATGTCTGGCCGGGCAACTTCGGTCCATCCACTGCAAAGGAGCAACGGACTGTGCGCATCTCCCGCAGAACCTTCACGGCGGCCGCTGTCGCCGCTCTCGTCCTGCCGCTGAGCGCCTGCGGATCGGGCGGCGACGGCGGCGGTTCGACCGACGCCTCGGGCAAGGTCGAGGGTGACATCACCTTCCAGACCTGGAACCTGCGCGCCAACTTCAAGTCGTACTTCGAGGGCGTGATCACGGACTTCGAGAAGAAGTACCCGGGCACCCACGTCAAGTGGATCGACCAGCCGGCCGAGGGCTACCCCGACAAGCTCAGCGCCGACGCGGCCGGCGGCACCCTGCCCGACGTCGTCAACGTCTCTCCCGACCTGCTCGCCCCGCTCGCCAAGGCGGGCCTCGCCCTCGACCTCGACAAGTCCGCCGGCCAGTACCGGAAGGAGTACCTGGACGGCGCCTGGGCCGGTAACCGGATACCGGGGTTGACCGGGACGTACGCCTTCCCCTGGTACCTGAACACCGGCCCGATGTTCTACAACAAGTCCCTCTTCGAGCAGGCGGGCCTCGACCCGGAGCAGCCCCCGAAGACCTACGACGAACTCTTCACCGACGCACTGAAGATGGCGGAGCAGAGCAAGGGCAAGGTGGCCACCCTCGCCAATGTGCCCACCATCGAGGACTTCGGCCGCTACGGTGCCCAGCTCATGAACGACCAGGGCACCGGCTTCGCCTTCAACGACGCAAAGGGCGTGGAACTCCTCACGAAGTACAAGGAGTTGTTCGACGCGAAGGCCCTCGACCCGCAGGCGCTGACCGCGACCCCGGAGTCCTCGGGAAAGAAGTTCCTCACCGAGGCCGTCGCCATGAACCCCGGCAGCGCGCTCGACCTCGGAAACTTCAAGAAGAACGCGCCGAACCTGTACAAGAACATCGGCATCACCGACCAGATCACCAGCACCGGCCACGTCAACATGTACGTGATGGGCCTGATGGTCAACTCCCGCACCAAGCACACGCCCGCCGCCGTCGCCTTCGCGCACTACGTGACCGACGCGCAGAACCAGATGTCGTTCGCCAAGCAGGTCGCCATCTTCCCGAGCACCGCGGGCTCCCTGGACGACCCGTACTTCACCAAGGAGGACGGCAGCGACGACACCCGGGTCCGCGTCGCCGCCGCCAAGTCCCTGAAGAACGCCGTCAATTACACACCGGTCCTGTTCAGCGACCAGATGAAGACGGCACTCGGCAACGAGGTCGCCAAGGCGCTCCAGGGCAAGGAGAGCCCCAAGGCGGCTCTCGACAACGCCGTCAAGACCTGCGACCAGCTCCTCACGCAGCAGGGCTGAGCGGACATGGCGAATCTCACGGTACGGATCCGGGTACGGCGCCATCTGCCCACCAGCCCCTGGCTGTTCGCCGCCCCGGGGCTGCTGGTCGCCGGCGCCTTCGTGCTCTACCCGTTCCTCTCCACGCTGGTCAACGCCTTCACCGACCGCCGCACCCTGATCCCGGGCCGCTTCGTGGGCCTCGCCAACTTCCGCGAACTGCTCCACGACGACACGTTCTGGATCGCGCTGCGCAACAGCGCGCTGTACGTCGCCGTCGTCGTCCCGGCCCTGGTCGTCCTGCCGCTGTTGCTGGCGTTGCTGGTGCAGAAGAACATCCCCGGCATCGCCTTCTTCCGGTCCGCCTTCTACACCCCCGTCGTCGCCTCGATCGTCGTGGTCGGGCTCATCTGGGTGTGGATGCTGGACGACCGCGGCCTGATCAACTCCCTCCTGGAGACCGTCGGGCTCGGCAAGGTCGGCTTCCTCAGCGACCAGTGGCTGCTCCTGCTGAGCGCCATGGCCGTCACCGTCTGGAAGGGCCTCGGCTACTACATGATCATCTACCTGGCCGCGCTGGCGAACGTGCCCCGCGAACTGCACGAGGCCGCCGCCGTCGACGGCGCGGGCGCCGTGCGGCGCTTCCGCACGGTCACCGTGCCCGCCGTACGTTCCACCATGGTCCTGGTCGCCGCCCTGTCCTCGGTCGCCGCGTTCAAGGTGTTCTCCGAGGTGTACCTGATGGCGGGCCCGAACGGCGGCCCAGCCGGCGAGGACACCACCCTCGTCATGCTCGTCCAGCGCACCGGCACCGGGCTGACCGGCCGGGTCGGCTACGCCTCCGCCCTGTCCGTCGTGGTCTTCGTGGTCACCGTCGCACTGATGCTGCTGGTCATGCGCGCCGACCGGAGGGAGGAGTCATGAGCGCCACCGAGAAGGCACCGGCCGGGCCACGGCCCGCCACCGCCCGGCCGCCCCGGATCACCGACGAGCACGGTCGCCGGATCCCCGGCTGGGAACTCGTCCTGCGCTACGTCCTGCTGCTGGTCGTCCTGGCCGTCACCGTCGGCCCGTTCGTGTGGCAGCTGTCCACCTCCCTCAAGGGCCCCACCGAGGACATCTTCAGCTCCCCGCCGAAGTTCCTGCCCGGCCACCCCACCCTGCACAACTACACCCGGGTCGCCGACACCATCCCCGTCTGGGACTACGCCCTCAACTCGCTGAAGGTCGCGGCCGCCAGCGTCGTCACCAACTGCGTGGGTTCGGCGCTCGCCGGATACGCCCTGGCGCGGCTGCGCTACCGGGGCCGCCGGGTGGCCGTCCTCGTCTTCGTCCTGGCGATGCTCGTGCCCGTGGAGGGCATCATCATCGCCCAGTTCACGACCATGCGGGACCTCGGCCTGAACAACACGCTGATCGGCGTCCTGCTGCCCGGCTGCGTCAACGCCCTGAACGTCCTGCTGATGCGCAACGCCTTCCGCAACCTCCCCTACGAGATCGAGGAGGCGGCCTTCGTCGACGGCGCCAACGCCTGGCAGCGCTTCCTGCGCATAGCCCTGCCCGCGGTCAAGGGCACCCTCGCCGTCGTCGCGATCTTCGCCTTCATGGGTGCCTGGGACGACTTCCTGTGGCCGCTCATCGTGCTCAGCGACCCGTCCAAGTTCACCCTGACCGTCGGACTCAACTACCTGCACGGCACCTTCGCCAACGACGAACGCCTCGTCGCCGCCGGCACGGTCATCGCCGTCGCCCCGCTGATCGCCCTGTTCGCCTGCTTGCAGCGGTACTTCTTCCGCGGTGTCGGCGAGGGCGCGGTGAAGGGCTGAGACACCCGAACTCCCCACGTACGCACTAAAGAACCGGGAACTCCATGTCCTCTGCCGTGCGCTTCGGCGTCAACTACACGCCCAGCGAAGGGTGGTTCCACCACTGGCTCGACTTCGACCCGGACTCCGTGCGCGCCGACCTCGACTCGATCGCCGCGCTGGGCCTGGACCACATCCGCGTCTTCCCGCTGTGGCCCGTGTTCCAGCCCAACCGCACCCTGATCAGGCCGCGCGCCGTCGAGCACCTGGTGGCGCTCGCCGACGCCGCCGCCGAACGCGGGCTCGACGTCAACGTCGACGGGCTCCAGGGCCATCTGTCGAGTTTCGACTTCCTGCCCGCCTGGACCCGGACCTGGCACCGGCGCAACATCTTCACCGACCCGGACGTGGTCGAGGGCGAGGCCCACTACCTGCGTACCCTGGCCGCCGCCCTCGCCGACCGGCCGAACTTCATCGGCATGACCGTCGGCAACGAGGTCAACCAGTTCGCCGCCGGGCCGCACCCCGACCCCGACCGCATCACCCCCGACCAGGCGGAGCGCTGGCTGACCCGGCTGCTCGCGGCCTGTGCCGAGGGCGCCCCGGACAAGCTGCACCTGCACGCCTCGTACGACGCCGCCTGGTACCAGGACGACCAGCCGTTCACCCCCGCGCACTCGGCCCGCGTCGGCGACCTGACCGCCGTGCACTCCTGGGTGTTCAACGGCACCGCCCAGCGCCACGGACGGGTCTCCGTGCCGACCGAGCACCACGCCGCCTACCTGGTCGAGCTGAGCAAGGCATGGGCCGCCGACCCGCACCGCCCCGTCTGGCTCCAGGAGGTCGGCGCCCCCGCCCCGCTGATCCCGGCCGAGCACGCCGCCGCCTTCACCGAAGCCACGGTCGCGAACGCGCTCGACTGCCCCGGTCTGTGGGGTATCACCTGGTGGTGCTCGCACGACGTCTCCCGTGACCTCGCCGACTTCCCCGAACTCGAATACGGGCTCGGCCTGCTCACCAACGACCGGCGGCCCAAGGACCTCGCCCGCGTCCTCGCGGCGGCGGCCCGGCAGCCGCGGCCGGCGCCCGCCACCCGCGCCACCGCCCTCGTCGTCCCCGCCGATCCGGCCCGGCGTTCCCACTGCGCCCCCGGCGGGCCCGTCTTCGACGCCTTCTTCCGGCTGGTCGCCGACGGCGCCCGGCCCACCACCGTGCTCGACGAGCGCGCGGACCACCGCGACCACCTGGCCGCGCGCGGCATCACCGAAGTCGTCACTCCCGATCAGGTACTCCCCACCCCGCCACGAGGCCCCCGCTCGTGAACCCCACCGGACGCGCCGTCCTGCTCGCCGACCACGGCGGCCCTGGCGCCCGCCCTGCCCGTGGCGGCGGCGGCCCCACGCATCGCCGCCGCCACCGCGCCGTACGCCGCCCACCGGTACCCGGCGCTTTCCCGGCGGCACCTGCCGGCGGGCATACTTCGTGACCGGCCTCCAGTCCGACCAGGGCGAGCGGGGGGCACGATGCGCAGTGCGTGCCGTGGGGGAGCCGTACTCCTCGTCGGCCCCCGCGACCGCCACCCACACCTGGTGACCACCAGCTGACGTACGACCTACGGAGCACCCCGTATGCATGACGACCGAAGCCTCGTAGAGGGCCGTCTCAAGCGCGTCCTCGACGAGCGCATCCGTCCCGCCGTCCACCCCGAGTCCGTGCCGCTCCAGGTCGCGGTCTGGCATGCCCCCGGCGAACCCGTGCCGGTCGAAGAGGGGCTTGCCGCCGAGCCCGAGCCGATCGAGGTGGGCGCGCGATGGGGTGCTCCGTGGGGCACCAGCTGGTTCCGGGTGACCGGGACCGTGCCCGGGACCTGGGCCGGGCACACCGTCGAGGCACTGCTCGACCTCGGCTTCGACGAGAACATGCCCGGCTTCCAGTGCGAGGGCCTGGTCTACCGGCCGGACGGCACCCCGGTGAAGGGCCTCAACCCGCGCAACCAGTGGGTCCGCGTCGGGGCGCCCGTCGCGGGCGGCGAGGAGGTACGGCTGCACATCGAGGCCGCCTCCAACCCCGTCATCCTCGACTACCACCCCTTCCTGCCCACACAGCTCGGCGACAAGGAGACCGCGGGCAGCGAGCCGCAGTACACCCTCACCCGCATGGACCTCGCCGTCTTCGACGAGACGGTGTGGCACCTGGTCATGGACCTGGAAGTGCTCGGCGAGCTGATGGCCGAGCTGCCCGTGGAGTCGGCCCGCCGCTGGGAGATCCTGCGGGCGGTGGAGCGCGCCCTCGACGCGGTCGACCTCCAGGATGTGGGCGGCACGGCGGCCCGCGCCAGGGAACAGCTCGCCGGGGTGCTCGCCGCCCCCGCCGTGCCCTCCGCGCACCGCATCAGCGCCGTCGGTCACGCGCACATCGACTCCGCGTGGCTGTGGCCGCTGCGCGAGACGGTCCGCAAGGTGGCCAGGACCACGTCGAACATGACGGCCCTGCTGGAGGACGAGCCGGACTTCGTCTTCGCCATGTCCCAGGCCCAGCAGTGGGCGTGGATCAAGGAGCACCGGCCCGAGGTGTGGGCGCGGGTGAAGAAGGCGGTCGCGGACGGCCGGTTCGTGCCGGCCGGCGGCATGTGGGTGGAGTCCGACACCAACATGCCCGGCTCGGAGGCGATGGCCCGGCAGTTCGTGCACGGCAAGCGGTTCTTCCTGGACGAGTTCGGCATCGAGAACGACGAAGCCTGGCTGCCCGACACCTTCGGCTTCGCCGCCGGCCTGCCGCAGATCATCCGGGCCGCGGGCGCGACGCGGCTGCTCACCCAGAAGATCTCCTGGTCGCAGACGAACAAGTTCCCGCACCACACCTTCCAGTGGGAGGGCATCGACGGCACCCGGATCTTCACCCACTTCCCGCCGGTCGACACCTACAACTGCTCCATGAAGGGCAGCGAGATCGCCCACGCGGCCCGCAACTTCAAGGACAAGGGCGTCGCCCGGCACTCCCTCGCCCCCACCGGCTGGGGCGACGGCGGCGGCGGCGCCACCCGCGAGATGGTCGCCAAGGCCGCCCGCATGCGCGACCTCGAAGGCTCCGCGCAGGTCGTGTGGGAGACACCGCAGGCGTTCTTCGACAAGGCCGAGGCCGAGTACCCGCAGCCGCCGGTCTGGGTCGGCGAGCTGTACCTGGAGCTGCACCGGGCCACCCTCACCAGCCAGGCGAAGACCAAACAGGGCAACCGGCGCAGCGAGCACCTGCTGCGCGAGGCCGAGCTGTGGGCGGCCACGGCCGCAGTCCGCACCGGGTTCCGCTACCCGTACGAGGAACTGGACCGGATCTGGAAGACGGTGCTGCTGCACCAGTTCCACGACATCCTGCCCGGCTCCTCCATCGCCTGGGTGCACCGCGAGGCGCGCGAGACCTATGCGCGCCTCGCCGGGGAACTGACCGGCATCATCGACGCCGCCCAACGCGCGCTGGCCGGCGAGGGCACGGTCCCGCTGGTGTTCAACGCGGCCCCGCACGCGCGCGCCGGGATCCCCGCGGGCGGCGCCGGTGCCCCGCGGGCGACGGGCGGCACCCGGCTCACGCCCCGGCCGGACGGCGGACACGTCCTCGACAACGGCCTGCTGCGCGTGGAGATCGACGAGCGGGGCCTGGTGGTGTCCGCGTACGACATCGAGGCCGGTCGCGAGAGCGTCGCACCCGGCTGCGCCGCGAACCTGCTCCAACTGCACCCGGACTTCCCGAACATGTGGGACGCCTGGGACGTGGACGAGTTCTACCGCAACACGGTGGTCGACCTGACCGACGCGGACGCGGTCACGGCGGGCGAGGACGGCGGTTCGGTGCGGATCGAGCGGTCCTTCGGTGACTCCCGTGCCGTCCAGGTGCTGTCCCTGCCGCCGGGGGAGCGGCGCCTGGTCGTGGACACCGAGGTCGACTGGCACGAGACGGAGAAGTTCCTCAAGCTGGCCTTCCCGCTCGACGTGCACGCCGAACGGTACGCGTCGGAGACCCAGTACGGGCACTTCCACCGGCCCACCCACACCAACACCTCGTGGGAGGCTGCCAAGTTCGAGGCGTGCAACCACCGCTTCGTGCAACTGGCCGAGCCGGGCTGGGGCGTCGCCGTCGTCAACGACTCGACGTACGGCCACGACGTGACCCGTACGGTCCGCACCGACGGCGACCGCGGCACCACCACCACGGTCCGGGTCTCCCTGCTGCGCGCCCCGCGCTTCCCCGACCCGGAGACCGACCAGGGCGTCCACCGCTTCCGGCACGCGCTGGTGCCGGGCGCGGACATCGGTGACGCGGTCCGCGAGGGCTGGCGGATCAATGTGCTGGAGCGCCGCGTCGAGGGCGCGGGAGAGGTCGCGCCGCTGGTGACGGTGGACGACGACGCGGTCGTCGTCACCGCGCTCAAGCTGGCCGACGACGGCAGCGGGGACGTGGTGGTCCGCTTCCACGAGGCCCACGGGGGGCGGGCCGCCGCCACCCTGACGGCCGGTTTCGAGATCGCTGACGTCGAGGTCACCGACCTGCTGGAGCGCCCGCTGCCCGAGGCGACCGCCCCCGTCCGGGACGGCGCGCGCATCACCGTACGGCTACGCCCGTTCGAACTGATGACGCTCCGCCTGCGACGAGCCTGAACACCGGGGCCGTGGGCCACACCCCACGGCCCCGCACGCACCCCCCCGCCAGAGACACGCCCCATCAGGGACGCGGGGAACTGCGCGCCTAGCCACGACGCGCCCGCGCCCGACGGAGGACCGTCAGCGTTTTAGGGGCGCGGGGAACTGCGCGCCAAGCCACGACGCCGCCGCGCCCGACGGAGGACCGTCACCTCCCACCCGGAGGAACTGCCACGCCTCACCCGGAGGGACTGTCACGCCTCACCCAGCGGAGCGCGCAGCTGGGCCCGCAGCCACTCCTCCACCTCGCCGACGTGCGCCGCCGCCGCGGCCCGGGCCGCCTCCGGGTCGTGGGCCGCCAGCGCCCGGTGGATGGCGGCGTGCTCACGGCGGGTACGAGCGAACGCGCCCTCCTCCTGGTACCCACGCCAGACCCGGGCCCGGAACGTCCGGGAGGACAGGCCGTCCAGGATCGCGGCCATGGTCTCGTTGCCCGCCGCACCCACGATCTCCCGGTGGAAGGCCAGGTCGTGGGCGAGGATCTCCTCGGGGTCGTCGGTCGCGTTCATCGCCGCCAGGTGCTTCTCCACCTCGGCGAGCCGGTCCGGCGTGATGCGCGCCGCGGCCATCGCGGTCGCCGTGGACTCCAGGATCCGGCGCACCTCCAGGAGCTCCACCAGGCGCGGGCCACGGGACAGGTCGGCGACCACCCCGAAGGTCTCCAGCAGGTCGCCGGCCTCCAGCGCGGTGACGTAGATGCCCGAGCCGTGCCGGGCCTCCAGGACGCCGAGCACCGTCAGCGCCCGGATCGCCTCCCGCATCGAACTGCGGGACATGCCCAGCTGGGCAGCGAGATCGCGCTCCGTGGGCAGCCGCTCGCCCGGTTCCAGCCGGCCCTCGGCGATCATCGCCTTGATCCGCTCGATGGCGCGCTCGGTCACGGTGCCCTTCTGCGGGGCTGTCTCGTCCACGCCACTCCTCCTGTCACCGGTGCGCCGCAGTCTAATCACTGATGTGGTCGGACCACTATGGCCGTTCTACGGGAAAGTCAGCGGCGCAGGGGTGTTGTGGATGCCGAGTGGTCTGATAAGTATGCGGGCATCGGCCAGACGACGTCGACTAGGAGCCAGCAGATGCCCGGCGGAACACTGAGGTCACCGAGGAAGCGGAACCGGACCCGGATCATCGGCGCGACGGCCCTGGCCGTCGGTGCCTCGCTCGCGCTCGCCGCGTGCGGCAGCACCAAGGACGACGGCGCCTCCGGCGCCGCAGGCGGCGGCACCGGCAAGGTCGGCGTGATCCTGCCGCTGCTGACCTCGCCGTTCTGGCAGTCGTACAACGACTACGTGCCGAAGATGGCGAAGTCCGAGGGCGTCGACGTGCTGAAGACGGTCAACTCCAACAGCGACCCCTCGCAGCAGATCACCGACATCAACAACGAGCTGAACCAGGGCGTCAAGGGCCTGGTCGTCGCGCCGCTCGACAGCGCCGCCATCGAGGCGGGGCTCGACCAGGCCGAACGCAAGGGCGTGCCGGTCGTCGCGGTGGACGTCGCCCCGGACAAGGGCAAGGTCGCCATGGTCGTCCGCGCCAACAACGTGGCCTACGGCGAGAAGGCGTGCGACTACCTGGGGCAGCACGTCAAGAGCGGCAAGGTCGTGCAGATCATGGGCGACCTCGCCTCGGTCAACGGCCGCGAACGGTCCGAGGCGTTCCGCTCCTGTGTGAGCAAGAAGTACCCGGACCTGAAGGTCCTGGAGATCCCCGCCAAGTGGGAGTCCGACACCGCGGCCTCCAAGCTGGACACACTGCTGAACGCCAACCCCGACATCAAGGGGATCTACATGCAGGCGGGCGGCGTCTACCTGGCGCCCACCCTGCAGACCCTCAAGTCCAAGGGCATGCTGAAGACGGCGGGGCAGCAGGGCCACATCGCCATCGTCTCCAACGACGGCATCCCGCAGGAGTTCGACGCCATCCGCAAGGGCGAGATCGACGCCACCGTCTCCCAGCCGGCGGACGCCTACGCCAAGTACGGCCTGTACTACATCAAGGCCGCGATGGAGGGGAAGACGTTCGACCCCGGGCCGACCGACCACGACTCCACCATCGTCAAGCTGCCCAGCGGCATCCTGGAAGATCAGTTGCCCGCCCCGCTGGTCACCAAGGACAACGTCGACGACCCCAAGCTGTGGGGCAACTCGGTCAAATGAGCACCCCACTCGCCACCCCCCTCGTGGAAGCCCAGGGCATCGTCAAGCGCTACGGGCCCACCGTGGCCCTCGCCGACGGCCGGCTCACCGTGCTGCCCGGCGAGTCGCACGCCCTCGTCGGCCGCAACGGCGCGGGCAAGTCCACCCTGGTCAACGTCCTCACCGGCCTCCAGGCCCCCGACGAGGGCACCGTCCGCTTCGACGGCGAGCCCGCACCCCCGCTCGCCGACCGGGACGCCTGGCGGCGCCGCGTCGCCTGCGTGTACCAGAAGCCCACGGTCGTCCCGGAACTGACGGTCGCCGAGAACCTCTTCATCAACCGGCAGCCGGCCAGCCGGGGGTTCATCAGCTGGCGCCGGCTGCGCGCCGAGGCCACCACCCTCCTGGACACCTGGGACGTGCGGGTCGACCCCGAGGCACGCACCGCCGACCTCAAGGTCGAGGACCGCCAGATGGTGGAGATCGCAAGGGCGCTCAGCTTCGGCGCCCGGTTCATCGTCCTCGACGAGCCGACCGCGCAGCTCGACAACCGGGAGATCGAGCGGCTGTTCGCCCGGATGCGCACGCTCCAGGAGTCCGGCGTCACCTTCCTGTTCATCTCGCACCACCTCCAGGAGGTGTACGAGGTCTGCCAGACCGTCACGGTGCTGCGCGACGCCCGCTGGATCGTCACGGCCCCGGTGGCCGAACTGCCGCGCGCGGCCCTCGTGGAAGCCATGGCCGGGGAGTCGGTCGCGGCCCAGGAGAACACCCGCGACACGGTGGCCGCGGACGCACCCGTCGTGCTCGACGTGCGCGGCCTCACCTCCGCCGCGTACGACGGCATCGACCTCACGGTCCGCCGCGGCGAGGTCCTCGGGATCGCCGGCAGCAGCGCCAGCGGCAAGATCGAACTGGCCGAGTCGCTCGCCGGACTGCACACCCCGACCGGTGGCTCGGCCCGGATCGACGGGCGCGACCTCCCGTTCGGCGACGTACGCGCCGCGCTGCGCGCCGGGGTCGGCTGCGTGCCCCGGGACCGGCACGAGCAGGGCCTGGTCCCCGGCATGACCATCGGCGACAACACCACCATGAGCGTCCTGGACCGGCTCGGCCGCCTCGGCTTCGTCGGCACCGACCGCAAGCGGGGTTTCGCCGGCGAGCTGATCGAACGCCTCGACATCCACGCCGAGGGCCCCGAACAGCCCGTCTCCGACCTGTCCGGCGGCAATGCGCAGAAGGTCGTCATGGCCCGCGCCCTCGCCTCCGAGCCCCGCCTGCTCGTCCTCATCAATCCGACCGCGGGCGTCGACGTGAAGTCCAAGGAATCCCTGCTGACCCGCATGGACAGCGCCCGCGACGACGGCACCGCCGTGCTCGTCGTCTCCGACGAGCTGGACGACCTGCGCCGCTGCGACCGCGTCCTCGTCCTCTTCCACGGCCGCATCGTCGCCGAACACCCGGCCGGCTGGCGCGACCACGAGCTGATCGCCTCCATCGAAGGAGTGGACCATGGCTGACACCAAGGCCGTGCCGGTGGCGCCGGCGCGCGCCGCCGACCCGCGCACGGCCCGGACGGTGCTGCTCCGCCGGGCCCGCGAACTCGCCCTCGTCCCGGCCCTGCTGCTGCTCCTGGTGCTCGGCGCGGTGGTCAACGACTCGTTCCTCACCGAACGCAACCTGATCTCCATCCTCGGCGCCTCGGCCGCGCTCGCGATGGTCGTCCTCGCCGAGTCGCTGGTGCTCATCACCGGCAAGTTCGACCTGTCCCTGGAGTCGGTCGTCGGCATCGCGCCCGCGGTCGGCGCCCTCCTCGTCCTGCCCGCCGCCCAGTCCGGCTGGGGGACGGAGTTCCCGGCGCCGCTCGCCCTGCTGGCGGTCCTGGTGGCCGGCGCGCTGGTCGGCGCCTTCAACGGCGTCCTGGTCGTGAAGTTCCGGCTCAACGCGTTCATCGTGACGCTGGCGATGCTGATCGTGCTGCGCGGCCTGCTGGTCGGCGCGACCAAGGGCAAGACCCTCTTCGGCATGCCGGACAGCTTCTACTCGCTCGCGACCACCACCTTCCTCTCCGTCCCCCTGTCCGTGTGGCTCGCCGCCGTCGCCTTCGCGGTGGCCGGACTGGTGCTGAGGTACCACCGTGTCGGCCGCGCCCTGTACGCCATCGGCGGCAACGTGGAGGCGGCCCGCGCGGCGGGCATCCGCGTCGAACGGGTGATGCTCGGCGTGTTCGTCGTCGCGGGCGTCCTCGCCTCGGTCGGCGGCATCATGCAGACCGGGTACGTCGGCGCGATCAGTGCCAACCAGGGCAACAACATGATCTTCACGGTGTTCGCGGCGGCGGTCATCGGCGGCATCAGCCTGGACGGCGGCAAGGGCACCATGTTCGGCGCGCTGACCGGTGTCCTGCTGCTCGGTGTCGTCCAGAACCTGCTCACCCTCGCCCAGGTGCCCTCGTTCTGGATCCAGGCCATCTACGGCGGAATCATCCTGCTCGCCCTCATGATCGCCCGCGTGACCACGGGCCGGGCCCAGGACTGACCCCCCCACCCTCCACCGACCGAAAGGCATTCTGTGTCCCCGACCCCGGCCCGCGTCATCGCGGTCGACACCCACGACATCCGCTTCCCGACCTCGCGCGAGCTGGACGGGTCCGACGCGATGAACCCGGACCCCGACTACTCCGCGGCGTACGTCGTGCTGCGCACCGACGCCGCCGACGGACACGAGGGGCACGCGTTCACCTTCACCATCGGGCGGGGCAACGATGTCCAGGTCGCCGCGATCGAGGCACTGCGGAACCACGTGGTCGGCCGCTCCGTCGAGGAGATGTGCGACGACCCGGGATCCCTCTTCGCGGACCTGATCGGGGACAGCCAACTGCGCTGGCTCGGACCCGAGAAGGGCGTGATGCACATGGCGATCGGGGCCGTGGTCAACGCCGTGTGGGACCTCGCCGCCAAGCGGGCCGCGAAGCCGCTGTGGCAACTGCTCGCGGACGCCGACCCCGAGTGGATCGTGCGGCAGATCGACTTCCGCTACCTCACGGACGCGCTCACCGCCGACGAGGCGCTGGCCCTGCTGCGCCGCGGCCGGGCCGGCGCCGAACAGCGCCGGGCCCGCCTCCTGGAGCGCGGCTACCCGGGCTACACCACGTCCGCGGGCTGGCTCGGTTACGACGACGAGAAACTCACCCGGCTCGCCTCCCAGGCCGTCGCCGACGGCTTCCGGCAGATCAAACTGAAGGTCGGCGCCGACCTCGACGACGACGTACGCCGCTGCCGCGCGGCCCGCGCCGCCGTCGGACCCGGCATCCGCCTGGCCGTCGACGCCAACCAGCGCTGGAACGTCGACGAGGCGATCCGCTGGACCCGGGCGCTCGCCGAGTTCGACCCGTACTGGATCGAGGAGCCCACCAGTCCCGACGACGTCCTCGGCCACGCCGCGATCCGCCGGGCGGTGGCCCCGGTCAAGGTCGCCACCGGCGAGCACGTGCACAACCGCATCGTCTTCAAGCAACTGCTCCAGGCCGACGCCATCGACATCGTGCAGATCGACGCGGCCCGGGTCGGCGGCGTCAACGAGAACCTGGCGATCCTGCTGCTCGCGGCCAAGTTCGGCGTCCCGGTCTGCCCGCACGCGGGCGGGGTGGGCCTGTGCGAACTCGTCCAGCACCTGTCGATGTTCGACTACCTGGCGGTCTCCGGCACCACCGACGACCGGGTCATCGAATACGTCGACCACCTGCACGAGCACTTCCTCGACCCGGTGGTCGTCCGCGACGGCCACTACGCGGCCCCCACCGCGCCCGGCTTCTCCGCCGCCATGCGGCCCGAGTCCATCGCGCGCTACACCTACCCCGGCGGCACCTACTGGGCCGCCGACCCCGAAACCCGGAAGGGACACGCGGCATGAACGACTTCGAGGGACTGACGGCCCTGGTGACCGGCGGCGCGTCCGGGATCGGCCGGGCCACCGCCGAACTCCTGGCCGCACGCGGCGCCCGGGTCGCCGTCCTCGATCTGGACCCGTCGGCGGTCGACAAGCCGCTGCTCGGACTGCGCGCCGACGTCACCGACGACGCCTCCGTACGCGCCGCGGTGGACGCGGCGGCGGCGGAACTCGGCGCCGACGGCGTCCTGGACGTGCTGGTCAACAACGCGGGCATCGGCGCCCAGGGCACCGTCGAGGACAACACCGACGACGAATGGCACCGCGTCTTCGACGTCAACGTCGTCGGCATGGTCCGCACCGCCCGCGCCGCCCTGCCCCACCTGCGCCGCTCCCGGCACGCCGCCATCGTCAACACCTGCTCGATCGCCGCCACCGCCGGCCTGCCCAGGCGGGCCCTGTACGGCGCCACCAAGGGTGCCGTCCTCTCCCTGACCCTCGCCATGGCCGCCGACCACCTCCCCGAGGGCATCCGCGTCAACTGCGTCAACCCCGGCACGGCCGACACCCCGTGGATCGGCCGGCTGCTGGACTCCGCCGCCGATCCGGCGGCCGAACGCGCCGCCCTGGAAGCCCGCCAGCCCACCGGCCGGCTCGTCTCCGCGGCCGAAGTCGCGGGCGCCATCGCCTACTTGGCGAGCCCGCTGTCCGGTGCCACCACCGGCACCTCCCTCGCCGTCGACGGCGGCATGCAGGGGCTGCGGCTGCGCCCGGAGGCCCGGTGAACACGCTCGGCCGCAGCGGCGTCCAGGTCAGCGCCCTGGCCCTCGGTACCGCGAGCCTCGGCAACCTGTACACCGAGGTCGGCGACGAGCAGGCGCACGAGGCGGTCGCCGCGGCCTGGGAGCGGGGCGTCCGCTACTTCGACACGGCCCCGCACTACGGCCTCGGCCTGGCCGAACGCCGCCTCGGCGCGGCCCTGCGGGAGCTGCCCCGCGACCAGTACACCATCTCCACGAAGGTGGGCCGGCGCCTGGAGCCGTCGACGGCGGGTGGCGACGACCTCGCCCACGGCTTCGCGGTGCCCGCCACCCACCGCCGCGTCTGGGACTTCAGCGCCGACGGCGTCCGCCGCAGTCTGGAGTCCAGCCTGCGACGGCTCGGCCTCGACCGGGTCGACGTGGTCTACCTGCACGACCCGGACCACCACGCCGAGCAGGCGTTCCGCGAGGGCTACCCCGCCCTGGAGGAACTGCGCGCGCAGGGCGTGGTGGGCGCGATCGGCGCCGGCATGAACCAGGCGGAGATGCTCACCCGTTTCGTCCGCGACACGGACGTGGACGTGGTGCTGTGCGCGGGCCGCTACACCCTCCTCGACCAGCGGGCCCGGACCGAACTGCTGCCGGCCGCCGCCCGGCGGGGCGTGTCCGTCGTCATCGGCGGCGCGTTCAACTCCGGTCTGCTGGCCGACCCGAAGCCCTCCGCGACCTACGACTACGCCCGTGTGCCCGCCGAACTGCTCGACCGGGCGCTGCGCATGAACGCGGTCGCAGGCCGGCACGGCATCACCCTCAGGGGCGCCGCCCTCGCCTTCTGCGCCGCGCACCCGGCCGTCGCCGCCGTCCTGGTCGGCGCCCGCTCGGCGGCCGAGGTCCGCGACACCGCCGAGCAGTTCGGCATCCCGGTGCCGGACGCGTTCTGGCACGAACTGCGCGACACCGGCCTGCTGCCCGAGGAGCCGTCGTGACCGCCCGCACCGGCACGAGAACCGAGAAGGAGCCGTCTTGAGAGCCGTCCCGCACACCGAGGTCCACCCGGACCGGACCGCCGCCGCGCCCGAGGCCGCGCACGTCGGGGAGCTGCCGTGACGGTGGACGCCCACCATCACGTGTGGGACCTCGCTGTGCGCGACCAGGAATGGATCACCGGGCCGGAACTCCAGCCGATCCGGCGCACCTTCACGGTCCAGGACCTGGAACCGGAGGCACACGCGGCCGAGGTGGACCGCACCGTCCTGGTCCAGACCGTCACCGCGGCCGAGGAGACACCGGAGTTCCTGGCCCTCGCCGACCGGCACGAGCTGATCGCTGCGGTCGTCGGCTGGACCGACCTCACCCGACCCGACGCCGCCGACGAACTCGCCCGGCTGCGCGCACTCCCCGGCGGCCGGTACCTGAAGGGCATCCGCCACCAGGTCCAGGGCGAACCCGACCCCGAGTGGCTGCTGCGCCCGGACGTCCAGCGGGGCCTCGCGGCGGTGGCCGACACGGGCCTGGTCTACGACCTCGTCGTCCTGCCCCACCAGCTGCCGGCCGCGGTCCGGGCCGCGGCGGCGCTGCCCCGGCTGACCTTCGTCCTCGACCACCTGGGCAAGCCGCCCGTCGCCTCGGGCGGGGCCGGGTCCTGGACGGCGGACCTCCGGGCGCTCGCCGCGCTCCCCAACACGGTCGCCAAGCTCTCCGGACTGGTCACCGAGGCCGACCCGGCGTCCTGGACGACCGATGACCTGCGCCCGTACACCGACACGGCGCTGGCCGCCTTCGGTCCCGACCGGCTGATGTTCGGCTCCGACTGGCCGGTGTGCACCCTGGCGGCGTCGTACGGAAGGGTGCTCGCCACGGCCCGGGACCTGACCGCACAGCTCGCGCCGGCCGAGCGCGCCGCGGTCTTCGAGGGCACCGCCGCCCGGGTCTACGGCATCTGAGCGGTCGCCGCCAGCCGGGTCGGCGGCAGGAACTCGCGGACGTACGTGCGCTCCCAGCAGGCGCCCGTCGCCCGCAGTTCCTGCCAGGTCGTGTAGCGGTAGCGGAAGAGGCGGGCGCGGACGTAGCGCGGCGGCCGGTCCGCCGGGAACGGGGAGCGGCGCAGCAGCCGCAGCGTGTCGCGGTCGTTCTCCAGCAGCCGCTCCACCAGGCCGCCGAACCACTCCCCGGCGTAGGCGGGCGACAGCGCGGCGAACCACATCAGCCAGTCCAGCCGCAGATGGTAGGGGGCGAACTGGCGCGGCCAGCGCCGTGGATCACTCGGTTTGCCCTTGAACTCGTACTCCCGCCACCCCTCGTCCGCGCGCGGTACGGCGTCCAGCGTGCCCTCGACCACCACCTCGTAGCGGATCCGGCTCACGCTGCCGAAGGCGCCGTAGGTGTTGACCAGGTGCAGCGGGTCGAAGGAGCGGTTCATCACCTGGCGCCGGGAGACCATGTTGACCACCGGGCGGTGGCTGAGGAACACGACGAGCGCGGCGGCGGCGAGCACCACGCCCACGTACCAGAGCGGGGCCGCGGGCACCCGCGGGGGTGTGCCCGGGTACCGGATCGCGGAGAGCGCCAGCACGATGGTGATCCAGTTCAGCCAGGAGAAGTTGCCGGACAGCACCAGCCACAGCTGCGTGACGATCATCAGCGCCGCCGCGGCCGTCGCCACCGGCTGCGGGGTGAACAGCAGGACGGGCAGCACGAGTTGGGTGACGTGGTTCGCCGCCGCCTCCACCCGGTGCAGCGGCCTCGGCAGCCGGTGGAAGAACCAGCTCAGCGGGCCCGGCATCGGCTGGGTCTCGTGGTGGTAGTAGAGGCAGGTCAGCTTCCGCCAGCACGGATCGCCGCGCATCTTGATCAGACCCGCGCCGAACTCCAGCCGGAACAGGATCCAGCGCAGCAGGAACAGCACCACCACCGGCGGCGCGACCTCGTCGTTGCCGAGGAACACGGCGAGGAAACCGACCTCCAGCAGCAGCGACTCCCAGCCGAACGCGTACCAGGTCTGGCCGACGTTCACGATCGACAGGTACAGCGCCCAGGGGACCAGCCACAACAGCATCGCGCCAACCAGCGGGAGCCGGGAGTCCAGGCCCGCGAGCAGCGCCGCCGACACGGCGCAGCCCGTCCAGCAGCAGGCGGCGAAGAAACGGTCCGAGTAGTGCAGGTGGAAAAGGCTCGGCGCGCGCCGGAACGGCACCCGCGCCACGAACCGGGGGACCGGCAGCATCCCGCGCTCGCCCATCAGGGCGCGGAACTGGCGGACGGCCGTCAGGAACGCGACCAGGTACACGGCGGCCAGAGCCCGCTGGAACACCAGTCGGCTCAGCCAGTACTCGGGTGCGGTGAACCAGTCCACGGCCGTGCGCTCCTTCCTCCAGTGTCGCCCGCGGGCGACTACCCCACTCGCCGTACCGCACTCTCCGTACCGCACCACTCCGCTTGCGTGACCCGGCGGAGTGACGCAGACAATGGTCACGAAATGCCCCGAACAGTGCCAGAACGAGGTCGGAGAACGCGGTGCGGATACCCACCGGAACCATCGTCACGGTCAGTGTGCTCGCGGTGCGCCCGGCGGCGCCGCTCCTCGCCGGCCCCGGCGGCGGTGCCGGCCGGGTCACCCGGTCGGGCGGCCCGGCCCGCCCGGAGCCGTCGGACGCCCCGGTACCCGGTCCGTCCGCGGACTCCACGGCCACCGCGCCGCCGCCCCCGCTCACCCGGACGGCCCAGCCGGGCCGCGCGGACGGCGCTCCGGCCGCCCGCCCGATTCCCCCGGCGGCCCGCCGGGGGACTCCGGCCGGCCGCCCGGCCACTTCGGGTGCCCGTCCGGTTCCGTCCGCGCCCCGTCCGCTCCCGGCCCCCGCGGCCGAGCAGGCAGCCGCCCCGGGCCGCCGCGGCGGCCCGGACGCGCCCGTCCGGCCCGCAGGCGCCGGCCCGGAGCCGGACGCCGGCACCGTCGTCGGCAGCATCCTCGACGGCCCCGCCGGCGCCCTCGGCCGCTGAGCGTCGCCGTGGCCGCACCGGCACCACTCGAAGAATCGGACGAATCCTGGCAAGGTGGCCCCATGGCTGATCGGGGAGCGAGCGCCCTGTCAGTCCCGGACGACTGGCCGGCCCACCCGGATCCGTTCCTGGCGCTCAACCGCATGGGCACCTTCGACTGGGACCTGGGCACCGGTCTGTACCACATGGATGCCCAGGCATACGAGGTGTTCGACCTGCTCCCCGGGGAATTCGACGGGCGCCTGGAGTCGCTCGGCCTCCGGATCCCCCAGACGGAGGCGAGCCGGATCGACGCCGTGATCTCCCGGGCCATCAAGGACGGCAGCGAGAACTACGGAGCGTACTTCCGCATCCGCCGCCGGGACGGCCGGTACCGCTGGACGCACACTCAGGGCTACATCCGGCGCGACGACACCGGCAGGCCGCGCCGCGTCATCGGCATCGTCCGCGACGCCACCCAGGAGCTGGAGGACAGCGAGGGACGCCGTCTGCGGGTCGCCCAGGAGGCCGCCTTCCGCAGGCAGAGCAACGTCGTGCAGGTCATCACCGCCGCCCTCTCGCACGCCCACAGCGTCCAGGACGTCATCGACGCCCTCAAGGACTCCGACGGCGTACGCCACCTGGGCGCGGCCAGCCTGGTGATGGGCCTGGTGGAGGCGGGCCGCATCCGGCTGGTCGCCGAGGGGCCCGAGGGCAGCTTCGTGCCCGGCACCCTGCTCACCGGGATCGACGAGCAGTACCCGATGAGCGAGGCGGTGCGCATGCTCAGCCCGCGCTTCATCGAGTCGCCGGAGGACTTCGCCGCGAACTACCCGATCCTGTGGCCGCACATCATCGGCCTCTCCATCACCTCCGCCGCCTATCTGCCGCTCATCGCCCAGGGCCGCCCGATCGGCGCCATGGGACTCCTCTACAGCGACCGCCGCGGCTTCTCCACCGAGGAGCGGTCCGTGCTGATCGCGCTCGGCAGCAGCATCGCGCAGAGCCTGCAACGGGCCATGCTCTACGAGCAGGAGCGGGACCTCGCCCAGGGCCTCCAGCAGGCCATGCTGCCGCGTACCATCCCGAGCGTGCGCGGCGCCGACGTCGCCGTCCGCTACCGCGCCGGCTCCGCCGCGGGCTCCCTCGGCCGGGACATCGGCGGTGACTGGTACGACCTGATCCCGCTGCCCGGCGGCCGGGTCGGCGCGGTCATCGGCGACGTCCAGGGGCACGACACGCACGCGGCGGCCGTCATGGGCCAGTTGCGCATCGTGCTGCGCGCCTACGCGGCCGAGGGACACACCCCGGCGGCGGTGATGGCCCGCGCCTCCGTCTTCCTGCACGAGCTGGACACCGACCGGTTCGCCACCTGCCTGTACGCGGAGGCCGACCTGGCCACCGGGGTGGTCCAGGTGGTCCGGGCCGGGCACATCGACCCGCTGATCCGGCACACCGACGGGAGCTGCCGCCGGGTGCCGGTCGACGGCGGGCTGCCGCTCGGGCTGTCCGCCGAGTTCGGGCAGCTCGAATACCCGGTCGCCACCCTCGAACTGGACCCCGGACAGACCCTCCTGCTGTGCACCGACGGCCTGGTGGAGCAGCCCGGCGCCGACCTCGACGACGGCGTGCGGGCCCTCACCGCGCTCATCGCCACCGGCCCGGATGATGTGCGTGCGCTGGCCGACCGGCTCATCGACGTCGCCGAGGAGCGCGGCGGCGACGACGACGTGGCCCTGCTTCTGCTGCGCCGCCGGAGCCCGGACGCCGCCCGGGGCGGCGGCCGGCTCCAGCAGCACGTGGCCCCCGGTGACCCGGACGCCCTGGCGATGGCCCGGCACATGATCCGGGCCGCGGTCCGCGCCTGGGGCGCCCGCGAGCACACCGACGAGATCGAACTGGCCGCGGACGAGCTGATGACCAACGCCCTCATGCACACCGAGGGCTCCGCGACCGTCACCCTCAGGGTGCTCGTCGGCCGTGAGCGCAGAGTGCGCGTCGAGGTCGAGGACTCCTCCAGCGCCCTGCCGCGGCGCCGGGAGGCGGGGGAGTCCGAGGTCTCCGGGCGCGGCCTGCTGCTGGTGGACCGGCTCGCCGACGTCTGGGGCGTGGAGGCGCGGGGCAGCGGCAAGTGCGTGTGGTGCGAGTTCCTGGTGGGGCGGCGCGGCTGACCGTCCCGGCCCCGGGTGGCACTCTGGACGTATGCCGGAACTCCCCGAGGTGGAAGCGCTCAAGGATTTCCTGACCGAGCACCTGGTCGGCCACGAGGTCGTCCGGGTGCTGCCGGTCGCGATCAGCGTCCTGAAGACCTACGACCCGCCGGTCGGCGCCTTCGAGGGCAGCAAGGTCACGGCCGTGCACCGGCACGGCAAATTCCTCGACATCGAGGGGGACACGGGCCTGCGCTTCGTGACGCACCTGGCCCGCGCGGGCTGGCTGCACTGGAAGGACCGGCTGCCGGACGGCCCGCCCCGCCCCGGCAAGGGCCCGCTCGCGCTGCGCGTCGCCCTGGAGAACGGCGCGGGCTTCGACCTGACCGAGGCGGGCACCCAGAAACGGCTCGCGGTGTACGTCGTGCGGGATCCGCAGCAGGTGCCCGGTGTGGCCCGGCTCGGTCCCGACCCGCTCGCCGACGACTTCGACGAGGCCCGCCTCGCGGCCCTGCTGGCCGCGGAGCGGCGGCAGCTCAAGGGCGCGCTGCGGGACCAGAGCCTGATCGCCGGCGTGGGCAACGCCTACAGCGACGAGATCCTGCACGCCGCGAAGATGTCCCCGTTCAAGCTCGCCGCGTCCCTGACGCCCGAGGAGAACCGGCGGCTGTACGAGGCGCTGCGCACCACCCTGACGGAGGCGGTCGCCCGCTCCCGGGGCCTGGCCGCCGGGCGGCTCAAGGCGGAGAAGAGGAGCGGGCTGCGGGTGCACGGCCGCACCGGCGAGCCCTGCCCGGTCTGCGGCGACACCATCCGCGAGGTGTCCTTCAGCGACTCGTCCCTCCAGTACTGCGCCACCTGCCAGACGGGCGGCAAGCCGCTGGCGGACCGCCGGATGTCCCGGCTGCTGAAATAGCCCCCGCACGGGCGGGGCAGCGCCTGCGGAGGGGTGCTGGGAGCCGTGTGTCCGGCCGCCACGGAGCCGCGTGGGGACCACGACGTCCGCGGTCCGGCCGGCCGGGCGCTCAGCGGCCCGGCAGCGTGGCCAGCCGTGCGCCGCCCGCCGTCCGTACCTCGTAGTGGTCGATCTCCTCGGGGTGCAGCGCGGAGGCGCCGCGCAGGGTGTTCGTCCGGGCGTCGTGGCCCGGCACGGTCCAGCTGGTCAGGATCTGCTCGGTGCCGTCCTGGCCGACGGCGACCAGCCGGCAGGAACGCGGACCGGACCCGTCCCGCACCTTCAGTTCGACCCCGCTGCCGTAGCCCTCGTCCTCGCTGGTCACCTGCGCCCACACGCCCGACTCCGGGTCGGTCGTCGCCGTGACCCGTACGGACGGGCCGCCGTGCGCCGCGTGGACGGCGATCCCGGGACCGGCGCCGGCGAACACCACCGCGGCGGCCAGGCCGTACAGGAAGCGCCGGCGCCGCGCCCGGTGCCGTGCCGCCACCTCGCGAAGCAGCCGGTCCAGCAGCCGGGGTCCCGGCTGGGCGAGTGCGTGCACCCGGTGCGGCGTGGCCCGACGGTAGAGCATCAACTGCCGTGTGGTGGGGCCGAATCCGGTCATGTGCGCCGCGCAGCGGGGGCACTCCATGAGGTGGTCCTCGAAGCGGAAGGCTTCCGCCTCGTCCAGCACGCCGAGCGCGTAAGCGCCGACGTCGCGATGCCTTTCCAGGGACCTCATGCCGAATCCTCGTGCCGTCGGGTGCGGGTGGGACCACGTGGTGCACCCACCGGTACGCACCGGGCAGCCGAATCACTCAAGCCAAAAGGTCTCGAAGCAGCCCCCGAAGCAGTCCGGAGCAGGACGGAAGGACGCGGACGCGTCGGCGGGGGAAGCCTCGGCAGCAGAAGCCGGAGCCAGCCTCAGCAGGGGCCACAGGGCCACAGGGCCACAGGGGCCGGAGTTGCCGGAGGGAGTCTCAGAAGAGATGGATGGCGAGATGTCCCAGGGGCAGCCCGAGCCGCCAGGCGGGGGTCCACACCTTAGGGCCGTCCTCCTCGCCGACCACCGGCCCGCCGCCCGGCACCGCGTCCAGGTCCGGGGCGAGCAACTCCGTCTCCTGGAGCCAGCGCCATGCCTCCGCGGCGAGGTCCAGGTCCGGTGAGGAAGCGCCCGAGGCGATCGACGCGGCCGCGAGCTGGGCCAGGCGCTCGCGCACCCAGTCCTGCCACGGCTGGTCGTACGCCGTCAGCGAGAGCCAGGTCTCCAGCTGGGAGACGACCCGGATGCCGGAGAGTTCGCCGTCGGTGTCGGAGAGGAACACGGTGAGTGCCAGCGCGTCCCGGCCGGCTCGGAACTCGAAGGACGTGGGTGGCATCAGATCGCCGGTGCGCAGCAGTTCGTCGGCGATGTACTCGGCGTAGAACCAAGCCATGGGGACGGCCGGCGCGCCGCCGGTGCCGTCCGTGCTCTGTCGACCTCTGTCCAGCATCCCGTCCTGCCTTCCTCCGTCACGTGCGCGTCGCCCGGACCCCGCCCCGGTCCGGAACACGGATGAGGACAGCTGATGGCTCGGGCGGGGTCCTCGGCAAGGCGCTTTGCCGAGGTTTGACCGAGGCTTCGGTTTCACCGCAGTTCGGGCGCGTATCCCGGCAGGACCCGGCGCAGGGCGCGCAGCGCGTAGTACGCGCGGGACTTCACCGTACCGGGTGGGATTCCGAGCGTTTCGGCGGCTTCCGCAACACTCGCCCCCTGGAAGTACACGAGCACCAGGACTTCACGGTGTTCCGGAGTGAGAGTCTTCACAGCCTCGCGGACATCGAGCGTCGCGGCCGAGCGCTCGGCGTGGTCGGCGCAGATCCGGGCGCTCTCCAGGACGGCGTCGCCGACCTCCGGCGGCCGCGCCTGCCGGGCCCGCCGGGCGTCGATCGCCAGTCGCCGGCCCACGGTCAGCAGCCACGGCCGCACCGAGTCGAAGGCGTCGGCGCGCAGTGCCTCGGGGTGCTGCCAGGCGCGTACGTAGGTCTCCTGCACGAGATCTTCGGCGCGTTGCCGGTCTCCGTCGCACAGCCGCAGCAACAGGGCGAAAAGCGGTCGGCCGTGCTCGCGTTGCAGCGTGGCCAGCTCGTGCTCGGCGGTCGTCGTCCCGTGGTCAAGGGTGGTTCCGGCCGTCATGGGCGTATCGCACCGCAGGGTCCGCCGCCGGGACAGAGGGCGCACAGGGCTCTGCGACGGACGGTCGATCGCGTCGGCGAACGGTACGACGAACGGTCCGTCAGTTCCCGCCGTGGACACCGGACGGGCTAAAGAGAGCTGCTGAGTCGTTTGGGGCGCCTGTTGGATTCGTACCCTTTTGTCGGTAAATATTAAATGTGACGGTGAGTCAAAAACAATTGGGGTGAGCTGATGATCGCACGCAGACGACAGGTGGCCCTGGCCCTGACCGCCCTTCTCGCGGCGGCCGCCGCCTGTCAGGCCGAGGCCCGCAAGGACTCCCAGGCGGCCGCCCCCGCGCACCCGGCACCCGCCGTGGCCCGTGGTTTCACCCTGGTCGCCTCCGGCGACGTGCTGCCGCACACCTCGGTCATCGAGCGGGCCAACTTCGACGCGGGCGGCGTCGGCTACGACTTCCGTCCCATGCTGGCCGGTGTGCAGCCCGTGGTGGCGCGGGCCGATCTGGCGCTGTGTCACATGGAGACGGTGTACGGCTCGAACGGCGACTACTCCGGCTACCCCGCCTTCAAGTCCCCGCCGGAGATCGCCCCCAGCCTCGTCGCCGTCGGCTACGACGGCTGCTCCACCGCCTCCAACCACGCGCTGGACGACGGCGCGGACGGTGTCGCCCGCACCCTGGACGCCATGGACCGGTCGGGTCTGCGGCACGCCGGAACGGCCCGCACCGAGGCGGAGGCACGGACCATCACCATGCTCCGGGCGGGCCCGGCACGGGTCGCGCACCTGTCGTACACCTACGACACCAACGGCTTCGCCCCGCCGGCCGGGCAGCCCTGGGCGGTCAACCTGATCGACGAGAAGCGCATCGTCGCCGATGCCCGCACGGCCCGGCGGCTGGGCGCCGACGTGGTCGTCGTGTCGCTGCACTGGGGCACCGAATGGCAGGACGAACCCGACGAGCGGCAACTCGCGCTGGCCGAGCGCCTCACCGCCTCGCGGACCGGCGGGCGCCCCGACCTCGACCTGATCATCGGCACCCACGCCCATGTCCCGCAGGCATACCAGAAGATCAACGGTACCTGGGTGGTGTACGGCATGGGCGACCAGATCGCCGGCGAGATGTACAACCGGCAGGGCCTCCAGGACCCGCGCGGCAACGAGTCCACCCTCGCCCGCTTCACCTTCGCGCCGCCCGCCCGGCCCGGCGCCCGCTGGGAGGTGAGCCGGGCCGAGTTCATCCCGCAGGTGTACGACCTCGACGCGGGCCGCGTCGTCGATGTCAACGCGGCCATCGCCGGCGGCGCCGAACTGACCGCCGTGCGCGACCGGATCCGGGACGTGGTGCTCGCCCGCGGCGCCGCCAAGGACGGTCTGGCCACGGGGCAGTGACCGGAGACGCCGCCGGCAGGCGATCGGCGTACCCGGTGCCGGGGCACTAGCGACCGGCCAGCGCGGACCGCCGGTAGGAGTAGCCGAAGTACACGGCCACCCCGATCAGGAACCACACCGCGAACCGCACCCATGTCTGCCACTGGAGGAACGTGATCAGCCAGATGGAGAAGACGACCCCCAGCGCCGGCACGACGGGCATCCACGGCGTGCGGAAGGTGCGCGGCAGATCCGGCTGCCGGTAGCGCAGCACGATCACCGCCGTGCACACCACCACGAACGCCAGCAGGATGCCGATGTTGGTCAGCTCGGCCGCCTCGCCGATCGGCAGGAACCCGGCGATGGCGGCCGAGGCCGCCCCGACGATCCAGGTCACCCGCGTCGGCACGTGCCGCGTCGGATGCGTCTTCGCGAACCACCTCGGCAGCAGCCCGTCCCGCGACATCGAGAACCACACCCGGGTCACGCCCAGCATGAACGTGAACATCACCGTGAGGATGCCGATGATCGCGCCCACCGCGATCACATCGGCCAGTCCGCTCAGGCCCACCGACTTGAACGCGGTGGAGAACCCGCTCTCCTTGTCGATGTCCCGGTAGTTCTGCATCCCGGTCAGCACCAGGCAGGCCGCCACGTACAGCACCATCGAGATCGCGAGCGAGAGGATGATCGCCTTCGGCATGTGCCGCTGGGCGTCCTTGGACTCCTCGGCGGCGGTGGACATGGCGTCGTAGCCGAAGACGGCGAAGAACACGGTCGCCGCACCGGTGAAGGCCCCGCCGACCCCGTACGGGAAGAACGGGTGGTAGTTGGCGGAGGTGATGTGCAGTACGCCCACCCCGATGACCAGGAGCACCACCAGCACCTTCAGCACCACCACGATCGTCTCGAAGCGGGCGGCGTTGCGGATGCCGAGGGTCAGCAGCCAGGCGATGAGCAGGCACAGCAGCGCGGCGAACAGGTCCACCCGGTGGCCGGCCCCGGTGCCGGGCGCCCCCAGCATCCACGCCGGCAGGTTCGCGCCCATCTCCTCGACCAGGAAGCTGAAGTAGCCGGAGATGCCGATGGCGACCACCGCCACGATCGCCGTGTACTCCAGCAGCAGGTCCCAGCCGATGAACCAGCCGGCGAACTCGCCGAGCACCGCGTAGCCGTAGGTGTAGGCGGAGCCCGCCTTCGGGATCAGACCCGCGAACTCGGCGTACGACAGGGCCGCCGCGGCGCTGGCCAGACCGGCGACGAGGAAGGAGACGACCACCGCCGGACCGGCCACTCCGCCCGCCACCGTGCCGGCCAGGGTGAAGATCCCCGCACCGATGATGCCGCCCACCCCGATCGCGGTGAGCTGCCACAGGCCGAGCGTTCTCGCCAGCCTGGGGCCCTCCCCGGCCTCGGTGTCCTCGATGCGCTCGATGGGTTTGCGGCGGAGGACTCCCTCACCCGCGCGGAACCTTGCCATGAGCCTCACCTCTTAGCCTGCGGCAATCGGCTGACGGCGGTTCATGATGGCCCAGGGGGCCGTGGGGCGGAAGACACCACGCATGGCCCCGGGCGGGCCCGGCACGCGCCCGCGCCCGCACCGCGGGCCGGCCCGGCCGACCTACGGCACCACCGTCACCGGCCACCGACCCGCCTTCACCAGGCGGATCGCCACCGACCCGATGATCCGGTGCCCGGCGTGCTCGGACGCGCCCACCACGACGGCGTCCGCCTTCAGCTCGTCGGCCGCCTTGACCAGGCCGTTGTAGGGATCACCACGGAACGTGTGGAACTCCCAGCGCAGGTCGAATATCCCCTTGACCTGCTCGGCGGCCTCACGGATGTAGGTGACGAGGCCCTCGGCGATCTCGTCCGTCGTCTCCGCCACCGGAGCCCCCAGCGCGGCACCCGCGGCCATCACCGGCTGCACATAGACGAAGGCGAGCAGGGCGCGCTGGCGCCGGGCCAGACCTGCGCCGTAGGCCGCGGCCCGCAGCGAGGACTCGGAGCCGTCCACCCCGACCACGATGACCTTCGGCCCGTCCGTGCCCCGCTCGAACGTGTGCCCGTGCTGTTCGTGCTGTTCCGTCACGGCCGTGAGGCTATCGGAATCCGCAGGTCCCGCCGCCTTGCGCGCGCCTTCGACGGGCGATCCGCCCCCGCTGTGCCCAAAGGTCGCAAGCGCCTGCTTGGGCGCCTTCGGCCCGCTCTGTGTCCTTCTCGCGGCCGGCGCGCCGCCGGGCGCGCCACTCCGCCCGGTCGCCCGCCGCGGTCCGCCGGTGGTCCGCGCCGGTCACGCCGATCGTGGGGATTTCTGGGCCGTGCGGGTGGATTCCGACCGCCGCACCGGGTGTCCCAGTGGTGCCCCGGTGCCTCGTGGGGCGACTGATGAGTCATGAAGAAGGATCAGACGTTCACGCGGCGCCGGATGCTGCTCGCCTCAGCCGCTGCCGCGGGGGCGGCGAGCGCCGCCGGCCTCCTCCTCTCCGGCGGTACGGACCCGGCACCCGCACGGCCCGCCGCGCCCTTCGCCGGACCCGGCGGGCACCCGGCGATGAAGTCCTCCGCCTTCCGTCTCCAGCCGCTGACCGGTGACGGACCCCCGCGCTCCGTACCCGCCAGGACACCGGTCCGGGACGAGCCGATCCTGCGCATGCCAGGCAGCGGCCGCCGCATGCTGCTGACGTTCGACGACGGTCCCGACCCGCAGTACACCCCGCACATCCTGGACACCCTCGCGAAGTACAACGTCCGGGCCACGTTCTTCGTCTGCGGCGAGATGGCCGACTGGAACGGGAACCTGCTGGCCCGGATGGCCGGCGAGGGGCATGTCGTCGGCAACCACACCTGGTCCCATCCGCTGCTCACCGAACTGAGCCGGGCGCAGATCCGCTCCGAGATGGAACGCACCACCGAGGCCATCGAGCGCGGCTACGGCGAGCACCCGCGCTGGTTCCGCGCGCCCTACGGCGCCTGGAACCGGGCCGCCTTCCAACTGGGCTCGGAAATGGGCATGGAGCCGCTGGCCTGGACGGTGGACAGCCTCGACTGGACCGAACCGGGCACCGGCACCATCATCGACCGGATCGAGACCGGCGCCGCCCCCGGTGTCGTGGTGCTCTCCCACGACGCCGGGGGAAACCGCTCGCAGAGCGTCAGCGCGCTGCGGCGCTATCTGCCGCGGCTGCTCGACGCCGGCTACCACCTGACCATCCCCAGACGCCCGTACCCCTGACCGCCGTGCCGCCCGCCCGGCCGGGACCGCTCAGTGGACCTCGACCAGGCGGGCGAAGACGACCACGTTCCCCTCGTAGCCGTTCTGCTTGGAGAAACCGCCCCCGCAGGTGATGACGCGCAGTTCGGGGGTGCCTTTGGAACCGTAGACCCGGTCGCTGGGGAAACTGTTCTTCGAGAAGACCTCGACGCCGTAGACCTCGAAGACCGCCGTTTTCCCGTCCTTGCGCCGGATCTCGACGTGATGCCCTTTCTTCAGGGACCCGAGTCCGTAGAAGACCGCGGGCCCCGCCTTGTTGTCCACATGCCCGACGACCACGGACGTTCCCTTTTCGCCGGGCGAGACGGCGCCGTTGAACCAGCCGGCCAGATTCGGGTTCTCCGGTGGCGGTGCGGCGACCCAGCCGTCGCCGTCCAGACCGACCGGCACGACCGGGGCGTTCACCCGGATCGCGGGGATCGTGATCCGCTCCGCCTCGGAGAACGGCAGCGACGTCGGCGCGGGGGCGAAGGTGGCACCGGGCACCGGCCGGTCGACGGCCGCGGCCTGCGCGGGTTGCGGCGGTCCGACGTCGAACTCCCCTGACCCGTTCCGAATCAGCGCGAGGCCGGTCAGCAGAACAAGCGCTATCACGCCCCACGGAGCGCGCTTCTTCCGCCGTTCCTCCCCTTCGGAAAGCTCGGACAGCTCGAACGCAGACATTCGCCATCCCCTTTCGACACGGCCGTCGCCGTGTCATTCGCGCATACGAGAACGCTAAGTCCCGCGCACACGCGCGGCGACGGGGAAAGCGGCGAACGGGTGGCCGGAAGGTCCTTCGGTGCGCCATCCGAGTTGCGGCCGACAGGAAATTTTCTGACGGTCTGTGACCTGCGACAACATCCGATTATGCGCTTATCGTTCACCGTGTCCGATCACCGGGATGGACCATTCTCGACATGCGGGCGTGTTCCGCACATCTGAAGGTCGACTCCGGAGGTGCTTTTTCGCCGATCGACCGGGGACGGGTCCCGGGGTGCCTCTCGCGGAGGATCACATGGGTAACACTCGCGCCCTGGCGGCCACGGCAATCGCCGTCGCCGCCCTTGGGCTCGCCGCCCCCACGGCCGTCGCGGACAGCGTGGGCAACGGGGGCGGACCGAGCAACACCGGCGGTGTAGGCGGAACCGGCATCGCCCCCGGCACCGGGGTGGCCCCGGGCGGCGTCGTGCCGGGCGGCGGAATCGGCCCAGGTGGCGTCGTGGGGGGTGGCGGGGTCTTTCCCGGCGGCGGAGGCTTTGTCGGCGGTGGGGTCTACCCGGGTGGCGGGGGCTTCGCCGGCGGTGGGTTCTATCCGGGCGGTGGGGTCTTTCCCGGCGGCGGATTCTTTCCCGGCGGGGTCGGTCCGGGCGGTGGCTTCCTGCCGGGCAACGGCCGCGAGGGCATCCGGCCGGGCAACGGCCGCGAAGGCATCCGGCCCGGGAACGGAAACAGGCCGGGCCCGGTCCACGGCGGCCTCGGCGGCTCCAGCACCTCAGGGGCCACGCCCACCGACATGGCCATCGGCGGCGGCCTGGTGGCGGCGGCCGTGGTCGGCGGCAGCGTGGTCTGGGTGCGCCGCCGGTTCGAGAAGCGGGTCTGACCCGGCGACCCGCCCGTGCCGGACGGCTGCCGCGCGCCGAAGCGGAGCGCATCCGGCCGGACCTCCGCCCCGCATCCCGTACCGGATCGGGGCGGAGGCCCGGGAGCGCGGGCGGGCGGCCGGGCGCTCAGGTGCCGTCGCCGGTTCTCGCCCGGGCGTCGCCGCCGACGCCCGGTCAGGCATCGTCACGGGTGGTGCGGCGGGCGATCCGGTAGGCCGTGCCGAGCGAACCGGCGATCAGCACCGTGCCGAGGCCGATCTCCCCGAGGTCGAACCCGGCCAGGCTGCCGCCGTCGCCGGCCTGCACCGCGCCCGGGACCGTCGCGTCCGAGGAGTGGCCGTCCCCGCGCGACTCCTGCGCCGTCCCGGAGTCCCGGCCGCCGTCGCCACGGCCGTCCGCGACCCGCAGGTCCGTCGAGCCGCTCGTGCCGTCGCAGTCGAAGGTCACCCGGTACGACGAGCCGGACTGGGCGTGCGCGTCGATCGTGGTCGTGGCCGACGACCGGCCCGACGGGATGCGGACCGTCTCGAAGACGTCCGAGGTGACCGTGGCGCCGCCCTTGCAGCCGTCGTTGCGGGCCAGGCGCAGAGTGAGCTTGCTGCCCGCCGTGATGGTGGACGGCTCGACCCCGAAGCCGAAGGGCGCGCCGGCGTGCTTGCCGCCGTCCTCCGCCACGGCGGCGGGCGCGCCCAGAGCGAGGGCGGCGGCGCCCAGCAGTGCGGCCGAAGCGACGCGTATCGCGCACATGGATGTTTCCTCCGGTCCCCGAGGAGCAGCCCGCGGACCTTCTGCCGCTTGCGCCGTGCGTGCACCTCGATGTCCGGAACGCTAGGAAGAGTGGCGCAGGCGCGCGAACGCAGTAGCGCGAACGGGTTAACCGTGTCGGCCGGTCGGGCGACCGCGCTGCTGCGGACGGGGGACGCGCGCGGCGCGGCGCGCACATCCCCCCTCGACCGGTCGGCGCAGGACCGCCCGGCGCCTCTCGGACCTGCCGGACGGTCAGCCCTTGATGTTCGGGAAGAGGTCCAGGAACGGCTGCGCGGTCGCGTCCATGCCCCGACTGTAGGGGGCGTCGAAGACCCAGATCAGGAAGAGCATGAACGCGATGGTGGCGGAGAACAGCCCGCCGAGGACGAGTTCCCGCGTGGTGCGTCTGATCTGCAGGGCGAAGATCATGCCGACGGTGATCACGGCCCCGAAGACCAGCCCGAACCACACCACGCCGGGCATGGTCGCCCCCGTGGCGTCGGCACGGGCGCTGCGCGCCTGGTCCGCGGCCGCCACCTGATCGAGGAGCGGTTGGTACGCCTGCGCCTCGAAGTCCGTCTTGGGCTGGTAGTCGGTGACGTCGCGGCGGACGCGTGCGAGCAGTTGGGTGCCGGTGTCGGTGAGGCGTTGGTCCTCCGCCATCGTCTTCCACTCGGTGTGTACGACGTGTCCGACATAGGCGTTGACATCCGCCCGAATTCCGTCACGGACGTCGGGTGGATAGACCCGCACCCGTTCCGAGATCTCGTGCAGTGCCTGGGCCTCCGCCTGCACGTGGTCCTGCGCCGCGCTGCGCGCCTCCCAGACCCCGGCGATGGCCAGGCCCAGCACGATGGCGTAGACGACGCCGATCCACATCGTCATGTACTCGATGACGTCGGGGGTCTCGCTGGGGTCGTCGTCGTCCGAGGCGGCGCGGTTCCTTACCACGGTGACCGCGACCACCACGGCGCACGCGCCCAGCATCGCGAGGACGAGAACAAGCCAATCCGACAACAGATGCCTCCAGGGACGGGTGAATCGATGCGTCGGCGTGCCGTGGCACGTCAGCGGGGACGCAGCGCGGCGACGGCGACGATCGCGGGGATGGTGATGAGCAGGACGTAGGTGACCGGTGAGGTCCGGTTGGGCGCCGGGGAGCCGGTCGGCCGCGGGTGGTAGCTCGGATAGGTGACCGGGGTCGTGGAAGGCCGTGGACTGGGCTTGGGCGACGGCTTGGGCGCCGGAGGCGGTGTGCGGGGCGGCGCCGGCCGGGGGGCCGGACGCGGCGGGGCCGGAGCGGGCGGCACGGCGCGCGGCGGTGGCACGGGCTTCGGCCTCGGCGGTGGCGTCGGCTTCGGTGTCGGCTTGGGTTTCGGTGTGGGTGTGGGTGTGGGCTTCGGAGGCGGCGGTGGCGGGGGAGGGGGCGGTGGGGGCGGTGTCGGGGTGGGTGTGGGCGTCGGGCACGGCGGGTGCGTGGGCTTCGGGCAGTGCGGCGGCGTCGGCCAGGAGCCGCCCGCGACGGCCACCGCCACCGTGCCGTCCGGGCCCGTCGAGGCGTACGCGCAGGCGTCGGCCCTGGCCGTGCCGACCGGACAGCCCACGAGGGTCCACACCAGCGTCACCAGAGCCAACACCCGTACGACGGGCGGGATTCGGGTCGCTTCGGGTCCATGCACGACCGAGATCATGGGTCGTTCGGCCCCTGGCCACGCCGAAGAGAGCGCGGATTGGCCCGATCGAGGGACTGTGGCCCTCGGGGGGTTTGAACGGGGGGATCCTGGTTTCCGGCGGACGGGCCCACCCGCGCGCGGGGCGCGGACCGGGCTTCGGGGCGGTTGGGCACGGCGCCCCGGCGGGTCCGTACCCAGCGTCGTACACCGGCCCGGCAGTCGCCACAACACCATTGTGGCCATGGGGAGTTCGGGGGGGGCGAGGATACAGACCTCCTGGCGGACCGCCTCATCACCGACGCCGGCCGCCGCGGTGCCGGCACCGACGACGGCGCGCGGCACGGTCCACCCCTTCATGAAGGTCCACGAATGACCATCGGCACCACCAGGACCACGAACGACCATTGGCACCACCAGGACCATGAAGGACCGTGAAGGACAGGGCCTGGCCGCAGCCCGTCTCGCACCGCACCGGCGACTGCCCGGAGAAGCGGCCGGTGGCCGTTCCGGTGAAGGCCGGCGACACCAAGGGCGTACAACAGAAGGTCCTGATGGGCTTCACCCGGACTGACGGCTTCCAACAGAAGGCCGTCGACCGCCGGTCGATCCACACCTCTGCGGGTGACCGGCCCCGAGCGAAGCCAACGGGCAGGACGTCGACGGCACCTGGTACTCCGTGTGCTCCGGCGCGCCCGACGGCAAGCCGGTCCGCGCGCCGAAACAGGGACCGCATCTCCGGGGCCGACCGCCCCGCCCCCAGCCGGCATAGGACCACCCCGGAACGGCGGACGAGGCCAAGTGCGGGCCGGACGTGCGGCAACCAGTCCTGCGGCCACGGGTTCGTCCCCTGAGCACCGAAGGGGCGGGCCGTTGTGTGCCCGTGTGCTCACGCTGCGGCACCGTTCCGGCACGTGCCGCAGGCAGTGACCGGGAACGGACGGTCAATTTCCGTTTCGGGTCGCTCCATTGGCGGACGATCAGTAGCCTCTGCTCGAACACCGGATCGCCTACGCCTTGGAGCGATAGATGGAGCGTCCCGCCTGGGCCCCACGGAGCATCGACATCTCGGTGCCGAGCGTTGCGCGCATCCACGACTTCTACCTGGGCGGTTCGTACAACTTCGAGGTCGACCGGCAGGCGGCCCGCAAGGCCATGGAGTTCCTGCCGGGACTCCCGAAGATCATGCAGGCGAACCGGGCGTTCATGCGTCGTGCCGTGCGTTTCGCGGCCGGGGAGGGCGTCACGCAGTTCCTCGACATCGGCTCCGGCATCCCCACGTTCGGCAGCGTCCACGAGGTGGCCAGGAGAGCCCGGCCCGACGCCCGCGTGGTGTACGTCGACCACGACCCGGTGGCGGTGGCGCACAGTCAGACGGTGCTGGCGGGCGAAGAGGACGCGGGCGTCGTCGCCGCGGACCTCCGCAAGCCCCAGGAGATCCTTGCGAGCCCGGAGATCCGGCGGCTCATCGACCTGAATCGGCCAGTGGCGCTGCTGCTCGTTGCCATACTGCACTTCGTGGAAGACGCGGACGACCCCTATGGAGCGGTGGCCGAACTGCGCGAGGCACTCGCGCCGGGCAGCCTGCTGATCCTCACGCACGCCTCGTACGAGGGAATGCCGCTGCCGCCGGAACGGGCCCAGGGTGCGGTCGACGTGTACAGGGACATTCGCAACCCGCTGATCATGCGCTCGCGCGACGAGATCGCGCGGTTCTTCGAGGGGTACGACATGGTGGAACCCGGAATGGTGGCGATGCCGCGCTGGCGCCCGGAGGAGTCGGAGCCGGACGACGAGGATCCGTTCGCCTTCTCCGGGTTCGCCGGCGTGGGGCGTACGGCGTGACCGCGGAGCCGGACGGGCCGGAGGACAGACTGCAGCGGTTCGCGACCATCTGGAGCCGGGCCGTGTTCCCGGTGACCTCGACGTCGCTGACCCGGCCGGAGCTGGAGGAAAGGCTCCTGCCGCTCGCACGCCGGCTGAGCGGGGCGCTGCGGCAGCACGGCTTCGACGCGGAGGAGGGCAAGGCGGTCGGTGCCGCGCTGATCGACGCGCACTGCACCGACCCGGAGGCACTCAGCCGCACCCTGGACTGCGTCGACGCCTACCTGGTGCTCTACTGCGGCGAGAACGGCCCGCAGGAGGAACTGCGGATGCGCTGCTCACGGTTGCAGCACGCCATGGCGGCCGGATTCGCGCAGGCGCTGCGCGAGCGGACCCTGGCCGAGCAGGAGGCCATCGGCCGGGCCGCGTTGCAGGCACAGGGCGTGGTGGCGCAGGCACTGCACGCCAGCGAGGCCCGTTTCCGTGCGGTGTTCGAGGGCGCCGCCATAGGGATCGGCATCGCCGACCTCGACGGCCGGGTGCTCCAGGTCAACGAGGCGCTGATGCGCATGTTCGGGCTCTCCGAGCAGTCGTTGCGCGGTCGCCGGGTGCTGGAGTGGACCCACCCCGAGGACGCGCCGCACACCTGGCGGCTCTACGACGAACTCGTGCGCGGCGAGCGTGAGCACTACCACGTGGAGAAAGCCTTCAACCGCACCGACGGAACGGTGCTGTGGACCAATCTCACGGTCTCCCTGCTGCGTGACGCCGACGGCAACCCGCAGTACCAGCTCGCCCTCATGGAGGACACCACCGAGCGGCGGCTGCTGAACCTCCGGCTGCGGTACGAGGCCACGCACGACGCGCTCACCGGGCTGCCCAACCGCACCCTGTTCTTCGAACGTCTGGAGAAGGTGCTCGCCGCGGGCGAGGGCCAGCGCTTCGGCCTGTGCTATCTGGACCTGGACGGCTTCAAGACCATCAACGACAGCCTCGGCCACGCGGCCGGCGACCGGCTGCTCGTCGAGGTCGCCGACCGGCTCCAGGCATGCGCCACCGCGCCCGGCGAGATGGTCGCCCGGCTCGGCGGCGACGAGTTCGTGGCGCTGACCACCGGACCCGGCACCGAGCGCGAGGTCGACGAACTGGCGGAGCGCATCATGAGCGCGCTCGTCACCCCGGTCAGCGTGGACGGCCGTGAACTCCTCGTGCGCGGCAGCATCGGCATCGTCGAGGGCCCGGCGGGCGAACGCACCGCGGCGGAGGTACTGCGCAGCGCCGACATCACCATGTACCGGGCCAAGTCGGCGGGCGGCAACCGCTCCGAACTGGCCGACCCGGAGGCCGATGCGCGCGCCATCACCCGGCACGGGCTGACCACGGCGCTGCCCACGGCCCTGGAGCGCGGCGAGTTCTTCATCGAGTACCAGCCGCTGGTGCACCTCGGTGACGGCAGCGTCCGCGGTGCCGAGGCGCTGGTGCGCTGGCTGCACCCGCAGCACGGCGTCCTCGGCCCCGACCGGTTCATTCCGCTCGCCGAGCACACCGGGCTGATCGTCCCGCTGGGCCGCTGGGTCCTGGAACAGTCGGTGCGGCAGGCCCGTGACTGGCGGGAGAGGTACGGCGAGCACACGCCGACCGGCCCGCTGCGCATCAACGTCAATCTCTCGCCCTGCCAGCTCAGCCATCCCGGGCTGGTCCAGGACACGGTCGAGATCCTGGAACGCACGGGCGTCACCCCGGACGCGCTGTGCCTGGAGGTCACCGAGTCCGCGCTGATCGGCGCCGACGACGACCTGCTCAAGCCGCTGCGCCGGCTCGCCGAGATGGGCGTCGACATCGCCCTGGACGACTTCGGCACCGGCTACTCCAACCTGGCCAACCTGCGCCGCCTGCCGGTGAGCATCCTCAAACTGGACCGCTCCTTCACCCAGAGCATGCAGCAGTTCCCGGCCGACCCCGTGGACCTCAAGATCGTCGAGGGGATCGTCTCACTGGCGCACAGCCTGGACCTGGCGGTCACCGTGGAGGGCGTGGAGACCGGCGCCCAGGCCGAACAACTACGCATACTGGGCTGCGACACGGCCCAGGGCTGGTACTACGCCCGCCCCGGCCCCCCCGACCGCCTCCACCACCTGGCCCTGGTGGACGCAACAGCCTGACCCCCGCGCCCCTCCCAGGGGCGCGGGGAACTCCGCGACCAGCCACTCTCGACCCGCACTTCCCGACACCGCACGGGCAAACGCCTCCCAAAGGGGCGCGGGGAACTGCGCGACCAACCACCCCCAACCCGCACCCCGGACACAAACCCCAGAAATCCACCCCGAACCGCCCCCGCACTCAACCCCCGCACCACCCCCTGCAAAAGCGGCGCAGCCACCGTCATCGCTCAAGCAACATCCGCTGCAACTCCCGAGCGGCCCGCGGCGGCGCCACGTCACTACGATGTGCAAGCGCGATCGTCCGGTACAGCCCCGGCCGAGCCAACGCGGTGACCCGCAACCCCCGCCCCGACCGCGTGGCGACCATACGCGGCACCACGGCCACCCCCAGCCCGGCCCGTACGAAGCCGAGCACCGCGTCCATCTCGCCGCCCTCCACCGCGAAGTCCGGCTCGAAGCCCTCGGCGCGACACGCGGCGACGGTCAGCTCCCGCAGGTCGTAGCCGTGCCGGAACATCACGAGCCGCGCGCCCTCCAGATCGGAGATCCGGACGTGCCGGCGCCCGTCGCGGCTCGGGGGCTCAGCCTCCGGTGAGGACACCACCACCAGGTCCTCGCGCAGCAGCTCCACCGTGGTCAGGGCGGGCGACGGCGTCGGCAGCGGCAGCACGACCAGGGCCAGGTCGAGCGCGCCGCGCGCCAGCTCCCGTACGAGGTCGTGGGAGCCGCCCTCCTCGATCAGCAGCCGGATGCCGGGATACCGGTCGTGGAAGGCGCGCAGGACGTCCGGGAGCAGGCCCGTGCACACGCTCGGCGTGGCGCCCAGCCGCACGCGCCCGCTGCGCAGCTGCACCAGTTCCTGCACCTCGTGCCGGGCGGTGTCCGCATCGGCCAGGATCCGCCGGGCCAGCGGCAGCAGCGCCTCGCCGGCGTCGGTGAGTGTGATGTTGCCCCGGGCCCGCAGGAACAGATCCGCGCCCAGCTCCCGCTCCAGCGCCCTGATCTGCTGGGACAGCGACGGCTGGGCGACATGGACCAGCTCCGCGGCCCGGGTGAAGTGCCGGGTCTCGGCGACCGCCACGAAGTACTGGAGCTGCTGGAACTGCACCCGACCAGCATAGTCCCTGCCTATGGAAACAAGCTGGACCATGTCTTGGACCGATGGGTGGCCCGGGCCCTAGCGTGCAGGCCATGGCACTGGCAACGCGGACGGACCGGCGGCCGTCCATGGCGCGCACGATGTGGGACAGCTCCGTCGGCAAGAAGACCGTGATGGCGGTCAGCGGCCTGATCATGCTGCTGTACCTGGTCGTGCACATGTACGGCAACCTGAAGATCTTCTTCGGGGCGGGTACCTTCAACGACTACGCACACTGGCTGCGCACCATCGGCGAGCCCTTCATGCACTACGAGTGGACGCTCTGGGTCATCCGCGTCGTACTCGTCGTCGCCGTCGTCGCGCACGCCGTCTCCGCCTACCAGCTCAGCCGCCGCGACCTCAAGGCACGCCCGAGCAAGTACGTGCACAAGAAGCCCCGGGCGAGCTACGCCACGCGCACCATGCGCTGGGGCGGGATCATCCTCGGCCTGTTCATCGTGTGGCACATCCTGGACCTGACCACCGGCACCGTGCACTCCGGCGGATTCCAGCCGGGCCACCCCTACCAGAACGTCGTCGACACCTTCTCCACCTGGTACGGCAACGTCATCTACATCGTCGCGATGCTCGCGCTCGGCCTGCACGTCCAGCACGGCTTCTGGAGCGCGGCCCAGACCCTCGGCGCCGGCAGCCGCACCCGCGACCGTGCCCTGAAGACCGTCGCCAACGTACTCGCGCTGCTGCTCACGGCCGGTTTCATCGCCGTACCCGTGGGCGTCATGACCGGAGTGGTGAGCTGACATGACAATCCCCACCGCATACACGGACTACGCGACCGGCGAGCCGGTCGCCGACACCCGGGCCCCGGACGGGCCGATCGCGGAGCGCTGGGACCGGCGCCGCTTCGAGGCCAAGCTGGTCAACCCGGCCAACCGGCGCAAGCACACGGTCATCGTCGTCGGCACCGGCCTCGCCGGCGGCTCCGCCGGGGCCACGCTCGCCGAACAGGGCTACCACGTCGTCCAGTTCTGCTACCAGGACTCCCCGCGCCGCGCCCACTCCATCGCCGCCCAGGGCGGCATCAACGCCGCGAAGAACTACCGCAACGACGGCGACTCGATCCACCGGCTGTTCTACGACACCGTCAAGGGCGGCGACTTCCGTGCCCGCGAGTCCAACGTCCACCGGCTGGCCGAGATCTCCGTGGAGATCATCGACCAGTGCGTGGCGCAGGGCGTGCCGTTCGCGCGCGAGTACGGCGGCCTGCTCGACACCCGCTCCTTCGGCGGCGTCCAGGTCTCCCGCACGTTCTACGCCCGCGGCCAGACCGGGCAGCAGTTGCTGCTCGGCGCCTACCAGGCGCTGTCCCGGCAGATCGCCGCCGGCACCGTGGAGATGCACCCGCGCACCGAGATGCTCGACCTGATCGTCATCGACGGGCGGGCCCGCGGGATCGTGGCCCGTGACCTGATCACGGGCAGGATCGACACGTACGTCGCCGACGCCGTCGTCCTGGCGAGCGGCGGTTACGGCAACGTCTTCTACCTGTCGACGAACGCCATGAACTCCAACGCCACCGCGATCTGGCGGGCCCACCGCCGGGGCGCGTACTTCGCCAATCCGTGCTTCACCCAGATCCACCCCACCTGCATCCCGCGCACCGGTGACCACCAGTCCAAGCTCACCCTGATGAGCGAGTCGCTGCGCAACGACGGCCGGATCTGGGTGCCGAAGGCCAAGGGCGACACCCGGGCGCCGAACCAGATCCCCGAGGACGAGCGCGACTACTACCTGGAGCGCATCTACCCGTCCTTCGGCAACCTGGTCCCGCGCGACATCGCCTCCCGCGCCGCCAAGAACGTCTGCGACGAGGGCAGGGGAGTGGGCCCCGGCGGGCAGGGCGTCTACCTGGACTTCGCCGAGGCGATCCAGCGGATGGGCCGCAAGGCGGTCGAGGCGAAGTACGGCAACCTCTTCGACATGTACCAGCGGATCACCGACGAGGATCCCTACCAGGTGCCGATGCGCATCTACCCGGCCGTGCACTACACCATGGGCGGCCTGTGGGTCGACTACGACCTGCAGACGTCGATCCCCGGCCTGTTCGCGATCGGCGAGGCCAACTTCTCCGACCACGGCGCCAACCGGCTCGGCGCGTCGGCGCTGATGCAGGGGCTGGCCGACGGGTACTTCGTGCTGCCGGCCACCATCAACGACTACCTGGCCCGCAACCCGCACCAGGAGGCGGTCACCGCCGATCACCCGGCGGTGCGGGAGGTCGTCACGGAGACCGAGAGCCGGCTCGGACAGTTGCTCGCCGTCGACGGCGACCGCACCCCCGACTCCTTCCACCGCGAAGTCGGCGAACTCATGTGGGAGTTCTGCGGCATGGCGCGTACGGACGCCGGACTGCGCAAGGCGCTGGAGCGCATCCCGCAGATCCGGGAGGAGTTCTGGCGGCGCATCAAGGTGCCCGGCACCGGCGAGGAACTCAACCAGTCGCTGGAGAAGGCCAACCGCATCGTCGACTACCTGGAACTGGCCGAGCTGATGTGCCTCGACGCCCTGCACCGCGACGAGTCCTGCGGCGGCCACTTCCGTGAGGAGTCCCAGACGCCCGACGGCGAGGCGGCCCGCAAGGACGAGGAGTACTCGTACGCGGCCGCCTGGGAGTTCAACGGCACCGGCGAGGCGCCCGTCCTGCACAAGGAAGACCTGGTCTTCGAGTACGTCCACCCCACTCAGCGGAGCTACGCATGAAGCTCACCCTGCGCGTCTGGCGACAGCCGAACGCCGACGCCGAAGGCGCCATGTCCACCTACGAGGTGGACGGGATCTCCTCCGACATGTCCTTCCTGGAGATGCTGGACACGCTCAACGAGGAACTCATCCTCAAGGGCGAGGACCCGGTCGCCTTCGACCACGACTGCCGCGAGGGCATCTGCGGCGCGTGCAGCCTGGTGATCAACGGGGACGCGCACGGCCCCGAGCGCACCACCACCTGCCAGTTGCACATGCGGTCCTTCGAGGACGGCGACACGATCGACATCGAACCGTGGCGGGCCTCGGCCTTCCCGGTGATCAAGGACCTGGTGGTGGACCGGTCGGCGTTCGACCGGATCATCCAGGCCGGCGGCTACATCACCGCGCCCACGGGAGCCGCCCCCGAGGCCCACGCCGCCCCGGTGCCCAAGCCGGACGCCGACTTCGCCTTCGAGCACGCGGAGTGCATCGGGTGCGGGGCGTGCGTGGCCGCGTGCCCGAACGGTGCCGCGATGCTGTTCACGTCCGCGAAGATCAATCACCTGAACGTGCTGCCGCAGGGCGCGCCCGAGCGGGAGACGCGGGTGCTGGACATGGTGGCGCAGATGGACGAGGAGGGCTTCGGCGGCTGCACCCTCACCGGGGAATGCGCCACCGCGTGCCCGAAGGGGATCCCGCTGATGTCCATCACCGGCATGAACCGGGAGTGGCTGCGGGCTGTGCGCAAGTCCACGCGGCGCTGACCGCTTGGGTTGGGCCGTCGGGGTGCGTTGTTCTTGTTGACGGCGGTCGGGTGCGGGTGAGGGGTGGCTGGTCGCGCAGTTCCCCGCGCCCCTTGGGGGGCGTTCGGGTGTGGGTGGGTGTGTGGATTCCCGTGTTCTTCGGGGGTGTGGGGTTCGGTGCGGGTGGGGGGTGGCTGGTCGCGCAGTTCCTCGCGCCCCTTGGGGGGCGGTCGGGTGTGGGTGGGTGTGTGGATTCCCGTGTTCTTCGGGGGTGTGGGGTTCGGTGCGGGTGAGGGGTGGCTGGTCGCGCAGTTCCTCGCGCCCCTTGGGGGGCGGTCGGGTGCGGGTGGGTGAGTGGTTCCCCGCGTCCCCGGGGGTGCTGCCACGGGGTGCTTCTGCGCCGGGTGATAAGACGTTCGCCGATGGGTGCGGACGGGCGGGGTCGGGAGTGGTGCTCATGCCCGGCCCCGCCAGGCATCCGCACGCGGGCCCGCGGGTGACCGGCCGTTCAACATACCCACATCCGTTCTCCTGGCTCAGGTCACGCGGCGGCCAACCGGTGTCGGAAGAACAGGATCGGCAGGCCGAAGCCGGTCTGCCGGTCGTTCGCCGACCCGGCCCGTGACCAGGAGAGAGCCATGACCGGCGTTTCCACCCTCGACCGCCCCCCGCAGCCCGCGGCGCCCACCCGCTACACCGTCACGCTCGCGGCCGACGAAGCCGACGTGCGGGCCGCGCAGCGGCTGCGGCACGAGGTCTTCGCCGGGGAGATGGGTGCCCTGCTGTCCACCCCGCAGCCGGGTTACGACATCGACGCCTTCGACGCGTACTGCGACCACCTGCTCGTGCGGGAAACCGTGACCGGGCAGGTCGTCGGCACCTACCGGCTGCTGCCGCCGGAGCGGGCCGCGGTCGCGGGCCGGCTGTACTCCGAGGGCGAGTTCGACCTGAGCGCGCTCGACCCGATCCGGCCCGGCCTGGTCGAGGTCGGCCGCTCCTGCGTGCACCCCGACCACCGCGACGGCGCCGTCATCGGACTGATCTGGGCGGGGATAGCGCGCTACATGGTGGACCGCGGCCACGACTGGCTGGCGGGCTGCTGCTCCATCCCGCTCGCCGACGGCGGCGCCCTCGCCTCCGCCACCTGGCAGCGGGTCAGCGCGAAGTACCTGGCCCCCGAGGAACACCGGGTACGCCCCCTGCTGCCGTGGATCCCGAACGCCCAGGTGACGGCCGAACGGACCGAGCTGCCCGCGCTGCTGCGCGGCTACCTCCGGCTCGGCGCCTGGGTCTGCGCCGAGCCCGCGCACGACCCGGACTTCGGGGTCGCCGACCTGTACGTGCTGCTGTCGATGCGCCAGGTCAACCCGCGCTATCTGCGGCACTTCCTCTCGCTCGTACCGTCCTGATGAGCGTCTGGCTGCCCAGCGCGCCCTGCACCCCGGCGGCGTGCGTGGAGCCCACGTGGCCCGCGGTGGCCGCGCCACGTGCCGTGCTGCGGATCGCCGGCGTCGTCCTCCTGCTGCTGACCGGGATCGTGCTGACCCCGCTCGGCGGGAGGATCCCGGCCGGGCTGGTCGCGCGGTGGTGCCGGACGATCGTGCGGGCCGCCGGGGTCCAGGTCCGGGTCACCGGCGCCGCCGCGCCCACCGGCGGCCTGCTCCTGGTGGCCAACCACATCTCCTGGCTGGACATCCCGTTGCTGGCCGCGGTGCGCCCGGCGCGGATGCTGGCCAAGACCGAGATCCGCCAGTGGCCCGTGGCCGGGGCGCTGGTGGCGCGGGCCGGTGTGCTGTTCATCGAACGCGACCGGCTGCGCGCCCTGCCCGGCACCGTCGCCCGTATCGCGCAGGCGCTGCGCGGCGGTGCCGCGGTCGCCGTCTTCCCCGAGGGCAGCACCTGGTGCGGACGGGCCCACGGCCGCTTCCACCGGGCCGTCTTCCAGGCCGCCCTCGACGCCGGCGTCCCGGTCCAGCCGGTGCGCCTGCACTACCGGGTCGCGGGCGGCCCGGCCAGCACCGCGCCGGCCTTCGTCGGCGAGGACACCCTGCTCGCCTCGGTGTGGCGGGTGGCGACGTCGCGCGGGCTGGTGGCCGAGGTGGAGGTCCGGCCGGTGATACCGGCCGGCAGCCACCCCGACCGCCGTTCCCTCGCCCGCGCCGCCGAGCCGGCCGCGCACGGGCCCGACTGGACCCACGCGGCCCTGGTCGCCGGTGGCCCGCCGATCGAACCGGCGCGCCCCGTCCAGCCCGCCGAAGCGGCCTGATCCCGATCGTCTGCCCGGCCCGACCCGTTCGCACCGCCGCACGCGACCGACGCCCGTGAGACCGTGCTCACGGGCGTCGCGTCGGCGGACGTACGGGGGTGGCCGCGGGGCCGGGCCGCGGGGGACTCCGTACGGGGTCGGCCAGGTGGGGACAGTCGCGGTCCCGGCCCCTCGCCCCGGTGACTACGGATGCGGAGGGATGTCCCTGTCCTGGCCGCCCATCTCGTCCTTCATCCTCTGCTGGGCGGTGTCGACCTGGGACTGGTACTTGTTGCCGGTCCGCTCGTCGACGTAGTCGCCGGCCTTGTCGACGCCCTTGCTCGTCTGGTCCTCGTGACCTTTGAGCATGCCTTTGAGCTTGTCCATGAGGGACATGACAACCCTCCTCGCTGATAGGTGCTCCGTCTCTCAGGTTCACCGTCATGGGCGCGGTTCGCATCTCGGGAGCGGGATCGTACGGATGCACGCCTGTGACCTATGTGTCAATTTGGAACCAAGGTATGCCTTCCGCCGCAGAAAGGCCCGCGAGGATGACTACTCCCGGTTTCGGATTCGGACGCAGTCCCTTCGAGGAGTTCGACGAGTTGATGTCCCGCTTCTTCGGCGGGACCGGTCAGGCCGCACCCGCCCGGCGGGTCCAGCGGGTCGACATCGGCAGCCTGCTGTCGGAGCGGGGCCGCGAGCTGGTCGCGGAGGCGAGGGACATCGCCGCCGCGGAGGGCAGCGAGGACCTCGACGCCCGGCATCTGCTCGCCGCCGCCACCGAACACGATTCGACCCGGCGCCTGATCAGCGAGGCCGGCGCGGATCCCGACGGCGTCCGGGAGCGGCTGGGCACCGCCGGGGGCACCGGCGAGAAGACCGAGCCCGCCACCCTGACCCCGGCCGCCAAACGCGCCCTGCTCGACGCCTACCAGATCTCGCACGCCGAGGGCGCCTCGTACATCGGCCCCGAGCACCTGCTGCGGGCGCTCGCCGCGAACCCGGAGTCGGCGGCCGGCCGGGTGCTCGCCGAGAGCGGCTGGGAACCCACCCGGATGCCCGTGGAGACCGCCGCCGAGCGGCGGGGGCCCAGCAACACGCCGACCATCGACGAGTACGGCCGCGACCTCACCGAGGACGCCCGCGCCGGCCGCCTCGACCCGGTGATCGGCCGCGACGACGAGGTCGAGCAGACCATCGAGGTGCTGTCGCGGCGCAGCAAGAACAACCCGGTCCTCATCGGCGACCCCGGCGTCGGCAAGACGGCCATCGTCGAGGGGATCGCCCAGCGGATCGCCGCCGGGGAGGTCCCCCAGACCCTCAAGGACAAGCGGCTGATCGCCCTGGACCTGGCCGGTCTGGTGGCCGGGACGAAGTACCGCGGAGAGTTCGAGGAGCGGCTGAAGAAGCTGCTCGACGAGGTCGGCGAGCACGGCGACGAACTCGTCCTCTTCCTCGACGAACTGCACACCGTCGTCGGCGCCGGCTCGGGCGGCGAGAGCGCCCTGGACGCGGGCAACATGCTCAAGCCCGCCCTCGCCCGCGGCGAACTGCACCTCATCGGCGCGACCACCGTCGACGAGTACCGCAAGCACATCGAGAAGGACGCCGCCCTGGAGCGCCGCTTCGCGCCCATCCTGGTGGGCGAGCCCACCGTCGACGACACCATCGCGATCCTGCACGGCCTGCGCGACCGCTACGAGGCCCACCACCAGGTCCGCATCACCGACGAGGCGGTCGTCGCGGCGGCCGAGCTGTCCGACCGCTACATCACCTCCCGCTTCCTGCCGGACAAGGCGATCGACCTGATGGACCAGGCCGCCGCGCGGGTACGGCTGCGCGCCAAGACCCCGCTCGCCGACACCCGGGACATCGAGGACCGGATCGCCGCCCTGGGCCGGGAGAAGGACCAGGCGGTGGCCGACGAGGAGTACGAGCGCGCCAAGGAACTGCGCGACCGGATCAAGGAGGCCGAGACCCGGCTGGCCGAGCTGACCAAGGGGGAGGAGCGCACGCCCCGGGTCACGGCCGAGGACATCGCGGAGGTCGTCTCCCGCACCACCGGCATCCCCGTCGCCCAGCTCACCGAGGAGGAGCGGGAGCGGCTGATGAAGCTGGAGGAGCACCTGCACGAGCGGGTCGTCGGCCAGGACGAGGCGATCACCGCCGTCGCCCGCGCCGTCCGCCGGGCCCGTGCGGGCATGAGCGATCCGGGCCGGCCCGTCGGCAGCTTCCTCTTCCTCGGGCCGACCGGCGTCGGCAAGACCGAACTGGCCCGTGCCCTGGCCGCGGCCCTCTTCGGCGACGACACCCGGATGATCCGGCTGGACATGAGCGAGTTCCAGGAGCGGCACACCGTCTCCCGCCTGGTCGGCGCCCCGCCCGGATACGTCGGTCACGAGGAGGCCGGCCAGCTCACCGAGGCGGTGCGCAGGCAGCCGTACGCGGTGCTGCTGCTCGACGAGGTGGAGAAGGCCCACCCGGACGTCTTCAACACGCTGCTGCAACTGCTGGAGGACGGCCGGCTGACCGACGCCCAGGGCCGCACGGTCGACTTCAAGAACACCGTCGTCATCATGACGTCGAACATCGGCGCCGACCGGATCCTGGCCGCCGGGGTGGAGGACTACAAGAAGGTCCGCGAGTCGGTGATGCCGCTGCTGAACCAGCACTTCCGGCCGGAGTTCCTCAACCGCATCGACGAGATCATCGTCTTCCGCGGTCTGGACCGCGTCCAGCTGCGGCAGATCGTCGACCTGCTCCTTGAGCACACCCGGCGGCGGCTGCACGCCCAGGACGTCGCCCTGGAGGTCACCGACGAGGCCGCCGCGCTGCTCGCGAACATCGGCTACCAGCCCGACTTCGGCGCCCGCCCGCTGCGCCGCACCATCCAGCGCGAGGTCGACGACCGGCTCGCCGACCTGCTGCTGTCGGGCCAACTGGTCGCGGGCGACCGGGCCGTGGTGGACGCGGCCGACGGCGCGGTGACGATCCGCACGGACAAGCCGGCGGCCGTGGAGGGCTGAGGCCGACGCCGCGTCTTCCGCGCCCGGCGGTCACTCGGGGACGGCCGCCGGGCGCACGAGGCGGGCCAGCCGGCGGTAGGACTCCAGCAGCGCCGCCCGGTCGTACGTGCTGGTGGTGACCAGGACCTCGTCTGCCCCCGTCTCCTTGAGCACCGTCCGAAGTTCGTGGGCGACCTGGTCCTCGGTGCCGGCGATGTGCCCGCTCAGACCGGATGCGTAGAGGTCCCGTTCCTTCGCTGTCATGGCGCGGGACTCCACGGCCTCGGCCGGGAGCAGCGGCGGGAAGGATCCGTGGGTGCGGGAGTACGCCATGGACCAGGCCTCCGGGACGAGGAGCCGCCGGGCCTCCTCCTCGCTGCCGGCCACCGCGACCGTGCCGGAGATCACGACGTACGGCTGTGCCGCCCAGGGCGAGGGCCTGAAGTGCGTCCGGTACTCGTCGATGCCGCGCAGCATCCGCTCCCGGCCGCGCAGGTCGCCGATGACCATGGGCAGCCCCGCGTGCGCCGCGATGCCGGCCCCCTCGCCCATGGCCAGCACGAACGGTGGCACGTGCAGCCCCTCCGCCGGGCGGGCGTGCACCCCGCTCGGCGAGCCGCCGCGGAACCAGCCCAGCAGTTCACCGAGTTGCGCCGCGAAGTCCTCGGCGGCGCCCTTGTCACGCCCCAGGGCCTTGCGCACCCCGTCGGTGAAGCCCACGGACCGGCCCAGGCCCATGTCGATCCGCCCCGGGTACAGCGACTCCAGCACGCCGAACTGTTCGGCCACGACCAGGGGGCGGTGGTTGGGCAGCATCACCCCGCCGGTGCCCACCCGCATCGTGCGGGTGGCGGCGGCCACGGCCGCGGCCAGCACGGTCGGCGCGGAGCCCGCGACTCCGGGCACCCCGTGGTGCTCGGAGACCCAGAAACGGTGGTAGCCGAGCGGCTCCAGCTCCCGTGCCAGCGTGACCGTGTCGCGCAGCGCCTCGGCGTGGGTGTGTCCGGCGCGGGTGCGGGAGCGGTCGAGGACGGAGAACCGGGTGGCGGGGATCAGCGCGTTCACACCGGTGTCAACGCGCTGGCGGCGCCGCGATTCCCGCCGGGCCGGGTCCCGGCGGACCGCGGGGCGTGCGCGTGCTGCGCCCGTCCGTCCGTCGCCGGTGGGCCTCGGGCCCCGGTCGCTGACGAAGGTGATCTGCGAGCCGGATCGGCGGTCAGCCGGCGGGGCGCAGCAGTCCGCGTTCGTACGCCCTGACCAGCCGCTGCGGTACCAGGTGACGGACTCCGTCGATGGTGACCGGGACCAGTGCGACCGGTGCCGCCTGCCAGCGGGCGCGGCGGTGACGGGTGTTGCTGCGGGACGTCTTGCGCTTGGGGACGGCCATCGTGACTCCTCCTCGGGTCGGGGACCGCACGCTACATGAAAATGGATCCCATTAACAATTGCGTCCAGTGGCTAGGGTGGGCCGGGTGGCAGACAGCAGTGGACGTCCGATCGCCGTGTTCGACCTCGACAACACCCTGGCCGACACCGCGCACCGGCAGCGGTTCCTGGAGAGCAGGCCGCGCGACTGGGGTGGCTTCTTCGCCGCGGCGCCGCAGGACCCGCCGCTCGCCGAGGGCGTGGCGCTGGTCCGGGAACACGCGCGGGAGTGCGACATCGTCTATCTGACCGGACGGCCCGAGCGCTGCCGGCGCGACACGCTGGAGTGGCTCGCCGCCCAGGGGCTGCCGCCGGGCCGCGTCCTCATGCGGCAGGACGCGGGGCGCGGGGGCGGGAGAGGGGACCGCAGGCCCGCCCGCATCGTCAAGCTGGAGGTCCTTCGCGGGCTCGCCCGTGACCGTACGGTCCGCGTCCTCGTGGACGACGACGAGCTGGTGTGCGACGACGCCGAGCGGGCCGGGTTCACCGTCGTGCGCGCCCGCTGGGCCGACCGGTCCGCCGCGCTGGCGGACGCCCAGGAGCGGGAGGGCCGGACCTGAGCGGGCCGGGACCGTGCCGGGCGGTGCCTCAGTCCTCGCCCTCGATGCGGAAGCCCACCTTGAGGCCGACCTGGTAGTACTCGATCTGCCCGTTCTCGATCTGCCCCCTGACCTGCGTCACCTCGAACCAGTCCAGGTTGCGCAGGGTCTGTCCGGCGCGCGCGATGCCGTTGCGGATGGCCTGGTCGACGCCCTCCTGCGAGGTGCCGACGATCTCGGTGACCCGGTAGGTGTGGTTGGACATGCGGGTGCTCCTCTCGGCGCTGACGCGTGCCCCGTCCCCCGTGGCCGGTGTGTCGCACGTCACTCCACGGTGCCGTATGCGGAAGCGGAGCGCGAGGCGTCACAGCCGTACCACCGGCACCACTTGACCCGCGCATTGGTCCATACCAAAATCAGCACACCCGTACGAGCCCGTCGCTCGTCCCCCCACGTCGGGCCCCTCCCCCCTGTCCGTAGACAGAACAGGACCCCTCGTGAGACAGGTTCCGGTGCGACGCCGTCTGCTCGCCGTCTGCTGTGTGTCCGCTTTCCTCGCCGCGGGCTGCGGCCTGCTGCCGGGTGGCGACGAACGCCACACCGTCACCGTGTGGCTGATGAAGGGCAGTGCCTCGCAGGACTTCCTGGACCGCTTCGCCGACGACTTCGAGCGGGGCCACCAGGACATCCGCCTCGAATTCCGCATCCAGGAATGGACCGGGATCGTCGAGAAGGTGCAGAAGACGCTCAGGGGCGACCCCGGGTCGGGTCCCGACGTCATCGAGGTCGGCAACACCCAGGTCTCGCAGTACGTCGAGGGCGGGCGGCTGACCGACCTGTCGCTGGAGTCGCTGCGCGACTGGGGCAAGCAGGACTGGCTGCCCGGCCTCGCCGAACCCGGCCAGGAGGGCTCCCGCCAGTTCGGCGTTCCCTGGTACGCCGCCAACCGCGTCGTCATCTACCGCAAGGACCTGTTCCAGCAGGCAGGTATCGGCCGGCCGCCCAGGACCCGCGACGAATGGCTCGCCGACACCGAGAAGCTGGACCAGGGCGGCACCCAGGGCATCTACCTCGCCGGCCAGGACTGGTACACGCTCTCCGGGTTCATCTGGGACGAGGGCGGCGAACTCGCCGAGGAGAAGGACGGTGTGTGGAAGGGCGCCCTGGACAGCCCGGCGGCGCTGCGCGGCATGGACTTCTACCGTCGGCTCCAGTCGCTCGGCGCGGGCCCCGTCGGCGCCGACGAGGAACACCCGCCCCAGGCAGGCGTGTTCGCGCAGGGCGAGGTCGCGCAGATCGTGGCCGTACCCGGACTGACCCAGACCATCCTCCAGCACAATCCCGAACTCAAGGGCAAACTGGGCTACTTCCCGGTGCCCGGCCCGACCGCCGACCGGCCGGGGGCCATGTTCACCGGCGGCTCCGACCTGGTCGTGCCGGAGAACACCGACGACCGGGACGGAGCCGTGGCCGTCGTCGCCGCGCTCACCGGGGCCAAGTGGAACACCGAACTGGCCCGCGCCATGAACTACGTGCCCAACAAGGCGACGCTGGCGAGCGCGGTCGACGGCTCGGAGGGGGCCGCCGCCATGGCGGCCGGTGCCGCGCACGGCCGGGCGACCCCCAACACGCCTCAGTGGACCGAGGTCGAGGCGGAGAACCCGATCAAGCCGTACATGACCGAGGTGCTCGGCGGCGCGGACCCCGCGACCGCGGCCCGCCGCGCCTCCGAGCAGATCACGCAGAAGCTCGCCCCGGCCTTCGGGTGACTCACCGGACGGTGCTGAGCGACAGGGCGAAGCGGCCAGCGGTGTCGGTCCACCAGTGGGTCAGCTCAAGCCCGGCGGCTGCCAGTTCCGCACTCACGCCGCTCTTGCGGAACTTCGCCGACACCTCGGTGCGCAGTTCCTCGCCCGCCGCGAAGTCCACGGCGAGGTCCAGCGCCGGGACCTTCACCGTCTGCGCCGTGCGGGCGCGCAGCCGCATCTCGATCCACTCGTGCCGCGCGTCCCACACGGCCACGTGGTCGAACGCCTCCGGCTCGAAGTCGGCGCCCAACTCGCGGTTGACGACGGCCAGTACGTTCTTGTCGAACTCGGCCGTCACCCCCGCCGCGTCGTCGTACGCGTGGACCAGGGTCCGTTCGTCCTTGACCAGGTCCGTGCCGAGCAGCAGGGTGTCGCCCGGCGACAGCAGACGGCGCACCGAGGCCAGGAAGGCGGCCCGTTCCGCGGGCAGCAGGTTGCCGATGGTGCCGCCGAGGAACGCCAGCAGCCTGGGGCCGGGCGTCGACGGCAACGCCAGATCTGCCGTGAAGTCCGCGATCAGGGCGTGCACGGCGAGGCCCGGCCGCTCCTCGATCAGGGCCCGGGCGGCCTGGGTGAGCGCGCTCTCGCTGACGTCCACCGGGACGTAGACGCGCAGCGCGGTGAGGGCGTCGATCAGGTGCCGGGTCTTCTCCGAGGAGCCGGAGCCCAGCTCGACCAGGGTGCGGGCGCGGGCCGCGGCGGCGATCTCGTCGGCCCGGGCGAGCAGGATCTCCCGCTCGGCCCGCGTCGGGTAGTACTCGGGCAGTTCGGTGATCCGCTCGAACAGTTCGCTGCCCTTCGCGTCGTAGAACCACTTCGGCGGCAGCGTCTTGGGGGTCGAGGTCAGGCCGCGGCGGACGTCGGCGCGCAGCGCCGCGTCCGTGGCGTCCTCCGGGAGGGTGCGGGTGACGTGCAGGGAAGTCACGTGCAGGGCTCCTTACGTGCGGGTGCCGGGTCCTTGAGCGAGGTGAGCCGGACCTCGGTGCGGTCCGCCCTGAGCAGGGTGCGGTCGGGGACCTCCCGCCAGCGCGGATCGTCGTCGTACGGTTCGGAGGCGACGACGGTGGCGCCGTCCGGTTCGGTCAGGTACCAGAGGGTGTCGCCCCAGGCGGTGGCCAGGATCGCGGTGCCGTCGGTCAGCAGCAGGTTGAGCCGGGAGGCCGGGGCCGCCTCGGCCAGCTCACGGACCGTGCCGGCCAGCGCGCCGCCGGGGTCCTCACCCGCGCGCAGCCGGTGCAGCAGCAGCGCCCAGACGAACGCCGAGTCGGTGCGCGCGGCCAGCGACAGCATCTCGACCGGCGGCAGATCGGGGACCAGCGGCGCCGCCGACGCGGGCCAGCCGGCCACGGCGCCGTTGTGGCTGAACAGCCAGCGGTCCCCGGCGAACGGCGCCGCCGCGGCCTCCCCGTCCGCGCCCGGCAGGGTCGCGTCGCGTACGGCGGCGAGCAGCGCGCCGGTGCGCACGACCCGGGCCAGGTCGGCGAAGGACGCGTCGGCCCAGATCGGCCCCGACCGCCGGTAGCGGGCGGGCACCGGGTCGCCCGGCGCGTACCAGCCCACCCCGAAACCGTCCGCGTTGACCGTCCCGTGCCGTTGCCGCCGCGGTGCCCACGACTGCCGGTACAGGCCGTGCGGTGGGTCCACCAGGAGCCGGCCGAGCGGCTCCTCGGGGCCCAGACAGGCCAGGTGCCGGCACATCAGACGGCCTCCGAGCGGGCGGTGCGGAACCCGGAGAAGATCTGCCGCCGGATCGGATAGTCCCAGTTGCGGAACGTGCTCCGGCAGGCCACCTGGTCCACCGCGAACGAGCCGCCGCGCAGCACCTTGTACTCGGGCCCGAAGAACACCTCCGAGTACTCCTTGTACGGGAACGCGGCGAACCCCGGGTAGGGCAGGAAGTCGCTCGCCGTCCACTCCCACACGTCACCGATCAACTGCCGTACGCCCAGCGGCGACGCACCGGCCGGATAGCTGCCGGCCGGGGCCGGGCGCAGATGGCGCTGGCCCAGGTTGGCCTGGTCGGGCGACGGGTCGTCGTCGCCCCACGGGTAGCGCGTCGAACGGCCCTGGACCGGATCGTGCCGGGCGGCCTTCTCCCACTCCGCCTCGGTGGGCAGCCGGCGCCCGGCCCAGCGCGCGTACGCGTCCGCCTCGTACCAGCACACGTGCAGCACCGGCTCGTCGGGCGGGACGACCTCGGTGACACCGAAGCGGCGGCGCAGCCACTGCCCGCCCTCGCGGTGCCAGAACAGCGGGGCGGCGATGTCGTGCCGGCGGATGTGCGCCCAGCCCGCCGGCGCCCACCAGCGTTCCTCGGTGTAGCCGCCGTCCTCGATGAACTCCTGGTACGCGGCGTTGGTCACCGGAGTCGTGTCGATGCGGAACGGTGCCACCTCACGCCGGTGCGCCGGACGTTCGTTGTCCAGCGCCCACGGTTCGGTGGAGGTGCCCATGATGAACGGGCCGCCGGGGACCAGGACTTCGGCCGGTCCGTCGAACGGCGGTGCCGGGGCCGGGTCGGGCGCGTGGAGCGCCTGTGGGCCCGTGCGCAGCTGGTGGGTGATCAGCATCGTCTCGTCGTGCTGCTGTTCGTGCTGCGCGATCATCCCGAAGGCGAAGCCCGCCTCGGTCAGCGGACTCCCACGGAACGCGGCGCCCTCCAGCAGGTCGAGGGCGCGGCCACGCACCTCGGCCGCGTATCTGCGGGCCTCGGCCGGCGGCAGCAGCGGCAGCGTGGGCCGTTCGGCCCGCGGGTGCTCGAAGGCGTCGTAGAGGCCGTCTATCTCGGGCCGTATCGCCTCCCGCCCGCCGACCGCCCGCAGCAGCCACAGCTCCTCCTGGTTGCCGATGTGGGCGAGGTCCCACACCAGCGGGGACATCAGCGGCGAGTGCTGCGCGGTGAGGTCGGGCTCCTCGACGCAGCTGGTCAGCAGCGTGGTGCGGGCCCGGGCCCGGGTGAGCGAGGCCAGCGCGCGTTCGCGGACGGCTTCGCCGTCCGGCGCGGAGGTGACGGCCGCGCCGTCCATCTCGGGGGTCATACGGGGAAGTCCTTCCCGTGAGCGGAGTGCGCGCCGGTCGGGCGGAGCCGGGTCCGTCCGTCCAGGGTGCGCACGTCGTCGAGCAGGTCGTCGGCGGGGCAGCGGCCCCGGCGGACGTAGCGGTCGAGGTATGCCGCGACGGCGTCCGTGACCTCGGTGGTGGCGCCGATCCTGGGCAGCGCCTCCACGGCCGCCGCGAAACAGCCGACCGCCGCGTCGCGCAGTTCGGGGTCGCCGAGGCCGGTGCGGGCCGCGTCGAGCCACAGCGGATTGTGCGGCGCGGGTTGTGCCTGCGAGCGCTCGGCCAGGTGCTTCACGGCCCGGTAGGCGGTCTCGGCCGCCTGCGGGTCGTCGAACAGCGCGGTCGTCACCGCGAGCGGGACGATCCAGCCGTCCTCGCCGGGCTGCGCGTCGATCATGCGCAGCTCCAGGTGACCGCGTGGTCTGACCGGCGGGAACAGGGTCGTCAGGTGGTAGTCGAGGTCTTCCCTGGTGGGCGCCCGCGGCGTCCGCGACCGGGTCCAGTCGCGGAAGCTGAGCCCGTCGGGGACCTCCCACGGACCGCCGTCCCGGCGCACGCACATCACCGGCGCGTCCAGGACGTGCCGGGCCCAGGCGCCGCGCGGCTCCCCGGTCAGCGGGGGCGCGCCCGCCCGGCCGGGCCCGATCTCCATCCACAGCAGCTGCCGCGTGGAGCGCCAGCCGGTGGGCCGGCGCGCGGCCATCGGGGAGTTGGCGAACGCGGCCACCAGGACCGGACCCAGCTGGTGCGCGAGCCACCAGCGCCGCCCGTGGCCGAGCGGCCCCGGTTCCTCGTAGCCGGCGTCCAGGCACACCTGCACGGAGGCCGAGGCGCACATCATGTGGCGGCCTGCCGGGCCGGTGCGGTCGAGGCACACCTCCATCGCCTCGTAGCGCGGCTCGCGCAGGAAGCGGCGGGGCGGGTGCCAGGGATCGTGGCCGATGCCGACCAGGTCGAGGCCGTCGCCGCGCAGTACCGCGCGGACGGCGTCGAGATCGGCGGAGACGGTGCCTATGCACTCCATCAGGGAGGCGGCGGGCGGCGAACTCAGCTCCAGCTGGCCGCCGGGCTCGACGGTGAGCGCCGACCTCAGGTGCACGGGCCGTAGTGCGGCGTAGGCCGCTTCGAGTCGTTCGGGTGTCACGGGGAGCTGCGGGGTCCGCAGCTCGTGTACGAGCCATTCCAGTTCCACGCCGACGGTGCGGGGCGGGCCGGTCTTGAAGCAGATGCCGCGGACCAGCGCCTCGACCTCGGCCTCGGTGAGAGCGGTACGGGGGTCCGTACAGTCACTCGCCGAAGCGGTAGATGCATCCGACATGTCGGGATCCTCCTGAGATTCCACCATGCCACCGGCCCGGAATCCGGTGGGGCCGGGCAGGCACTCGTCCCACCCAAGACCCTGAAAGTGATTCGCACAAGAGTGCGCTACCGGACGTTCCGGATCGGTCACCTCCGTTTCCGTGGGCGTTGCCGGCACGTTCCGCGGGCGGGGAAACCCCGTTGCACCGCAGCACCAGCATCACCCACGACGCGTCCATGAGCACGACGGGGACGAGCGCGGGGCCTGTGTCCAGGGCTTTCGCGGAGACCGCGGCATGAGCGTGCGCCTGCGCGCGGTGGCGCGCGAAACCGAGCGGATCGTGGCGGACGGGGCCTGTCGCGCACCGGGCGGGCACGAGGTCGCGGCGGCCGTGGCGATCGAGGCGGCGCGCGACGGCACGCGGACGCACGGACCGGGCCCGGTGGAGGTGCCGTCGGGGGCTGCGACCACCACCGCGCCCACCGCGACCCGTTCTAGGCCGACCGGGTCATCCACTCAGCGGCCGTGCCCGTCTTCCCGGACGACCGCGGCGCCCTGCTCGACGAGCCGTTCACGGCCGGATTCCGCACGGCCGCGGCGCCGAACGCCGGGGTCGTGCGGCGCTCGGCGCCGCAGCGCGCGGGCGAATCGTGGCGTCGCCTTCGTTCGCCGCGTCCGTCGCGTCTGCCGCGTCCGCCTCCGGCGGTCCTCGACTGCCGCAGGCGCCCCCGCCGCGCGGGCCGAGCGGGTCCTGGACGTCGCGGCGGCGCACGGCTACCGGCGGCCGGTGCTGGGAGCCTGGGGCTGCGGGGTGTTCCAGAACGACCCCGTCCAGGTGGCGGGCGCCTTCCGTGCGCTGCTCCGCCCCGGCGGGCGATTCGCGCAGACATTCGAACATGGGGTGTTCGGGGCGCTGGACCGCACGCCGGGAGCCGTGGTGCGGAACGCCTTCGCACGGGCGTTCAGCCTGCCGCGGCGCGAGCCGTAGCGCCTTCGCGGCTGCCCGCGGCGGCAGGCCGCGGCGCCTCCGCCGCGGCTACCGCGCCGTGCGGCACGCGGGCGCCTCAACGCCAGCCGTAGCGCTCCCGCAGCCGGTGCACCACCAGGTTGAACCGCATCCGGTCCAGGGCGCACGCCTCCCGGCGCATGCCCTCCTCGCGCAGCCGCAGCACCCGGTCCACGTCCACCCAGGAGTCGCGCCCCGACCTGTCCCACGGCCCGCTGCCGATCGGCACCCACTCGCGGTCGCCGTCGTGCCGCTTGCTCGACAACTGCACCGCGAGCAGCGTGCCGGCCGCCTCCCGGGCCACGACCAGCACCGGCCGGTCCTTGCCGCGCCCGTCGTTCTCCTCGAACGGCACCCAGGTCCACACGATCTCTCCGGGATCGGGGTCGCCGTCGTGCGCGGGCGCGTACTCGGTACGCACCGGGCCCACGTCGTGCGCGTCGGCCTCGGTGGTGGCGGAGGGGCCGTAGCGGCCCGGAATGTCCTCATCGGCAAAGGCAGTCACGGGGGAACCCTAAGGGGTCCCCCCGCCGCACCCGCGTGGGGTCACCCCCGATCCGTCGTCACCGGCACATGCTGGGTCCGGGGCGCCCCGGCCGCGCCGCCTTCCGCGGAAGTCCCGTTCGGGGGCCGGTCGTTGTGCGCCTGGCCGTTCTGGTTCATCGAGGCGAGCAGCTGACGGGCCAGCCCCAGCCCGGTGCCGCCCATGGTGAGCGCCTTCGCGAACACGTCCGCCATGCCGTCGGCGCCGTTCAGCAGCACCATGTTGTCCACAGTGCCGAAGGCCGACGCGCCCGCCCGGACGATCTCCGGCCAGTTCTCGGCGAGTTGCTGGGCCACGACGGCCTCCTGGTTCTCGGCGAGGGCCGCCGCCCGAGCCTTGATGGCCTCGGCCTCCGCGAGCCCCTTGGCCCGGGTCGCCTCGGCGTCCGCCAGGCCCTTCGCCTGCGCCGCGGCAGCCTCGGCCTCACCGGTCGCCCGGGTCGCCGCCGCGCCGGCCGCGCCCCGGCTCTTGGTGGCCTCGGCCTCCGCGCTGGCGGCCGTCTTCACCCGGGTCGCCTCGGCCGCCGCCGCCAGCTCCGTCTCCTTCGCCTTGGCCTGCGCCGCGGAGATCCGGGCGTCCCGCTCGGCCTCGGCCAGGGTGCGCTTCTCGTACGCCTGGGCGTCGGCGGGCTTGCGCACGTCCGCCTGGAGTTGCTGTTCGCGCCGGTCCGCCTCCAACTCGGCCACCCGGGTCTCCTGGACGACGACCTCCTGCCGGGCGCCCGCTTCGGCGAGTGGGCCGGCCTGCCGGGCCTTCGCCGCCGCCTTGTCCCGTTCGGCCTGGTAACCGGCCTGAAGTATCTCGCTGTCCCGGGTGGCCTCGGCCATCCGCGCGAACGACTGCTGCTCCGCCTCGGTGGCGAGCCGGTTCGCCTCCGCCTGCGCGATGCGCGCGTCCCGCTGCACGGCCGCCGCGTGCGGCGCGGCCAGGTTCTGGATGTAGCCGCTCGGGTCCTCGATCTCGTGGATCTGCAGCGAGTCGACGATCAGCCCCAGCTTCTCCATCTCCGTACCGCAGGCCGCCCGGGTCTGCCCGGTGAGCTTCTCCCGGTCGCGGATCATGTCCTCGACGGTCAGGCCGCCCACGATGGAGCGCAGATGACCGGCGAAGACGTTGTGCACCCGCTCGGACATCAGCCTCTGCTGGTCCAGGAACCTGCGGGCCGCGTTGGCGATCGACACGAAGTCGTCGCCGACCTTGAAGATGACCACGCCCCGCACCTTGAGCGGGATGCCCTGGTGGGTCACGCAGTCCACGTGCAGTTCGGTCTCGTTCAGATCGAGGGAGAGCCTGCGCACCGCCTGGACGCCGGGCAGCACCAGCGTGCCGCGCCCGGTGACGATACGGAAACCCATGCCATCCTCAAGGCCCTCGGTACGGTGTGTGGAACCGGAGATGATGAGCGCCTCGTTCGGCTCCGCGACCCGCCACATCATCTTGAACAGTGCGATCAACGCGAGAACGGCAACGACGACCGCCCCCGCCACAATGCCGACGAACATCGGCCTGCGCCCCCTTGGCCGGGTGCCTGTTCGGCACCGAACGAAGGGAGTGTCCGCCCGCCGCGGCCACCCGTGAAGACGCCGGCGGATCCTTGTCGCAATCTTGACGCACCCCGCCCTCACCTGGGGCGGAGCATGCTCAACTGTCGTAGGCGGCCGTGACGTACACCGTTCTCGGCGGCAGGTACTCCACCACCATCACCACCGTGCCCGGCTCGATCCGGACCGCTCCGGTCGCGGCGTAGGCGAGGAAGTGCTCCGCGCCCCCGCGCACCCGCACGATCACCTCGCCGACCAGCCCGGGTCCCACCGTCCCGGTGACCCGCCCCATGAGCCCGACCATCGACGCATCACCCATGGCCACAGGGTACGGGCCAGGGGCCGTCGAACGGTCGGGTGTCGACCGGTCCGATGCTCCGGCACCCGGGTCGGCGGGGCCGGGGGAGCCGTGCGCCGCCACGCCCGTACACGCCCGTCGGCGCACGGGCGCGTGGACGGCGATGATCCGCTCCGTCAGGCCGAATCGTCGGGGACGGCGACGGCCTGGGGCCGGGGCGACCCGGTCCTGGGCCAGGGGCGGCTGGTGAAGCGCTCGATGTCCGAGTTGAACTGCCGCAGGTCCGCGATGAACCGCAGCCGGCGCTCGGGGGGCCAGTCGGCGACGACCTGCGTGAGGCCGTCGACGATGGTCTCCCGCTGCACGGCGAGCCGCCGTAGCCCTTCGCCGGTGATGCGGTACTTGCGGGCCATCCCGCCGTCCGGATCGGGCGTCCGCTCCACCAGTCCCTGACGCAGCAGGGCCGAGGTCTGCCGGGTGAACGTCGACGCGACCAGTCCGAATGCCTCGACGAAGTCCGGCACGGACATCGGCCCCTGCACCTCCAGCCGGCTGAGCAGGACATACGCGCTGCGGTCCAGCTCGTCGCCGCCGCGCACCCCGCGCGACGTCATCTCCCGGTGGCGCGTCAGGATCAGCAGCTCCAGTTCGATGCGTTCCCCCGCTTCACGCGCATCCACTCCGGTGCCCCTCCGTCCCCCGTGACCGTGTGCTCTCCCGTTGGTGACTGTGCGCTTCACCTTAGGTGAAAACACGCCAATGGACGAGAAGTGCATCATGCACACTTGATGCAGGATGCACAATGTGAATAGCGTCCTGTCTGTGACCGCGTCCGCGTCTGTCCGCCGCGCTCTCACCTCACCCCCGTCTCACCCCCGTCCCGAATCACCTCCCACCCGGAATCACCCCCACCCCGAATCTCCAGCCCCCACGAGGAGAAACAGATGCGACCCAACGACCAGACCCTGCGCCTGCCCCTGCCCAGCGACAGCCCCCTGGAGCCGCCCGCCGAGTGGGAGCGGCTGCGCCGGCAGTGTCCGGTGGCCACCGTCGAACTCCCCAGCGGCGACGAGGCGACCCTCCTGACCCGCTACGACCACGTCAAGTCGGTCCTCTCCGACGCCCGTTTCACCCGCCCCAAGGCCGGTGAGGGCGCCGCCAGGATCGCCCCCGAGGGCGCGGGCGGCCCCGCCGCCGACGGCGAGGGCGCACTGACCCTGCCGGACCGGGGCGAGCCGCACCTGCGGTGGCGGCGCCAGGTGGGCAAGTACTTCACCGCCAAGCGCATGACGGCGCTGCGCCCCGGCATGGTGGCGACCGCCGGACAACTGGTGGACGACATGATCGCGCGGGGCGCGCCGGGCGACCTCAGGGCCAGTCTCGGCTTCCCGCTGCCCGTCTACGTGATCTGCGACATCCTGGGCGTCCCCGCCGAGGACCGGGAGCGCTTCTCCCACTGGTCCGACGCCTTCCTGAACGTCACCCGCCTCACCGGTGAGCAGGCGAGGGCGGAGCACGACGAGTTCGCCGAGTACATGGCCGCACACATCGAGGCGACCCGGAAGCGGCCCGGCGACGACCTGATGAGCATGCTGATCAAGGGGAGCGAGCCGGAGGGCCAGGGGCTGACGGACGAGGAACTCGTCGCCACCGGCATGGGCCTGCTGGTCGCCGGGCACGAGACCACCGCGAACATGATCGGCAAGATGGTCTGCCTGCTGCTCGCCGACCGCAGCCGGTGGGAGCGGCTGCTGGCCGACCCCGGCCTGGTGCGCACCGCGGTGGAGGAATCGCTCCGCTTCGACGTCAACGTCGGCTTCGGCATGCGGCGTTACCTCACCGAGGACATCGAGGTCGAGGGCGAACTGCTGCCCAGTGGAACCACCGTCGTGTGCAGCATGGCCGCCGCCAACCGCGACGAACGGGCCTTCGCCGACGCGGGCCGGATGGACCTCACCCGGTCCCCGAACCCGCATCTGACGTTCGGCGCCGGGCCGCACTCCTGTCTGGGCCAGGCGTTGGCCCGCACGGAACTCCAGGTCGCCCTGGAGGTCCTGCTGCACAAGGTGCCCACCCTCCGCCTGGACGTGCCCGCCGAGGAACTGCCGCGTATCGAGGGTCTGCTGGTGACCGGACCGAGCACGGTGGCGGTGCGCTGGTGAGGGGAGCGCACCCGGAGGAAAGGACCGTCCAGTGAAGATCACTGTGGATCAGGACCGTTGCTGCGGTGCCGGTCAGTGCGTACTGACCGCGCCGGAGGTGTTCGACCAGCGGGACGAGGACGGCGTCGTCGTCCTGCTCGACGCGGGGCCCGCACCGGAGCTGCACGCGGCCGTGCGGGAGGCCGCGGCCGTCTGCCCGGCGGCTGCCATCACGGTGGCCGAGGAGACCCCTGCCTGAGTCGCGCGGCGTCTTCGCCCGCGGCACCGGCTGACAGGAGAGGGACCGGCCCAGCCGCGCACCGCCGGGATTCCGGCCACCGGCTGGGCCGTCCGCCCATGCTCCGAACCGCCGGGGCCCCGATCCCGAACCCGGAAGTGGGCCTCGTCCCCCCTGTCAGACCCGACAGCAGGGCCGGCCCACCGACCGCTGGATCCGCCTACGTGGATCCCTCACCTCGGGCCCCCGCCCGCCGTATCACCCCTGACCTTCCCCCCGCCCGGCCGCATGACGCCCTGCAACACCGGGCACCCCACCCCACCCCACCCCACCGCGCGGCCCGTCACGCGCTCGTCCCACCCCGCCCGGCGAACGCGCGCCCGACCGACCCCGCCCACAGCCCCCGGCAAAGCCTCCCGACCGACCCCCGGCAGCCCGCCCGAAAGGAACAAGGACGCCCATGCCCGCCCCTCGCACCGAGCCGTCGCAGCCCGCCTCCCACCCGCACGAGCAGGACCCTGACCTGAACTTGGACCTGAACTTGGACTTGGACGCCCTGCGGGCGAAGTACCGGGCGGAACGAGACCGCCGGATCCGCCCCGACGGGAACGCCCAGTACCGGCGCCCGACCGGCGAGTTCGCGTCCTTCGACGAAGACCCGTACGCCGACCCGGAGTTCACCCGGGAACCCAGGCGCGACCGGGTGGAAGCGCTCGTCGTGGGCGGCGGGTTCGGCGGGCTGCTGGCCGGCGCGCGGCTGCGCCAGGCCGGCGTGGACTCGATCCGGATCGTCGAGAAGGGCGCGGACTTCGGCGGCACCTGGTACTGGAACCGCTACCCGGGCATCCACTGCGACATCGAGTCGTACGTCTATCTGCCCCTGCTGGAGGAGGTCGGCCACGTCCCGGCGTGGAAGTACGCGCCGGGGGAGGAGATCCGGCAGCACGCGCGGGCCGTCGCCCGCCGCTTCGGCCTCTACGACGACGCCTGCTTCCAGACCGTGGTGACCGAACTGCGCTGGGACGAGGGCGCCTGCGAGTGGCTCGTCAGCACCGATCGCGGGGACCTGATCCGGGCCCGGTACGTGGTCACCGCCACCGGTGTGCTCAGCTCGGTCAAACTGCCCGGCATCCCCGGTGCGGAGACCTTCCGGGGCCACATGTTCCACACGAGCCGCTGGGACTACGCCTACACCGGAGGCGACGCGAACGGCGGACTCGGCGGGCTCGCCGACAAGCGGGTGGCCCTCATAGGCACCGGCGCCACCGCCGTCCAGTGCGTGCCGCACCTGGCCGCCGACGCCCGGCACCTGTACGTCTTCCAGCGCACCCCGTCCTCCGTCGACGTACGCGGCAACCGGCCCACCGACCCGGACTGGGCCGCCTCCCTGGAGCCGGGCTGGGCCCGGCGGCGTCGTGACAACTTCCTCCAGATCGTCTCCGGGGTCCGCGTGGCCGAGGACCTGGTGGACGACGCCTGGACCTCCAGCGCCCGGCTCCAGGAGAAGATGGTCCCGAACGACAGCTACGCGCAGGTCCCGCCCGAGGAACGCGAACGGGCCTACGAGATCGCCGACTTCCAGAAGATGGACGAGCTGCGCGCCCGGGTGGACGACCTCGTCACGGACTCGGCGACGGCCGAGAAGCTCAAACCCTGGTACCGGTACATGTGCAAGCGGCCCACGTTCAGCGACACGTATCTGCAGACCTTCAACCGGCCGAACGTCACCCTCGTCGACACCGCCGACACCCATGGCGTCGAGCGGATCACCGAGCACGCCGTCGAGGTCGGCGGGACGGCGTACGAGGTGGACTGCATCGTCTTCGGTACCGGTTTCGAGGTCGGTGCCTCCGGGCTGCTGTCCGGCCGGCTGCCCGCGTACGGCCGGGGCGGTGTCGGGCTGCGGGAGGCGTGGCGGGACGGGCCGCGGACCCTGCACGGGTTCTACAGCCACGGCTTCCCCAATCTGTTCCAGCTCGGACCGTTGCAGAACGCCGCCGCGGTCAACTACGTCCACGTCCTCGACGAACAGGCCGTCCACGTGGCCGAGGTGGTGGCGCGGGCCCGCGAACGGCGGGCCCGGTACGTCGAGCCGTCCCCCGGCGCCGAGGCCGCGTGGGTGGCCGAGATCCGGGAGAACGGCACGGACCTGGCGGCTTTCCACGCCGAGTGCACCCCCGGCTACTACAACAACGAGGGCCGGCCGAACCCGGCCGGGCAGCGGTACGCGGACGGGCCGGTCGCCTTTCACGGACTGCTGCGGCGCTGGCGCGCCGAGGACGGGATGCGCGACGTCCTGGTCGAGGGGGAGTGAACGCCGGCCACGGCGCTGGGGAGGCCGGGTCCGGCCTCCCCAGCCGGTTCGACGAGACGGGCCGCAGCCGCACCACGAGCACGCGCTGGGCGGCCCGGCGGCTCAACCCGCCCAACCGGCTGTGGGGTTCGAACGGCGTGGCGTTCGGGCCGGACGGCCGCCTGTACGTCGCCCAGTTCCTCGCCGGGCAGATCAGCGCCGTGGACCCGGCGACGGGGGACGTCGAGGTGGTCGTCCCGATGGACGGGCCCGTGCAGTCGCCCGACGACCTCGCCTTCGGCGCGGACGGTTCGATGTACATCGCGGACCTGATTCCCGGCCGGGTGTGGCGGCGCGACCCGCGGGGCACGTACACGCTGGTCCGGTCGGACGTGGTCAACCCCAACGGCATCACCTGCGTCGGCGACCGCCTCTTCGTGAACGAGATGAAGCCCGACGGCCGCCTGCTGGAACTCTTCCCCGACGGCCGCGACCCGGTGGTGCTCACCCGGGGCCTGGCGCTCGGCAACGCGATGCAACTCGGCCCCGACGGTCACCTCTATTACCCGCACATGATGAGCGGCGCCGACCCCCTGAACACCGGGCAGGTCTGGCGGATCCCGCCGGACGGCGGCAGTCCCGAACTGGTCGCGGACGACGTGCTCCAGCCGGTCGCGGTCCGCTTCGACCGCGGCGGTGTGCTGCACGTGCTCTCGCGCGGTCCGGAGGGCGTCGTCACCCGGATCGACCTCCACGGGAGCGGCGCCCGCTCCCTGGTCACCAGCGGGCTGACCGGCCTGGACAACGCCGCGTTCGACGCGGAGAACCGCATGTTCGTCTCCAGCTACGCCAGCGGCGGCGTCACGGAACTGCACCCTGACGGCCGGACCCGTCAGCTCGTGCCCACGGGACTCGACGGTCCCTACGGCGTCACGGTCGACCTCGGCGGCGGGGTGTACGCCGCCGACCACTACCGGATCGCGAGCCCGGCATCCGACGACGGGCGCGGACCGGGCGGGCCACCGGACGGGGCCGGGTCCACGGGGTCACCACCGGACGGGTCCGGGTCCGGGCCCGCCGGGGTGACCACCCGGATCCTCCTGCCGTTCGCCCATGGCATCGCCGCCGACGGCGCGCTGCTGCACTCCACCTCGCAGTACGGCGAGGTACGCACGCACGACACCGGGACGGGCGCCACCCGGGTGCGGGCCACGGGCCTGCGGCGGCCCCTCGGCATCACCGTGGGACCGGACGGCTCGCTCGTCGTGGCCGAGGCGGACGCCGGGCGCATCGTGGCGATCGACGGCCGTGACACGCTCACCGTCCGGGCCGAGGGGCTTTCCGGTCCGGTGGACGTCGTCTTCGACGGGCAGGGGCACTGCTATGTGAGCGACGACCGGCTGGGCGCGGTGCTCCGCCTCGACGGCGACGGGTCGGCGGTGGTCGTCGCCGACGGGCTCGGTGCCCCCGAGGGCCTGGTCGTGCTGGGCGACGAACTGTTCGCGGTGGAGCGCAGGCACCGCAGGCTGCTGGCGATCTCCCCCGGCACCGGCGAGTGGCGGGTGGACGCCGAGAACCTGCCGGTGGGCCCGCCGCCCGGTGTCGTGCCCCGTGCCGAGCCCGCGCTGTTCGCCGGCGGCATGCCGGGCGCACCCCGCGGCTTCGCGGGCCTCGCCGTCACCCCCGACGGCTGTCTGCTGCTCTCGGCCGACGGCGAGGGCACGGTCCTGCGGCTGGCTCCGGCCCGTCCGGCCGTCTGACGGTCCGGCCGGTCCCCTCCCCCTCGGGGCCGGCCGCACCGGGTCAGGCGCAGTACCGCAGGTCCGCCCAGACCACCGTGCCCTGGGTCCGGGTGGACCGGTCGGCCCCCCAGGCCGCGGAGAGCTGGTGGACCAGCAGCAGCCCCCGTCCGCCCTCGTCACGGGGGCCGGGGTGGCGACCGGTCGGACGGCCCGTGGTGTGGTCGTCGTCGTGCACCTCGATGCGCAGGCTGTCGTCGCCGGCCAGGGATATACCGCACAGGAAGCGCCTGCTGCCCGTGTGGATGACGGCGTTGGTGGCCAGCTCGGAGACGAGCAGCACGGCATCGCAGCACAGGTCGCCGGGCACCCGCCACGAGCACAGCCGCTCGCGCACGGTGTCCCGCGCCGCTTTCACGCTGGTGCGCAGCGCGGGCAGGCCGAACCAGTGTTCCCGGTGCGAGAGAGCGGCAGTCGGGCGGTTGACGGTGGGGGTCGTGTGGGGGGTCACGGAGTTCGCCTTCCAAGGGGAACGGGCGCGGGGCGGAGCCGACAGCTACGGGAAAGCCCATGGGGGAGAGGCGCGTTCAGGGGATGACCCGTAATCCTGGCGCCCGGTGGCACCAACTCCCGTCCGGTTGACGGCAGATGGCGAGGCACCACGGCTGCGGCGAGTTTGCTCACACGGTCAACTATGCTCGGCACTCACTTCATACTGCAACCGTCTCTCTGATAATTTCAGCAAGTCGGTATCGGTCTGGCTTTCTCCTCAAGTGACTGTCAGACTCATGTGGGTGACAGCCCATCAGGAGGTAGTGGCGTGAGCGAAGGCAGATCCGGCTCCGGCGCACCCACGGTCCTGCGCATGATCCTCGGCCGCAGGCTCCAGGACATGCGGCTGACCGCCGGAGCCTCGTTGGACGACGCGGCCAAGGCGCTGCGTGTCACGTCACTGACGATCCGGCGGCTGGAGAAGGCCGAAGTCGCCCTGAAACCGCTCTACGTCGAGAAACTGCTGGAGACCTACGGGGCCGAACCCCAGGAGATCGACGAGTTCGTCGCCCTGGCCGAACGGGCCAACGAGCCCGGCTGGTGGCACGCCTACCGCGACGTGCTGCCCAACTGGTTCACGGCGTACGTGAGTCTGGAGACCGGCGCCAAGACCCTGCGCACCTACGAACCCCACTACGTCACGGGCCTGCTGCAGACACCTGTCTACGCGCGTGAAGTACTGCGTGGGGGTTTCCCCAACGGCAGCGAGGACGAGCTGGACCGCCGCGTCGACCTGCGGCTGCGCCGGCAGAGCCTGCTGACGGCGCCGAACGCCCCCACCATCTGGGTGGTCATGGAGGAAGCCGTACTGCACCGGGTGGTGGGCGGTCCGCAGGTGATGCGCGAGCAGATCGACCGGCTCCTGGAAGCCTCCGAACTCGGCCTCGTCAGCATCGACATCGTGCCCTTCTCCGCCGGTGCACACGTCGGTGCGTGCGCGCCCTTCACCTACTTCCGGTTCCAGGAACCGGAACTGCCCGACATCGTCTACACCGAGATCCTCTCCGGCTCGATGTACCTGGACCAGCGCGAAGACGTGGTCGCCCACCTGGAGGCGCACACCCGCATGTCGCTGCTGACCTCGTCCGAGGACAGCAAGGTGCTCTTGAACCGCATGCGCAAGGAGTACTCATGACCACCCCCACCACCCCCATCAACAGAACTGTCTACAACGGGATGCCGGCCTCGGAGCTGGGCGAGCAGGGCTGGGAGCGCCCGTGGAGCGGGCCCAACGGCGGTCAATGCGTGGAGACGAAGCAACTCTCGGACGGCCGGGTGGCCGTCCGTCAGTCGACCGACCCGGCCGGACCGGCGCTGATCTACACGCCAGAGGAGATCAGCGCCTTCGTCCGCGGGGTCAAACAAGGCATGGCCGACCACCTGACGGTCGGCTGAACCGGCCTGCCGGTACGCCGACGCACACTCCGAAAGGGACAGCATGACCAACATCCACGCGGGCCGGGACCTGGACACCAGCAGGCCGCACTCGGCCCGCATGTACGACTACTACCTCGGTGGCAAGGACCACTTCCCGGTCGACAAGAAGGCCGCCGCGACCGTCGCGGACCTCTACCCCGGAATCTTCGCGTGCGCCGGGGAGAACCGGAAGTTCATGCACCGGGCGACCCGGACCCTCGCCCAGGAGTACGGCATCCGGCAGTGGCTCGACATCGGCACGGGCATCCCCACGGAGCCCAACCTGCACCAGGTCGCCCAGTCCGTGGCCCCCGAGGCCAGGGTGGTCTACGCCGACAACGACCCGCTCGTCCTCAAGTACGCCGAGCGCCTGATGCGCAGCACGGCGCAGGGCCGCACCGCCTACATCGAGGCGGACGCCACCGACCCGAAGTCCCTGCTCGCGGCCGTGGAAGGAGCCGACGTGCTGGACTTCGACCAGCCGATCGCCCTGTCCCTGAACGCGCTGATGCACTTCGTCACCGACGACATGGACCCGTACGGCATGGTGGCCGGCTACCTCGAAGCCCTCCCCTCGGGGAGTGCGCTGGCCCTGAGTCACGTCACATCCGATTTCGACCCGGACGTCTGGGTGAAGGTCATCGACCTGTACGTCACGTCGGGGACCCCGGCGCAGACGCGCTCGAAGGAGGAGGTCGCCCGCTTCTTCGGCGCGCTCGACCTGATCGAGCCGGGCATCGCGCTCGCCCACCGCTGGCGGCGGCCCGCCGACGAGGACGCGGACGCCGCAGGGGAGCCCACGGACGCCGAGGTCAGCATGTTCGTGGGCGTGGGCATCAAGCCGTAGCCGGGCACCGTGGAAGTGCCAGGGCGTCGTCGCCGGATCCGGGGCCGGGTGGCTCGGCGGGCCGTTGTCGGTGGGCCGCGTTACTGTGCGGCCAAGTGACCACGGACACGCGTGCAGGAGGTTCTCATGGCCTCGCGCCTCAACCCCTACCTCAGTTTCAGCGGCGACGCCCGGCAGGCGATGGAGTTCTACCGGGACGTCTTCGGCGGCACCCTGACCGTCAGCACGTACGGTGAATCCGGGGAGCCGGACGCCCCGGGCGCCGACCGGATCATGCACGCCCTGTTGGAGACCCCGAGCGGTTTCACCCTGATGGGAGCCGATGCGCCGGCCGGGCTCGCGCACACCCACGGCAACAACTTCTCGGTGAGCCTGAGCGGCGACGACGACACCGAGTTGCGTGGCTACTGGGAGAAACTGTCCGCAGGCGGCATCGTGTCCCTGCCGCTGGAGAAGCAGGCGTGGGGTGACGAGTTCGGCATGTGCACGGACCGCTTCGGCATCCCGTGGATGGTCGACATCGCGCAGCCGCGGGGCTGACCCGGCCCCGGCGCGGCCGTCCGCCGACCCGTTCGGCGCGCGCGATCGGCCCGGAGCTGGTGTGCTGGAACTCGGGGGCGTCGCACTCGTTCCTGGAGAGACACATGAGCAGCTACAAAGTCGCGCAGGTATCCACCCAGGGCGGACCGTTCGAGATCGCCGAGCGGGAGATGTCGCAGCCGGGACCCGGACACGTCCGGATCGCCGTGGAAGCCTGCGGTGTCTGCCACAGCGACGCGTTCTTCGTGAACGCCGGTGTGCCCGGTGTCCGGTTCCCGGTGGTTCCCGGACACGAGATCGCCGGGCGCATCGAGGCCCTGGGCGAGGGCGCACGGGAAATGGGCTGGCAGTTGGGCGACCGCGTCGCGGTGGGCTGGTTCGGCGGCAGCTGCGGCCACTGCACGCCCTGCCGGCAGGGCGACTTCATCGTGTGCGAGAACCTGAAGGTCCCCGGGTGGACCTACGACGGAGGCTTCGCCGAGGAGGTGATCGCCCCGGTCGACGCCCTGGCCAGGATCCCCGGCGGACTCGACGCGACCGACGCAGGACCGATGGCCTGCGCCGGCGTGACCACGTTCAACGGGCTGCGGCGCAGTTCCGCCCGGCCCGGTGACACGGTCGCCGTGCTCGGCATCGGCGGCCTCGGCCACCTCGCGGTGAAGTACGCCGTCGCCATGGGTTTCGAGACCGTGGCCATCGCCCGCGGCGCGGAGAAGGCCGACCTCGCCAAGCAGCTCGGCGCCCACCACTACGTCGACAGCACGTCGGGCACGCCCGTCGCCGACGCGCTCCGCTCGCTCGGCGGGGTGAAGGTCCTGCTCGCCACCGCCGGGAACTCCGCCGCGGTCACCGAGACCGTGGAAGGGCTCACGCACCGTGGTGAGCTGGTGGTCATCGGGGCGGCCAACGAACCCCTCGGGATCACCCCGGCCCAGCTGCTGATGTCCGGCCTGGTGGTCCGCGGCCATCCGTCGGGCACCGCGCAGGACGTGGCGGACACCATGGCGTTCAGCATGCTGCACGGCATCCGTCCGATGACCGAGATCGTGCCGCTGGACCAGGCGGGCGAGGCGTACCAGAAGATGCTCTCCGGCGGAGCGCGCTTCCGGATGGTGCTCACCACGACCTGACGTGGGACGTCCGCCGCCGGACGCCGTGGCGGCGGACGTCCGCGGTCTGATGGCCTCCCGGCGGCGGGCACCCGGGGCGGTCGGGCGGCGTCAGCCCGTGAGATCCGAACCGGCGGTGGGCCGGGCGCCGTTCCCGGGGCGCCGCGTTGGGGCATCCCGCCCGCCCGCACCGCGCAGCTCACGCCACTCCGGCCGCAGCGCGGTCAGATTCGTGGTGAGGAAGTAGGCGGACCCGCCCACGAGCAGCACCGGCACCAGCCCGGCAAAGGCCACCGCCGCCCCGGCGATCAGCCCGCCGAGCGGAATACCCGCCCAGGCCAGCGAGTCGCCGAGCGCGTTCACCCGGCCCAGCATGCGGCGCGGCACCCGTTCGAGGAGAACGGCCCCCAGCACCGGGTTGACGAAGCCCACGCCGAACCCGCTGACGGCGAACACGGCCAGCACCGTACCGAAGGGCGCACCCGAGGCGAGGGCCAGGAACCTCGGTGCCCCGGCCAGCAGGAATCCGATGAAGAACACCGCGCGGCGCGGCAGCCGGTGCCCGGCCAGCGCGGCGATCAGGCTTCCCGCGACCGCCGCCGCCCCCGAGACGCTGCCCAGCAGGCCGATCGCGCCGGCCCCGCCGCCCGACTCCTTGGCCCAGACCGGCAGCAGCACCGAGCTGAACCCGGCATCCAGCAGATTGGTCACACCCACCATGGCCACGACGGTGAGCAGCAGCGGCTCCCCGCGCAGGAAGGCCAGGCCCTCGCCGAACCGCCGCCAGTAGCCCGCTTCCGCCGCCCCGGCCCGCGACGGGGCCTTTTCGGCCGGCCGCCCCAGGCCACGGGGCAACGCCAGCCCCACGATCAGCGAACCCAGCGCGAAGCCGGCCGCGTTGACCAGGAGCCCCGGCAACGGGCCGACCAGGGCCACCAGGGCGCCGCCGGCGGCCGGGCCGACGGTGCCGCCAGCCGTTCCGTCACGCCCGTCAGACCCGTGGCCCGCTCCAGCGGGATCCCGCCGCGTTCGGCCGCCTCCGGCACCATGACCTCCTTGGCCAGGTCACCGGGCCCGCGGGCCGCGCCGATCACCGCTACCAGGGCCAGCAGCAGCGGATAGGACAGCAGGTCGACGGCGTACAGGACGGGGACCGCGGTGGCGGCGGTGGCGCTGACCAGATCGGTGGTCCAGGAGACGGCGCGCGGGCCTGCCCGGTCGACCAGCGGCCCGGTGAACGCCTTGACCAGCACGTACGGGGTCATCTCGCAGAAGGCGACCAGTCCGGTCCGGGTGGCGCTGCCGGTCGTGACGAGCACGAACCAGGGCAGGGCCACGGCGGACACCCGGGTCCCGGTCAGGGACACGGCCATAGCCGCCAGCACCCCGTCGAACGGTCGTGACGAGCGCTGCGCCGGTGTCCCGCCGCCGCTCCCCGCGCCGTTGCCCGTCACCGTGTCGGGTCCTCGGCGGAGGCGGGCGTGTCCAGCTCGGGCAGGACCTGCACGATGACGCTGACCCGCGCCGCGCCCTCGGCGGCGCGCGCGTCGGACTCCGGTGCGTCGCCGTCGTAGCGGGCGATCACGGCCCACAACTCCTCCCGCAGCGCGACGGCTTCGTCGGGCGTCAGCCGCAGTGCCCGGTCGCTCAGGTCGACGGCGCTCCGCCAGGGACGGGGCATCGTCTCCAGTTCGTTGAGCGTCTGCTGGGTGCGCAGGGTGTACGTCGCGGCGACGGATTGCAGATAGGTGAGCGCGGCCTCCGGCTCCTGCTCGACCAGGTCCAGGATGCTCATCTCGGTCATCCGGTGTACCGAACGCCACCAGCGTTCGCGGGCGTTGCCGCGTTCCGTGTCCTCCACGACGAATCCGGCCGCGCCGAGCCGGCGCAGATGGTAGCTGGCCGTCCCGGAGTTCACGCCCAGCCGTTCGGCGAGGCGGGTGGCCGTCGACGGGCCGTACCTCCGCAGCAGCCCGAGCAACCGCAGTCGCACCGGGTGGGCCAGGGCACGCAGCCCCTTGGCGTCCAGGACGGCCGAGTCCGCCGTGGCGGACTGGTCGTCCGGCCTTTTCTCCGTGTCCGTCATGCCGGCATTCTAGACCGCAAACAGTTCTTCGCAAAGAGGTGTTCGCAAAGAGGTGTTCGCGAAGGACTCTTCGCAAAACGGTGTCGGGGAAAGGCCGTTGACTGAGTCCGGTTCGCTGGAGCGGCCTTCGTGCCGAAGCCGTTCGGTCACCAGCCGGTCAGCAGAAGGTGGTTGAGAAGGAGCGCGAGCACCGCCTGGGCGGCGAGCCAGACACGCGGGCGGTCGAGGAACGCGCAGGACGCGAGCAGCCACATCGCGAAGGGCAGCCAGATGCGTTCCGTCTCGGCCTTGCTCATCCCGGACAGGTCGGCGGCCAGCAGCGCGAGCAGGGCGGCGGCCACGAGCAGCGCGAGGCGGGCGGCCACCGGGCCGCCGGTGCCGTCCGGGTCACCGCTGCCGTCCGGGTCGGCCGGGCCGGACGGCCGTGACAGGGCCGCGCCGCGCAGCCGGGCGAGCGTCGATCCGGCCCGTGCGAGACCCGCGGCCGTGGCCAGACCCGTGATGATCACCGTGCCGGCGAGATCGGCCCACACCCAGTAGCCGTACGGGCGGGTGCCGCCCACGCCCTGGTAGTAGCGGGTGACCAGCAGGTGGTACGCCTCCCACCAGTCGAACCCGGCGAGCGTGAACGCCAGCGGTGTCACCGCCAGCCCGGCGACCAGCGGGGCGAGCAGCACGGGCCGCTCGCGTATCCGGCGCCGGCCCAGCACCAGCACCGCCGCCCCGATCACCGCGAACAGCGTGAGTCCGTACGAGAGATAGCAGGTCAGTCCGAACAGCAGCCCGGAGCCCGCTGCCGCCCACAGCGACCCGCGCGTGACGGCCAGGGCGAGGAGCGCCACCGCCCAGGCGGCGACGGCCGCGAAGTACGCGTCGGCCGAGGTGCCGAGCCACACGGCGGCCGGAGCCAGTACCAGGAACGGCGCCGCCCGGCGGGCCGACCGCTCGTCGGCCAGCGCGCGTACGGCGACCAGGACGGCCACGCAGGCCGTCGCGCCGGTGGTGATGCACCAGACGCCCGCCCAGGCCCCGCCGTGCAGCCCGATCCGGTCCAGCAGCACGAAGGTGAGCGGGGCCGCCGGGGGATGGCCGGCGACATGGGCGGGCCAGGGCTGCGGGGAACCGGCCACGATGTGGTGGGTGAAGTCCCGCAGGGCGTCAGGGATGTTCTGGAAGCGTCCGATGACCCGCAGGTACTCCTCCCGTGTGGTGAGCCGGCCGGCGACGCCCCGCCGCCAGCCGTCGACCAGCGCGAGCGACCAGATCCAGGCCATGGCCGCCCCCCAGGCCGTGATGAGCAGGGCCCGCCAGGGCAGGCGGGCCGCCAGCGCGGGCCCGTAGGCCACACCGGCCGCCGCCAGGACGACGGCCGCGGGGGTGCCGGGGCCCACGTGCGGCTGCCAGGTCGCGAACAACGGGGGCCAGTTGACGAACAGGGTGTGGTGGGCGTTCTGGATGTGCCGGCCGACCAGGGCGGCGACCAGGACGAGCAGGGCGGCGGCCACGACGGCGCACAGGTCGCGGAGCGGAGTACGAGTCACAGCGAAACGCTAGGCACCCGAACGGCCGGCTCGGCCTCCCGCACGGCGGACGTCAGCGTTTCGTCATGGATCACGCACCCGTCTCCGTGCGGTCGCGGCCCGCGGTCCGCGCGGGCCCGTGCAACGGCTCCGTGCGGCGCCGGACTTGTGGCACGACCGCCGCGCGGCACCCGGTTCACCTCGGCGTCCGGCCGGGCCATGTGGTCGGCCGTGGTCGGCCGTGCCGAAGCCGTTCACCCTGCCGCCGGTCCGCCCGCCCAGGCCCCGGGGCGGACCTGCCCGTTCCCGGCCCGGTTCCCGTCCGCCACCGGGCGCGACGCGTCGGCCGGCGGACCGTAAAACGGGGACGGCTACCCGGCCCGCTGGCTGCTGATCACGGCCCTGCCGTGCGCGGGCTCCGCGGCGGGGCCGGTGGCGCGGCGGCGCAGGGCCGCGAAACAGCGGCGGCCCTCGGCCCACTGACCCACGGCGCGCCAGCCGGTGCTCCGCGCGTACCGGAGCAGGGCGGGCGTGCCCAGCCGAGCCCAGGGGAACGGGCTGCCCGCCGGGCCGTCCGGGCCGCTGCTGTGCACGACCTGCACCCGGATCCGTTCGTCGATGTCGAACGGCGCGGTCTCGACCACCAGCAGCCCGCCCGTCGCGGTCAGCCGGGCCAGCCGCAGGAGCAACTCCCGGGGGTCGCCGCCGATGCCGATGTTGCCGTCCATGAGCAGCAGGGTGTCCCACCGGCCCTCCCCGGGGACCCGTTCGAACACCGAGCGGCACAGCGCCTGGCCGCCCCTGCGCACGGTGTGCCGGACGGCGGCCTCACTGATGTCGATGCCCAGGGCCGGCCGGCCGCGCGCGGCGAGTGCCGCCACCAGCCGTCCCGGCCCGCACCCCACGTCGAGCACCGCGCCCTCGCAGCGCTCCAGCACCGCGAGGTCGACGGCGTCGGCCGCGGCGCACCAGCGTTCCACCTCCAGCGGCAGCAGCCAGCCGTCGCCGCGCCGCAGGAACAGCGGGCCGCGGCCGGTGCGCAGCGCGTCCGCGTAGGGGTCGTCGGCGCCCCATGGCGCGGCGGCGACGGAAGCGGCGGCGCCGGACGCGGCGGTCATCGGCCGATGCCCGTGCCGAGCCGGGCGAGCCGCGCGGCGAACCGGCCGCGCGGGGCCGCCGCGGCGACCGAACGGGCGTCGGCCGCGGTGTCCACGTCGCGCAGCCGGGGCAGATCGCGCACCCGCAGGCCGGCGGCGACCAGCCGGGCCCGCTGGATCGCGCCCGTCTCGGCCGTCGACATGGGGACGCCCCGCAGCAGCTCCGGATCCGGGACCGCCAGCCCCAGCGCCCAGAAGCCGCCGTCCTCGGCCGGTCCGAAGTAGGCGTCGCACCCGGCGAAGTCCACCGTGAGCAGCGCCGGTGTCACCTGCGGGGTGTCCATGCCGATCAGCAGGGCCGGTCCGCCGCAGCCGGCGAAGGCGTCCGCCAGCCGCTCGTCCAGGCCGCCCCCGCACTGCGGTACGACGTCGAAGCCGGGCGGCAGCCAGGGGCCGGGCGAGCCGTCCAGGACGAGGACCCGGCGGGCGGCCGGCGCGTCCGCCACGGCCGCCAGCGTGTCGGCGAGCGCGGCCTCGGCGAGTTCGGCCGCCTGTCGGGGCGTGAACGGCGGGGTGAGCCGGGTCTTCACCCGGCCCGGACGGGGCTCCTTGGCGATGACGAGCAGGGTGGGCGCCGAGTCGGTCATCGGGGCGTGCCACCTCCCGCGGCGGGCACCGCCGGCGCGGCCAGCACCTGGCGCATGTCGCGGACCGCGTGCCAGGTGCCGCGCCAGGTCCCGGTCACCTTCGAGACGCCGGTGCGCGGCAGATAGGGGACGTCGTGCTCGGTGACGCGCCAGCCCGCGTCCGCCGCCCGCACCACCATCTCCAGCGGATAGCCGCTGCGCCGGTCGGTGAGGCCGAGGGCGAGCAGCGGCGCGCGGCGGGCGGCCCGCAGCGGGCCGAGGTCGTGCAGGCGCAGCCCGGTGCGGCGGCGCAGCAGCCGGGCGAGCGCGAGATTGCCCGCGCGGGCGTGGGCCGGCCAGGCGCCCCGGCCGCGCGGCCGGCGCCGGCCGAGCACCAGGTCGGCCCGGCCCGCGCGGACCTCGCGGACGAACGGCACCAGCAGCGCGGGGTCGAGCGAACCGTCGCAGTCGCAGAAACACACGATGTCGGCGGTGGCGGCCAGCAGCCCGGCGTGGCAGGCCGCGCCGAAGCCGCGGCGCCGCTCGTGCACGACGGTCGCACCGAGACCGCCGGCCACCTCAGCCGAGCCGTCGGTGGAGCCGTTGTCGACGACAAGGGCGCGCCAGCCGGCCGGGATCCGGCCGATCACCCAGGGCAGGGCCGCGGCCTCGTCCAGACAGGGGAGGACCACATCGACCGCCGGGGTCGTGGGAGAGATCGTCACGGCACTCACCCTACGAGCACGAAATGGACATATCGGGCTTCGGTTCCTTACGAAACACGGACGTCGCGCCCGCCGTCCGGGCCGGGAGGCGACGTGCGCACAGGCCCGGTGCGAGGCTGGACGCATGCAGCAGCCGCACGAACCCGAGGACGCCCAGCCACCTGGACAGCCGCGCCCCGGCGGCGCCCGGGTCCTGGTCGTCGAGGACGACCCCACCGTCGCCGAGGTCGTCACCGGATACCTGGACCGCGCCGGGCACGCCGTGGACCGGGCCGAGGACGGACCGACGGCGCTGGCCCGAGCGTCCGCGCACTGGCCCGACCTGGTCGTCCTGGACCTGATGCTGCCCGGCATGGACGGCCTTGAGGTGTGCCGCCGGCTGCGCGGCCGGGCGCCGGTCCCGGTCATCATGCTCACCGCGCGCGGCGACGAGGACGACCGCATCCTCGGCCTTGAGGTCGGTGCCGACGACTACGTCACCAAACCCTTCAGCCCCCGCGAACTCGTCCTGCGCGTCGAGTCGGTGCTGCGCCGCACCCGGCCCCGCGTGGACCTGAGCCCGTTGGCCGCGGCGGGCCTCTCCGTCGACCCGGCGGCCCGGCGCGCCGCCAAGGACGGCGACGAACTCGCCCTCACGCTGCGCGAGTTCGACCTGCTGGCCTTCTTCCTGCGCCATCCGGGACAGGCGTTCAGCCGTACCGACCTGATGCGCGAGGTGTGGGGCTGGGACTTCGGTGACCTGTCCACCGTCACCGTGCACGTGCGCCGGCTGCGCGGCAAGGTCGAGGACGACCCGGCCCGGCCGCAGCTGATCCGGACCGTATGGGGCGTCGGCTACCGGTTCGACCCCGAGGGGGAGGCGGAGCTGCCGTGAACGACACCCTGCTCATGGCCCTGTACGCGTTCCTGGGCGCCGGTGCGACCGGTCTGGTCGGGGCCGGCGTGCTGCGGCTGATCCGGCGGCGGTCGCTGACCGCCTCGCTCACCGTGGTCGCCGCGGTGGCCGTGGTCGCGATGCTCGCGGGCACGCTCGCCGTCGCGTGGGCGATGTTCCTGTCGTCCCACGATCTGAGCGTGGTGACCACGGTCGTCGCGATGGCCGCCGTGGTCTCCCTGGCCACCGCGCTGCTGCTGGGCCGCTGGGTGGTCGCCCGCAGCCGGGCGCTCACCCAGGCCGCCCGCTCCTTCGGCGACGGCGGCCACTTCGCCGCACCGGCCGGCCCGGCCACCGCCGAACTCGACCAGCTCAGCCGGGAGTTGGCGGCGACCAGCGCCCGGCTGGCGAAGTCCCGCGAGCGCGAGCGCGCCCTGGAGTCCTCCCGGCGCGAACTCGTCGCGTGGATCTCGCACGACCTGCGCACCCCGCTCGCCGGGCTGCGCGCCATGGCGGAGGCCCTGGAGGACGGGGTGGCCGCAGACCCGGACCGCTATCTGAAGCAGATCCGCGCCGAGGTCGAACGCCTCAACGAGATGGTGGGCGACCTGTTCGAACTCTCCCGGATCCACGCCGGCGCGCTCGCCCTGGCCACGTCCCGGGTCTCGCTGTACGACCTGGTGGGCGACGCCCTCGCGGGCGCCGACCCGCTCGCCCGCGAACACGGTGTGCGCCTGGTCGGCGACCGGGTGGAGCCCGTACCGGTCGAGGTGGACGGCAAGGAGATGAGCCGGGTCCTCGGCAACCTCCTCGTCAACGCGATCCGCCGCACCCCCGCCGACGGCACGGTCGCGGTGGCCGCCGAACGGTCGTCCGAGGGCGTGGTGGTGTCGGTGACCGACGGCTGCGGGGGCATCCCGGAGGAGGACCTGACGCGTGTCTTCGACACCGGTTGGCGCGGTACGCACGCCCGGACCCCGCCCGCCGGCGCGGGCCTCGGACTAGCCATCGTGCGCGGCATCGTGGAGGCCCACCAAGGACGCGCGAGCGTGCGCAACATCCCCGGTGGCTGCTGCTTCGAGGTGACCCTGCCCGCTTTCGAGCCGGAGGGATGAGCACCGGGGGCCGGCCCCCCCGCTCCCCTCTGCGGCGAGGCACCCCGGGGAGCGTGCGGCCGGTGCTCACGCCCCGGGTCGGTCGGGTTTCCAGCAGCGGAGTCGTACGGGGCCGGGCGGGTGGCCCGCCGGGCGTGACCGGGGGCCGGCCGCCGCGCGCCGCCGCGGCCGGTCCGGCACCG
>NZ_JBHJUV010000012.1:0-196297 GCF_042268025.1 Streptomyces sp. NPDC056161
GTCCCCGTCAGCGGACGGGGACCCTCCCTGCGGTCGGCGCACGGACGTGATCGGGCTGCCGCCCCGCCTCCACCTGCCGCGCTTCCCGGTCGGCCAGGTCTGCCTCCTGGGCCGACGGCGTCACGGCCACGCGGATCGACGCCGGGGCGGTCGACTCCGGCCGGGAGGTCGACTCCGGCGAGGCGATCGGCTCCGGTCGCGCGATCGTCGCCGTGCTCGCCGCGCTCGGCCGGGCCCGTCGCCGGTGCGGCGGATCGTGCCGACCGCCTTCCCCGAGAACCAGGCGGGCGGGGCGGGCGAGTTCTCCGCGCCGGGCGGCGCCGAGTGCCGGCGCACCGAACGGACGCACCGGCGGTCCGGGGTACGGCTGCCGGCCCGCCGCCGGTCTTCGCGGACCGGGAACCACCCCCGCGCGCAGGCCGTGCGGCGCCTGCCGCGGGGGGCCGGTGTGCCCCGGCCGGGTGACCGGCCTGTCCGACGGCGGTGTCGTCGGCCGCGCACCGGATCCCGGCCGCCGCTCGCCGCGGCGCGGCCCGGCAGCGGACGGACCGCATGCGCTCAGCCCTGCGGGACGCCGGCCTCCAGGTACAGCGCGGCACCGCGCTCACGCGCCCGCAGCGCCCACCGCAGCCGCTCGTACCGTACGGGCGGCAGCAGTTCGGCGGCCTCCTGCTCGGTGACGAAGCGCCAGGCGCGCAGTTCGGGCCCGGGCAGCAGCAGCGAGCCGGCCTCCGCGGACGCCAGCCGGCCGCCGTCGAACAGCAGGCGCAGCCCGCCGTAGCCGGGTGGTACGGGCGATTCCCAGTCCACGACGAGCAGCCGCGGTACCTCGGCCAGCCGTATCCCGGTCTCCTCGGTGACCTCGCGCATTCCGGCGCGGGCGGGTGCCTCGCCGGGCTCGACGACGCCGCCGGGGAACTCCCAACCCGGTTTGTACGTCGGGTCGACGAGCAGGACGCGGTCCTGATCGTCGAAGAGCAGCACCCCGGCCGCGAGCGTCTCCGCGGTGGGTTCCGGCGTCTGCACGATGTCGCAGGGGGCGACGGCACCGCCGGCCACGGCATCGGCGATGCGGACCGCCGTCTCGTAGGGGGTGAGCGCGCTGGTGTCGACGGGATGGGCGTCGGCGGCGAGCCAGGAGGCGAGCGCGGCGCGGTACGGCTCGATGTGGTCGTACGCCCACTGACGCATCCGCAGTTCGCCGTCGGGCAGGTCGGGCGGGACGTGCCGGCCGGCTATGCGCGCCCGCAGGATCGTTTCGGCCGGGGCGAGCAACAGATGCCGTACGGCTATCCGGCGGGCGGCGAGGCCACCGAAGATCTCGTCCCGGTACTCCTGGCGCAGCAGGGTCATCGGGACCACGAGGGTCCCGCCGAGTTCGGCCAGCATGGCGGCCGCCGTGTCGATCACCAGCCGGCGCCAGATCGGCAGGTCCTGGAAGTCGCCGACCTCGGCGAGGCGTTTGGGCGGCAGCAGGTGTGCGAGCGCTCCGCCGATGGCCTCGGGGTCGAAGAGCGTGCTGTTCGGGATCAGGTCGATCAATTCCCGTGCGGTGGCCGTCTTCCCCGCACCGAACGCGCCGTTGATCCAGACGATCATTCATACTCCAGAGCTGGAAGGCCGCTGAGCAGCGACGGAGCCGTCTTCAGGAGATCACCTGGGAGCGAACATGGGAAAAGGAGGCGTCCACAAACCCCGCACCCACTTCTTCCTTCTCCCATACGCCCCGAAGGTACTCCACGAACCGCGCCTCCATGACGACCGTCACGTCGCTGTACATACCCTCCACACCCGGAGGCCCGTGCCCCTGCCCGGCCACCGCCGCCGGAAAGGGCATCGCCGGCCCGCGGCCCGGGGCCGTCTCCCCGCACCCGCGCGAGAGAGACACGAGAGAAATTCGTGCGACGGTCGGGACAGGGGATGTCAAGACGGCGGCGCCGGCTCCGACCAAGAGGTCGAAGGGGCCCGCCAGGGCCCGCGAACCACGAGGAGTACGCGATGAAGTTCCTGATCAGCCTGCACATCAACCCGGCCGTGCTGGACGCCCTGACCGAAGCGGAGAAGGAAGCGATCGGCACAGGCCACGGCAAGTTCATCGAGACGCTGAAGGAGTCCGGCGAGCTGATCACCACGCAGGCGCTGGTCGACCCGTCGCAGGCCGCCGTGGTCTCGGTGCGGGAGGGCCGACCGGTGGTGACCGACGGACCGTTCCTGGAGGCCAAGGAGCATCTCGGCGGCTTCTACCTGATCGACTGCGAGAACAAGGAGCGGGCGATCGAGCTGGCGGCGCAGATCCCGGACGCCGCGATCGGGGGGCTGGGGGTCGAGGTGCGGCAGGTCATGTTCGCCGACGGACAATTGGAGGCATGACGGCAGCGCACTTCGAGGACCTGCTGCGGGAACTCACGCCGCAGGTCCTCGGCACCCTGGTACGCCGGTACGGCCAGTTCGAGGGATGCGAGGACGCCGTACAGGAAGCGGTCCTCGCCGCCGCCGTGCAGTGGCCGGCCGAGGGGGTGCCGGACAACCCGCGTGGCTGGCTGCTGACTGTCGCGTCCCGGCGGCTCGTCGACCAGGCGCGCAGCGACCGGGCGCGCCGCGCCCGGGAGTCGGCGGCGGCCACCGAGGTGGTGCCCGAGGACGTACCGGACACCGACGACACGCTCGTCCTGCTGTTCCTGTGCTGCCATCCGGCGCTGACCGCGGCCTCCCAGACCGCGCTGACGCTGCGCGCGGTCGGCGGCCTGACCACGGCCGAGATCGCCCGCGCGTTCCTGGTGCCGGAGGCCACCATGGCGGCCAGGATCAGCCGGGCCAAGCAGCGGATCAGGGCCGCGGGCAGCTCGTTCGGGCTGCCGGACGGCGCGGAGCGCGAGGAGCGGCTGCGGGTCGTCCTGCACGTCCTCTACCTGATCTTCAACGAGGGCTACACCGCCTCGTCGGGCAGTGCGCTGCACCGTGCCGACCTCGCGCGCGAGGCGATCCGGCTGACGAGGACGGTGCACGCGCAACTGCCCGCGGACGACGAGGTGACCGGGCTGCTCGCGCTGATGCTGCTGACCCATGCCCGCAGCAGGGCGCGGACGACGGCGGCCGGGGATCTCGTACCGCTCGACGAGCAGGACCGCGGGAACTGGGACCGCGAGCTGATCGAGGAGGGCACCGAGTTGGTCAAGGCGGCGCTGGCCGGTCCGACGCTGGGGCCTTACCAGGTGCAGGCCGCCATCGCCGCCACGCACGCCGACGCGGCCACGGCCGAGGAGACCGACTGGCGCCAGGTGCACGCCCTTTACCTCATCCTGGAGCGGATCGCGCCCAACCCGATGGTCACCCTCAACCGGGCCGTCGCGCTCGCCGAGGCCGAAGGCCCGCCGGCCGGGCTGGCCCTGCTGTCCCCGCTGGACGCCGACCAGCGGATGGCGGGGCATCACCGGCTGCTGTCCGTACGGGCGCACCTGCTGGAGAGGAACGGGGACCTGGCCGGGGCGTACGCGCTGTACCGGCGTGCCGCCAAGTCCACCGCCAGCATCGCCGAGCAGCGCTTTCTGGAGTCCCGGGCCGAACGGGTGGCGCGCCGCGCGCCGGAGGTGCCGCGCTCGGGTGGCCCGGAGACCGGGCACGGCTGAGGGATCTGCGCGGGTGCCGGTGCGCGCACCGGCACCCGACCGGGGCGGCTGAGCCGGAGCCGGGGGTCTACTCCTCGAACAGGACGTGGTCGGCGGGGGCGAAGCCGTCCTGGCTGACGGTGTGGTCGGCGGTGTCGAGGGTGTCCGAGACGTGCAGATCGTCGAGGACCGCGTGGTCCGCGCCGTGCGACGGGGTGATCGCGGCCACGACGAAGCCGGTGGCGAGGGAGGCGAGGGCGAGCATGCTGCGCTTCTTCATGCCCCTATCAACTGTGCGAGCCGCCCGGAGTCACGCGGATCACGGCCGTTCCCCCCTCCAGGTCCACCGTGCTGCGGTGCGGCGGCGCCCCGTCCTCGTCGTCGTCACGGAGCAGCAGTGCGGACTGCCGTTCCCGCAACTCGTGCTGCTTGCCCGGCGACAGGGTGCCGTGCAACTGCTCGAACCCGGTGGCCGACACCTGCCCGGTTCTCGCTCCGTTGCGCCACGGCAGCACGCCCGCGCGCCCGGCCCGCAGCAGCAACTGGTCGACGAAGGCCACCACGGTGAGCAGGATGACGAGCCCCGGCAAGGTCATGAGGACGGCGAACTGCATGTACCGAGTATCGGGGGTGGTGGTCAGCGGGGAAACCGCCTGGTCCGGGGTTCCGGTCGGGACGGGGGCCGGACCCGGGTGTTCCCGGCCGCGTGCGTCGCTCCCGGCCTGTCGCAGTGGCGGCCGACATGGGGTCGGGGGCAGGTTCCGGAGAGCGTATGACCGGCGATGACCGGCGATGACCGGCGATATAGATACCCCGGGACATCCGATGTCCCGACGGATCGACGGGCGGAGCGCACCGGTCGGGTGAGGAGCGAACCCGTCGGTCTGCTGGAAGGTGATCCCACACAACCGAACGCGTGGTGCGACATCCCTCGCAAATACTCTGCCCCATCAGAGAGTTTGGCGCGATATCGGTCGGCCGCCACCGCTTCTCTTCCACCATAGTCCGACACGTCCTACCGTAAACGCACTGTTATGACGCGCACATGACGTCATCCCATCTTTCGCGAGTCGGAGGAACGTAATGATGCGTCACCCTCGTACCCGCACGACCCGCACGCTCCGCCGAAGAGCGGTCGGGGTCCTCGCCGCAGGACTGCTGTCCTCGGCCGGCCTCGCCGCCCCCGCCGCCGCGGCGGCCCCGGCGGATCAGCCCGTGGCCCCCGCCGCCGCGGCGCCCGCCCCGGCCGGGCCGTCCCGGACGTCCGCGCCCGCCGACGGCCTGGCCCTCACCCCGCCGATGGGCTTCAACAACTGGAACTCCACGCACTGCCGCGCCGACTTCGATGAGGAGATGGTCAAGGGCATCGCCGACATCTTCGTGGCGAAGGGCCTCAAGGACGCCGGGTACCAGTACGTCAACCTCGACGACTGCTGGGCCCTGCCGAGCCGGGACGCGGACGGCAAGCTGGTCCCCGACCCGGTCCGGTTCCCCGGTGGGATCAAGGCCGTCGCCGACTACGTCCACGAAAAGGGCCTGAAGCTCGGTGTCTACACCAGCGCCGGCACGAAGACGTGCAACCCCGCCGGGTTCCCGGGCGCCCTCGGCCACGAGTACAGCGACGCCCAGCAGTTCGCCGACTGGGGCGTGGACTACCTCAAGTACGACAACTGCAACAACCAGGGTGTGGACGCCAAGCTGCGCTACACCACCATGCGGGACGCCCTGCGGGCGACCGGGCGGCCCATCGTCTACAGCATCTGCGAATGGGGCCAGAACAAGCCCTGGGAGTGGGCGGGCGACCTCGGCCAGCTGTGGCGGACGACGGGGGACATCAGTGACAGCTGGGGCTCGATGCTGTCGATCCTGAAGCAGAACCTGCCCCTCGCGCCGTACGCCGGGCCCGGCCGCTGGAACGACCCGGACATGCTGGAGGTCGGCAACGGCGGCATGACCGACACCGAGTACCGCTCGCACTTCTCGATGTGGTCGGTCATGGCGGCGCCGCTGCTCATCGGCACCGACCTGCGCAAGGCGTCCCCGTCGACCTTCGACATCCTGGACAACAAGGAGGTCATCGCCGTCGACCAGGACCCGCTGGGCAAGCAGGGCACGGTCCTCTCGTCGGAGGGCGGACGCTGGGTCGTCGCCAAGGAGATGCGGGACGGCAGCCGCACGGTGGCCCTGTTCAACGAGTCCGGCACCGCCCAGCGCATCACGACGACCGCGCGGGCCGCGGGCCTTCCGGACGCCCCTGCCTACACCCTGCGCGACCTGTGGCAGCACCGGAGCTACAACACCGCGGGCACCGTCTCCGCGACCGTACCGGCCCACGGCACGGTCCTCGTCCGGGTCTTCGCCGACCACGACTGGGCCGCGCACCCGCCGGCGGTCGAACTCGGCCTGGACGGCAGCCCGTACGTGGAGGCGGGCACCCCGGCCGAGCTGACGACCACGGTCACCGACCTCGGCCGCACCCCGGCCCGGCAGGTGTCCGTGACCCTGACCGGCCCCGAGGGCTGGACCGTCACCCCGACGTCGGCCACCCGGGCGGCGTCCCTGGCGACAGACCGGTCACTGCGCACCCGCTGGCGGGTGACCGCCCCTTCGGGCACGCCGACGGGGTCGTACGGCCTGACCCTGAAGGCCGCGTACCGCTCACCGTCGGGAACGCCCGTCGACAGCACGCTGCCCCTGACGGTGTCCGTCGCGGTGCCGCCCCCGTCCGGCACGTCGTACCTCGGTGATCTGCCGTGGCTGGAGGCCGTCAACGCCTGGGGCCCGGTGGAACGCGACACCAGCAACGGTGAGAGCGCGGCCGGCGACGGCCGCACCCTCACCCTGGGCGGAACGGCGTACGCCAAGGGGCTCGGCGTGCACGCCGACAGCTCCGTCGCCTACTACACGGGCGGCGCCTGCGAGACGGTCACCGCGGACGTCGGGGTCGACGACGAGAAGGGCGCGAGCGGCACCGTCACCTTCGAGATCTGGGCCGACGGCACGAAGGCCGCCGCCACCGGAGTGCTGACCAACGCGATGCCGGCCCAGCCGCTGACCGCGGACGTGACCGGCGCCCGGGTGGTCCGGCTCGTCGTCACCGACGGCGGCGACGGCATCGACTCGGACCACGCGGACTGGGCGGACGCACGGCTCAGCTGCTGAGCCCGGCCATCGACAGGTGAACGTCGCGGCGGCACCGGGCGACCGGTGTCAGACCCCCGCCGCGGTCGCGTCCGGCCTCCGCGCCAGCGCGGCCGCGGCGGCGCCCACCAGACCCGCGTCCGTGCCCATCTGCGCGGGGGTCACCGTCAGCCGCTGGACGAAGGAGAGGGTCGCGTAGTCGCCGAGGGCCTTGCGCAGCGGCGCGAAGAGGATGTCGCCCGCCTTGCCCACGCCGCCGCCGATCACCGCGATGTCGATCTCGACGAGGGTCGCGGTGGCCGCGATGGCGGCGGCCAGCGCCTGCGCGGCCCGCTCGAAGGACGCCACCGCGACCGGGTCCCCGGCGCGGGCGGCGGCCGCGACCGCGGCCGCCGAGGCGTCCCCGTCGGGACCCGGCTGCCAGCCGCCCTCCAGCGCGCGCCGGGCGATGTTGGGGCCGCTGGCGATCCGCTCGACGCAGCCGCGCGAGCCGCACGGGCACGGATCGCCGTCGAGGTCGACGCTGATGTGGCCGATGTGCCCCGCGTTGCCCGTGGGCCCGGGATGCAGCTGGCCGCCCAGGACGAGACCGCCGCCGACACCGGTCGAGACCACCATGCACAGCGCGTTGTCGTGGCCGCGGGCGGCTCCTTGCCAGTGTTCGGCGGCCGTGATCGCCACGCCGTCGCCGATCAGCTCCACCGGCAGGCCGCCGGTCGCCGCCCGGACCCGCTCCACCAGCGGGAAGCCACGCCAGCCGGGCACGTTCACCGGGCTCACCGTGCCCGCGGAGGCGTCCACCGGACCGGCGCTGCCGATCCCGATGGAGCCCGCGCGTGACCACAGGGGCGATCCGGCGAGTTCGCCGAGCACCTCCGTCACGGCTCGCATGACGGTCTCGCCGTCCTGCCGAGCGGGCGTCGCACGCTGGGCGCGTACCTGAATCCGTCCGTGGCCGTCCACCAGCGCGCCGGCGATTTTGGTGCCGCCGATGTCGAGCGCAGCCACGAGGTCGGTGTGCATCAGAGTCGAATCTCCCCGTCAAACATGAGAAAACGAAGTGCGAGACAGCCCGGTCTCGTCATCGGGCGCAGGCCGGTGATTGCGGTGGACAGTCTCCCCCGGATCTGACAACGTTGTCCAGGCTCTATGCTCGACGCCACATCCTCATACGACCCCATGGGCCTTCGCACCACCCCGTGGACGACAGGACAGGACGCCGCATCGTGCCAGAGACCACCCGCCGCGCCGACCGGCTCGCTGACCGCCACTCCGGGTCCCGCTACGGCAACCGTCCGACGATGAAGGACGTGGCGGCCCGGGCCGGTGTCGGGCTCAAGACGGTCTCCCGGGTGGTCAACGGCGAGCCGGGGGTCACCCCTGACACCGAGCGCCGCGTCCAGGAGGCCATCGACGCGCTCGGCTTCCGGCGCAACGACAGCGCGCGGGTGCTGCGCAAGGGGCGGACCGCCAGCATCGGCCTGGTCCTGGAGGACCTGGCCGACCCGTTCTACGGTCCGCTCAGCCGCGCCGTCGAGGAGGTGGCCCGCGCCCACGGCGCCCTGCTGATCAACGGTTCCAGCGCCGAGGACCCGGAACGCGAGCAGGAACTGGCGCTGGCCCTGTGCGCGCGGCGGGTGGACGGGCTGGTGATCATCCCCGCGGGAGGCGACCACCGCTATCTGGAGCCGGAGATCAGGGCGGGCGTCGCGACCGTGTTCGTGGACCGTCCGGCCGGGAAGATCGACGCCGATGTCGTGCTGTCCGACAACTTCGGCGGCGCCCGCGACGGTGTGGCCCATCTGATCGCCCATGGGCACCGCCGCATCGGGTTCATCGGTGACATGCCCCGCATCCACACCGCGGCCGAGCGGTTGCGCGGCTACCGGGCGGCCATGGAGGACGCCGGGACAGAGGTCGAGGACGGCTGGATGTCCCTGGGCGCCACCGATCCGGAGCGGGTGCGCCGGGCCGCGGTGGACATGCTGGCCGCGGACTCCCCGGTCACCGCGATCTTCACGGGCAACAACCGGGTGACGGTGACGGTGATCCGGGTCCTGGCCGAGCACACCCGGCCCGTCGCCCTGGTCGGTTTCGACGACATCGAACTCGCCGACCTGCTCCGGCCGGGTGTGACGGTCGTAGCCCAGGACTCGGCGGCCCTCGGCCGCACCGCCGCCGAACGCCTCTTCCGGCAGTTGGACGGCAGCCTCGTCACCCCGGAGCGCATCGAGCTGCCGACCCGGCTGATCACCCGTGGCTCGGGCGAGCTGCCGCCGGCGGGCTGAGCGCCGATGACCGGACGGACCCTGGAGGAACTGGGTCTCGCCGAGGCGCCGCGGGACCATCCCCTGAGTTATCCGGGTGCCTGGCCCGCGGACTCCGGAATCCTGTGCGGGGACCGGATGCTGCCGGTCGACCGCCTGGTGCACCCGGACCGGGTTCCGGTCCTCGCGGTCGGCTCCAACGCCTGCCCCGGCCAGTTGCGGCACAAGATGGCCGAGTCCGCCGAGTTCTCGGTCACCTCCGGCATCCCCATGGTGAAGGCCCGGGTGACGGGCCTCGGGGTCGGCGTCTCCGCGCACGTGAGCCGCATGGGGTACGTCTCCGCCTCACCGTTCCGCGCGCCCGCGGCGGTGCGGGAGCTGTTCGTGACCTGGCTCGACGCACGGCAGCTCGCGGTGGTCGACGCCAGCGAGGGCGTGCCGCTGCCCACCGGGAACTACGCCCGGGTCTGGCTGCCCGCGCCCGACGTGCGGATCGAACTGGCCGACGGTACGGCGCTCGCGGGAGCGTACGCGTACGTCAACCGGCACGGCGTCCTGCGCGACGGGGACGGAGCGCCTCGGCACCATCCGGGCCAACGGCCGCTGCTCGCGGGGCTGCTACGGGCATCCGCCGAGCTGCGCGAGCTGTTCGGGGGCACGCCCGAGGAGTTCTGCGCGCGGGCGCGGGCCGAGGCGGGGCTGTGCGACCGCGGCACGGAGCTGTTCGCGCAACGGGGCTGGGCGACGGCGTCCGGCCTTGAGCGGTACGCCGACGCGCGGCGGTCCTAGGAGCGGACCGGCGGCCCGGGGCCGGTCCGTGGGCGGCACCGCCCTTGAAGTGGACGTTCCTCGCCCCGGACACCGTGTCGCGTGGTCGCCGCCGGATCTCGTCCATGGGATCCCCGCGGAGTCGGGAGCCGCGGCGCGCCGCGCGCGCCGGGGCCGTTACCCGGCCGACGCGGTGAGGTCGCCGCGCCTTGGCGCGGCGAAGCCCTCCAGGTCCGAGCGGGTCAGACCGGTGCGCCTCGTGACCTCCGCGAGGTCGAGGGCGCCGCAGTCCAGGCCGCGCAGCAGGTAGCCGCCGAGGGCCTTGGCGGTGGCGGGCTCGTCCATGATGTCGCCGCCGGTCCGGTTGGCGTACCGGGCCAGACGGTCCGCGGCCGGTGCGAAGCCCTCGCGGTAGAAGGCGAACACGGCGGCGTAGCGGGTGGGCAGGTGGCCGGGGTGCATGTCCCAGCCCTGGTAGTAGGCGCGGGCCAGCGCGCGCCGGGTGAGTCCGTAGTGCAGTCGCCAGGCGGCGTGCACCTGTTCGGCCGGGCCGACCGGGAGCACGTTGGTCGAGCCGTCCGAGAGCCGTACGCCCGTACCCGCGGCCGCGACCTGCATGACCGCCTTGGCGTGGTCGGCGGCGGGGTGGTCACTGGCCTGGTGGGCGGCGGAGACACCGAGGCAGGCGCTGTAGTCGAAGGTGCCGTAGTGCAGTCCGGTGGCGCGCCCCTCGGCGGCCCGGATCATCCGGGCGACCGTCGCGGTGCCGTCGTCGGCCAGGATGGACTGGCTGGTCTCGATCTGGATCTCGAAGCCGATCCGGCCGGGCGCGAGACCTCGTGCCTTCTCGAAGGCGTCGAGCAACCGCACCATGGCGGTGACCTGTTCGGCGTAGGTCACCTTGGGCAGCGTGAGGACCAGCCCCTCCGGCAGGCCCCCTGCCTCCGTCAGGCCGGTCAGGAAGATGTCGAGGGTGCGGATGCCGCGCTCGCGCACCGCCGCTTCCAGGCACTTCATGCGGATGCCCATGTACGGTGCCGCGGTGCCCCGCGCGTACGCCTCGGCGATCAGCCGGGCCGCGCGCGCGGCCGTCTCGTCCTCCTCGGCGTCCGGACGCAGTCCGTAGCCGTCCTCGAAGTCGACCCGGAGGTCTTCCACGGGCTCGCGCTCCAGTTTGTCGCGCACCCGGTCGTACACGGGCCCGGCCAGTTCGTCGGCGAGGCCGAGGACGGCGGCGAAGGAGTCCGCGTCGGGGGCGTGTTCGTCGAGTGCCGCAAGGGCCTGCTCGCCCCAGGTGCGGATGGTGTCGGCGGCGAACAGGTCGCCGGGGACGTAGACGGTGTGGACGGGCTGGCGGGTGCCGGGGTCTCCCGGGTAGCGGCGCTCCAGTTCGGCGTCGACGGGGGCGAGGGCCGCGCCGATGTCCTCGCTGACGGCGGCCGCGAGGCTCGTCGAGACCTTCTCCTGCCGGCCCTGGCCCATCGCCACATCCTCCACTGTCCGCCTGATCTTCCGCCCTGCGGAATCAACAATCCGTTGAATGAAGGTATCCGGGCGCCTTCCGGATGGTCAACACCGTGTCCGCGGGCAGCCACTCGGCCATGTCGCCATGTTCACGCCCATCCGGTAGGGCAGTGTCACGCGTAGTCCGCCCACCGACTCGTCCGGCCGTCACGACCGAAGGAGCCCCTGTGCCGAACCACAGCCGAGTCACGCGCCGTCTGGGCCTCAAGGCCGCCCTGTCCGCGGCGGCAGCCCTGCCCCTCACCAGTACAGCACCGTCCGCCTCGGCCGCCCCCGCGGCGCCGGAGCCGAGTCGCGGGCTGGAGGTCATGTCCTTCAACCTGCGCTTCGCGAGCACCACCGAGCCGAACAGCTGGGCGGTCCGCCGGCCGGTGCTGCACGCCCTGCTGCATCGCGCGGCCCCGCACGTCATCGGCACTCAGGAGGGCCTCTTCCCGCAGTTGCTGGACATCGCCTCCGACCTGGGGCCGCGCTACGACTGGATCGGCACCGGCCGCCTGCACGGCAGCCATGACGAGTTCATGGCCGTCTTCTACGACACCCAGCGCCTCACCCCGACCGAGTACGACCACTTCTGGCTGTCCGACACCCCGGACGTGATCGGCTCGAACACCTGGGGCGCCTCACTCCCCCGCATGGTCACCTGGGTGCGCTTCCGGGACCGGCACGCGGACGGCCAGGAGTTCCACCTCCTCAACACGCATTTCGACCATGCGAGCCAGTCCGCGCGCGAGCGCTCCGCCGCGCTGGTCGCCGAGCGCGTCCGGAGCCTCGACGGCTCGCTGCCGCTCGTGGTGACCGGCGACTTCAACGTCCCCGCCCACCATAATCCGGTCTACGACACGCTGCTGGCCGCCGGTCTTGCCGACACCTGGGACACCGCGGGCGAGCGCGGCCCGCTGTACGGCACCTTCCACGGCTACAGGCCGCTGACACCGGACGGCGACCGCATCGACTGGATCCTGACCACCCCGGGGGTGACCACGCGGCGGGCGGTGATCGACACCTTCTCCGCCGACGGGCAGTTCCCGAGCGACCACCTGCCGGTGCGGGCCTTGCTCACCCTGGGCTGAGCGCGTCGGAACGAACCGGGGCCCCGCGACCGGCACTCGGTCGCGGGGCCCCGTACGGCCGGCGGGGATCAGCCCTTGCGGGCCTTGATCTCCTCGGTGAGCTGCGGGACGACGTTGAAGAGGTCGCCGACGACGCCGTAGTCGACCAGGTCGAAGATCGGGGCCTCCGGGTCCTTGTTGATCGCCACGATGGTCTTCGAGGTCTGCATGCCGGCCCGGTGCTGGATCGCGCCCGAGATGCCGGAGGCGATGTAGAGCTGCGGGGAGACCGACTTGCCGGTCTGGCCCACCTGGTTGGTGTGCGGGTACCAGCCCGCGTCCACCGCGGCGCGCGAGGCACCCACCGCGGCGCCCAGCGAGTCGGCCAGTCCCTCGATGATCGCGAAGTTCTCCGCGCCGTTGACACCGCGTCCGCCGGAGACCACGATCGCGGCCTCCGTCAGTTCGGGACGGCCCGTCGACTCGCGCGCCGTGCGGCCCGTCACCTTGGTGCCGGTCGCCTGCGCCGAGAAGGTCACGTCCAGGGCCTCGACCGTGCCGGCCGCGGACGCCGCCTCCACGGCCGCGCTGTTCGGCTTGACCGTGATGACCGGAGTGCCCTTGGCGACGCGGGACTTGGTGGTGAAGGACGCGGCGAACACCGACTGGGTGGCCACCGGGCCCTCGCCACCGGCCTCCAGGTCGACGGCGTCGGTGATGACGCCCGAGCCGATGCGCAGCGCCAGCCGGGCGGCGATCTCCTTGCCCTCCGCGGAGGACGGGACCAGGACGGCGGCCGGGGACACGGCCTCGTGGGCCGCCTGCAGCGCGTCGACCTTGGGCACGACCAGGTAGTCGGTGTACTCGGCGGCGTCGTGCGTGAGGACCTTCACCGCGCCGTGCTCGGCGAGCGTGGCGGCGGTGCCGGCGGCGCCCGCGCCGAGGGCGACGGCGACCGGCTCGCCGAGCCGGCGGGCCAGGGTCAGCAGCTCCAGGGTGGGCTTGCGGACGACACCGTCCACGTGGTCGACGTAGACGAGGACTTCAGCCATGGGATTGCTCTCCTGCGTACGAAAGTTGAGGGGCGGTCGGCGGTTGCGGGCTCAGATGAACTTCTGGCCCGCGAGGAACTCGGCGAGCTGCTTGCCGCCCTCGCCCTCGTCCTTGACGATCGTGCCCGCCGTACGGGCCGGGCGCGCGGCCGCGGAGTCGACCTTCGACCAGGCGCCCGCCAGGCCGACCTCCTCGGCCTCGATCTCCAGGTCGGACAGGTCCCAGGACTCGACCGGCTTCTTCTTGGCCGCCATGATCCCCTTGAAGGACGGGTAGCGGGCCTCACCCGACTGGTCGGTGACCGACACGACCGCCGGAAGCCGGGCCTCCAACTGCTCGGAGGCGGCGTCGCCGTCGCGGCGGCCCGTGACCGTGCCGCCCTCGACCGCGACCTCCGACAGGAGGGTGAGCTGCGGGACGCCCAGGCGCTCGGCGAGCAGGGCCGGGACGATGCCACCGGTGCCGTCGGTGGAGGCCATGCCGGAGACCACCAGGTCGTACCCGGCCTTCTCGATCGCCTTCGCCAGCACCAGGGAGGTGCCGATGGCGTCGGTGCCGTGCAGGTCGTCGTCCTCGACGTGGATCGCCTTGTCCGCGCCCATGGACAGCGCCTTGCGCAGCGCGTCCTTGGCGTCCTCCGGGCCCACCGTCAGGACGGTGATCTCAACGTCGTCATCGGAGTTCTCGGAGATCTGCAGCGCCTGCTCGACCGCGTATTCGTCCAGTTCGGAGAGCAGACCGTCCACGTCGTCCCGGTCGACGGTCAGGTCATCGGCGAAGTGCCGGTCGCCAGTGGCGTCGGGCACGTACTTCACAGTGACAACGATCCTCAAGCTCACGCCGGCTCTCCTACTGCTTCGTCTGTTCCGGTCTGCCTCTTCCAGGCAGCATAGGCGCCTGCGGCGGCCGATCCCGGTCGGGTCGGCCACGCGCTCCGAACTGAATATTACTCACCAGTACACCCAGTTCATTCCCGCTGAGCAAGCGCTTTGAACTGTGACCTGCGCAACGCAGCGTAACCGGAACCCGACAGCTTCGCAGAAGGGCGGGAGCGTGCTCAGTCCCTCAGCGCGCCGAAGCCGCCCTCGTGGTAGAGGAGGGGGCGGCCCGCGCCGGCGGGGTCGCCGAGGACGACCTCGGCGAGCACGATGCAGTGGTCGCCGGCCGGGACCCGCCCGACGACCCGGCACACCAGCCAGGCGAGCACTCCGCCGAGCACCGGTACGCCTTCCGGCCCCTCGCGCCAGGCGGTGGGCGCACCGAACCGGTCGGCGCCGCTGCGGGCGAAGGTCGCGGCCAGCTCGCGCTGGTGCTCGCCGAGTATGTGGACGCCGACATGGTCGGCCTCGGACATCGCGGGCCAACTGGAGGCGCCGACGCCGATGCCGAAGGAGAGCAGCGGGGGCTCGGCCGACACGGAGGTGAGGGAGGTGGCGGTGAAGCCCACCGGCCCCAGGGTGCCGCGGGCGGTGATCACCGCGACCCCCGCGGCGTGCCGTCGGAAGGTGGAACGCAGCAGGTCGGTGGAGGCGGGCCGGGAAGTGCCGAGACCGGGCGTGGCCGTCATGGAGGTGTCCTTCTCGGAGAGGTGGAGAGCGGTTCCGTTGCTGCTCAACGGCCCGGACAGCGCGCACTCGCGGTACGGGACAGGTCGACGTGGGCCCGTCCGAAGAGAAGGAGATCCTTGGGCATGGGGTCAGATTGACGATAGGTGGTGTGCGCAGTCAAGTACGTTCCGGCATCCGGGAGCTGTCTCGCCGTCACGGGCAGCGTCATCACACCGCCTCCCCCAGCGCCGCGATGACATCTGCCTTGCGCGGTTGTCCCGCGGCCCGCCGCACCACGCGGCCGACCGCGTCCAGGACCAGCACGGTGGGGGTTGCGCGGATACCGAGTTCCCTCACGAGGTCCAGCCGGGCCTCGGCGTCGATCTCCACATGGGCGACCCCGGGGACCAGGCCGGCCACCTCGCCGAGGACCCGCCGGGTCGCCCGGCAGGGCGCGCAGAAGGCGGTGGAGAACTGTACGAGCGTGGCCCGCGCCCCGAGTTCGCCGCCCAGCTCGGCCGCCCCGAGCCGCCTGCCCTCGTCCTGTCCGCGCACCCGTGTCCTCCCGCTCCGCCGCCGGTGCGGCACTCCTTGGCCGCGCGCCGCGGCGCGCACCGCCGGCCCGGTCCTTCTCAACAGGAGCACTCGCGCCACCGCAAAGATTCCCGGTACCCGCACCTGTTTCCACCGCGGAACGCTGCCGGGCCCGGGCCGGCCGGGGCTCGCGGCCACCCGCTCCGCGCTCGCCGCCGCCTTCTCGAACGCGGCGTTCGCCCACTGCCCGGGGGCGAGTCGTCCCGGCTGCCGCGGCGGCCGGTGCGCGTGCCGGGCGGAAGGGAACGTGACGGGCCGGTGCGACCGCTGGGCCGACGTGACGAGTATCTCGCCGCGTCGGGGTGCCAAGGCTGGCTCCCCGTCCGTTCTTCGGGCACGATCTGCGATGCGCCGTAAACCTACGGCTGCGTAACTTGTCCGCCGGGAGTGCCTTCCCAGGCTGAGCAGGAAGGGTCCGCCCCGCCCATGGAGCTGGTCTACCGTCCCGTCATCGGTTTCGCCAAGACGATGTTCAAGGTCTGGGACCTCAGGATCGACTGCAAGGGTTCGGAGAACATCCCGCGCTCGGGCGGCGCCGTCCTGGTGAGCAATCACATCAGTTACCTGGACTTCATCTTCAACGGGCTGGCGGCACTGCCGCAGAAGCGGCTCGTGCGTTTCATGGCGAAGGAGTCCGTCTTCCGCCACCGGGTCTCCGGGCCGCTGATGCGCGGGATGAAGCACATCCCGGTGGACCGCGGACAGGGCGAGGCGGCGTACGCGCACGCGCTGGACTCGCTGCGCTCCGGCGAGGTCGTCGGGGTGTTCCCGGAGGCCACCATCTCGCAGTCCTTCACGCTCAAGAGCTTCAAGTCGGGTGCCGCGCGGCTCGCCCAGGAGGCGGGCGTCCCGCTGGTCCCGATGGCCGTGTGGGGGACGCAGCGGCTGTGGACCAAGGGCCACCCGCGCAACTTCAGACGCAGCCACCTCCCGGTCACCGTCCGGGTGGGCGAGACCGTCGAAGCCCCTCGTGACCAGTACGCCGGCGCGATCACCCGCCGGCTGCGCGGGCGGGTCCAGGACCTCCTGGACTCCGCCCAGCGCGCCTACCCGGGAGGCCCCAAGGGCGCCCACGACTACTGGTGGCTGCCGGCCCATCTGGGCGGCACGGCCCCGACGCAGGAGGAGTTGCGCGCCGCCGAGGCACACTGACGCCCGCCGCCGCGCCGCCGCGGAGTGCCGGAGCGGCTTCCGCGGCGCGGTCGCGCCGGCCGCGCGTCGTACCGGCCGGCCGCCGGGACGCGCCGGTCATCCGTGTGCTCGGCCGTCGGCGGGCTCGGGGGCGCCGACGGAGATCCGGGCGCCGGGGCTGAACTTCTCCAGCAGTTCGGCGAGTTCGGCCGCGGCCCGTTCGACGTCGGCGGCCGGCATCGGGGCCAGGCCCTCCAGCAGGAAGACACCGGAGGCCGTCGCCTCGGTGAGCCGGGTGCGCGGGCCCTGGCGCCAGTTCCAGCGGCGGCACGTCACGCCCGTGTCGTCGCGCCACACCACTTCGCCCGGGGCGGGGTGCTCGACGGTCTCCTCGCCGCCGGCGACGGTCACGAAGTCCTCGTCGCCCGTGGCGCGCACGAGCCGCATGGCGCCCTCGACGCGGTCGGCGTCCTCGCCGCCGACGGGGAGCAGACGGGCGACGCTGACGGCGTTGTAGACGTCGACGAGGAGATTGATCCGGGGCAGCCCGGACTCCGACAGGGCTCGCTTCGCCAGCGCCTCCGCCGAGTTGCGGGTGCGGGACGGCTTGGCGCCGAACGCCGTGTACACCTCGCGCCAGGCCGCCATGTGCGGGTCCTCGTGCGGGGCGCGCCCGGCCAGGCGGGCGGCGAGCCTGCGGGTGGCGTCGTCGAGCAGCGCCGAACTCGCCTCGGTGCTGGGCCCGCCCCTGAGGCCGTGCGCCTCGATCACGACATGGGTGAAGCCGGGTGCGAGGGCACGCACCTCGTCGGACACGGTGAGGGTGCGGGGCATGTGTCTCACCTCAGAGTGCGGTGGGGAGCGTCTTCCAGAGGCCGGGCCGGTCCTGGGCGGCCCGCAGGGCACGCAGCACGGCCGGGTGAGGTGCAGCATACAGGACCGGATAGTCCACCTCATTGGACTCCGGGTCGGGCGTCCAGGCCAGCCGCTCGCCGTCCAGGGAGAACCGCGCGTCGACACCGGGCTTGTTGCCCCGCGGATCCTGCCGGTGCCACGCCCCGTTGAACCGGACGGCGACCAGTCCGTGCACCACGTCGAGCTTCTGGTAGCACAACGCCGTGGGGATGTCCTCGGCCCGCAGCAGCGCGGCCAGCGCGTGGGCCTTCGCGTAGCAGATGCCGGTCCGCAGCGCGAGCACGTCGGAGGCGCGCCAGGTGACCCGCGGGTCCCCGGAGTCCTGCGAGTGCGGAACGGCGTCCCGGACGAACTCGAAGGCGGCTCGCGCATAGGCATACGAGTCCGCGACCTTCGCCGCCAGCCGGGCGGCCGTCTCGCGCACCACCGGGTGACCATGGTCGATGGCCTCGTCCGCGGCCAGATAGGCGGACAGGTCAGGGGTGTTCTGGATCAGCTCCATGCCCGTAGAGCATAGGAATGCGATCACCCAACAGTCAATGACTTTTCAGGTGACCGCATATCTATGCACTATGCGATGTGGCCTCTGTGCCAGGGGCCTGGCGCCGCGGCCCACTGCCTACCGGTGCGCGTGCGCCATCTCCTCCTTGACCGCCGCCACGAACGCGTCCACGTCCTCCTCGGTGGTGTCGAAGGCGCACATCCAGCGCACCACGCCCGCCGCCTCGTCCCAGAAGTAGAACCGGAACCGCTTCTGCAACCGCTCGCCCACGTCGTGCGGGAGCCGGGCGAAGACACCGTTGGCCTGCACCGGGTAACAGATCTCCACGCCGTGCACCGCGCGCACGCCCTCGGCGAGCCGCTGGGCCATCTCGTTGGCGTGCCGCGCGTTGCGCAGCCACAGGTCCTTGGCCAGCAGTGCCTCCAACTGCACCGAGACGAACCGCATCTTGGAGGCCAACTGCATGGACATCTTGCGGATGTGCTTCATACGGCGCACGGCGTCCTGGTTGACGACGACGACCGCCTCGCCGAACAACGCGCCGTTCTTCGTCCCGCCCAGGGAGAGGATGTCGACGCCGACGGCGTTGGTGAAGGACCGCATGGGCATGTCCAGGGAGGCCGCCGCGTTGCCCAGCCGGGAGCCGTCCACGTGCACCGTCATGCCGTGCGCATGGGCGTGCTCGCAGATCGCGCGGATCTCGCCGGGCGTGTAGACGGTGCCCAGTTCCGTGCTCTGGCTGATCGAGACCACCTGCGGCGTCGCCCGGTGCTCGTCCTCCCAGCCGTACGCCTGCCGGTCGATCAGCTCCGGCGTGAGCTTGCCGTCCGGCGTGGGCACGGTGAGCAGCTTGAGCCCCGCCATCCGCTCGGGGGCGCCGCCTTCGTCCGTGTTGATGTGCGCGCTCTCGGCGCAGATCACCGAGCCCCAGCGGTCGGTGACCGCCTGGAGGGCGACCACGTTCGCGCCGGTGCCGTTGAAGACCGGGAACGCCTGGGCCGTGGCCCCGAAGTGACTGCGGACGATCCGCTGGAGGTGCTCGGTGTAGGCGTCCTCGCCGTAGGCGACCTGGTGGCCGCCGTTGGCCAGGGCCAGGGCGGCGAGCACCTCGGGGTGGGCTCCGGCGTAGTTGTCGCTGGCGAAACCCCGGACCTGCGGGTCGTGATGGCGGCGGGCGTCGGTCCTGGGCGGGTTCATGGCTTCTCGGTCAGCCACAGATGGTGTCCGTTCACTTCTGCGGCGGGCTTGCTCCAGACCTCGGCGATGGCCTCGGCGAGGTCCCCGACGTCCGTGAAGCCCGCGAACTTCGCGTTGGGGCGGTCGGCGCGCATCGCGTCGTGCACCAGTGCCTTCACCACCAGGATCGCAGCCGCCGAGGTCGGCCCCTCGGGGCCCCCGGCCTTGCGGAAGTAGTCGGCCAGGGCCAGCGTCCATGCCTCGGCGGCGGCCTTGGCGGCGGCGTAGGCCGCGTTGCCCGCGGTGGGCCTGCTCGCACCGGCGGCGCTGATCAGCACGTACCGGCCGCGCTCGCTGCGCTGCAACGCCTCGTGGAAGGCGAGGGTGGTGTGCTGCACCGTGCGGATGAGCAGCAGTTCGAGGAAGTCCCAGTCGTCGAGGCTGGTCTTGGTGAAGGTCTCGCTGCCCCGCCAGCCGCCGACCAGGTGCACGAGTCCGTCGATCCGGCCGAAGTCCTTCTCGATGTGGGTGGCCCACTCGCGAGTGGACCGCAGGTCGAGCAGGTCCACCGTGTCCCCGGTGACGGTGGCGCCACCGGAGGCGTAGCGGGCCGCGTCCACGGCCTCGAACAGCCGTTGCGGATCGTTGTCCGCGCCGACCACCGTCGCCCCGGCCTCGGCGAGCCTGCGCAGCGTCGCCCGGCCGGCGGGTCCGCCCGCGCCCGCCACCGCGATGACCGCCCCGCTCAGTGCCCCGTTCCCGTTCCCCATCGTCGCCTCCTGAGCCTGCCGAGCGTCTGTCGTACGGCCGCTCACGCGGCGACCCGCTCGGCGCTGTCCGCCGTGATGCCCCGAGTGGAGGCGATCACCTTCTTGAGTTTCTTGGACAGTGCCTCATAGAACATGCTCAGCGGAAACTCGTCCGGAAGCACATCGTCCACGAGCTTGCGCGGCGGCTGGCTCAGATCGAGGGCGTCCGGGCCCTTGGCCCACCTGGAGCCCGGGTGCGGGGCGAGGTAGGTGGCGACGAGTTCGTAGCCGGCGAACCAGTGGACCAGCTTGGGGCGGTCGATGCCGTCGCGGTAGAGCTTCTCGATCTCGGCGCACAGCTGGTTGGTGACCTGCGGAGCCCGCTCCCAGTCGATGGAGAGCCTGTTGTCGGTCCAGCGGACGACATCGTGCCGGTGCAGATAGGCGAAGAGGAGCTGACCGCCGAGCCCGTCGTAGTTGCGCACGCGCTCGCCGGTGACCGGAAAGCGGAACATGCGGTCGAACAGGACCGCGTACTGCACGTCCCGGGCCTGCGGCACGCCGTCGGCCGCGAGCTTCACGGCCTCCTTGAAGGCGGTGAGGTCGCAGCGCAGTTCTTCGAGGCCGTACATCCAGAACGGCTGCCGCTGCTTGATCATGAACGGGTCGAACGGCAGGTCGCCGTGGCTGTGGGTGCGGTCGTGCACCATGTCCCACAGCACGAAGGCCGCCTCGCAGCGCTTCTGGTCACCCACCAGCGCGGCGACGTCATCGGGCAGCTCAAGGCCCAGCACGTCGACGGCCGCGGCGGTCACCCGGCGGAAGCGGGCGGCCTCGCGGTCGCAGAAGATGCCACCCCAGGAGAATCGTTCCGGCGCTTCCCGCACGGCGATGGTCTCGGGGAAGAGCACGGCCGAGTTGGTGTCGTAGCCCGCCGTGAAGTCCTCGAAGGTGATGCCGCAGAACAGCGGGTTGTCGTAGCGGGTGCGCTCCAGTTCGGCCAGCCAGTCGGGCCAGACCATGCGCAGCACGACCGCCTCCAGATTGCGGTCCGGGTTGCCGTTCTGCGTGTACATCGGGAAGACGACCAGGTGCTGGAGGCCGTCCGCGCGCTGCGCCGCGGGCTGGAAGGCGAGCAGCGAGTCGAGGAAGTCGGGGACCCGGAAGCCGTCGTCGGCCCAGCGGCGCAGGTCCTGGGCGAGCGCCCGGTGATAGGCCGCGTCGTGCGGCAGCAGCGGGGCCAGCCGCCCGACGGCGTCGATCATCCGGTCGACGACCTGCTCGGCCTCGGTCCGGTCCGGCGCGTCCTGCGCGTCGAAGTCGATCGACCCGTCCTTGGACTGCCATGGCCGGATCTCTTCCACGGCATCCTTGAGCACGGGCCACGCCGGGTGCTCGATCACCCTGGCCACCGGAGGAACCTTCCCCTCCGCACCCACTTGCACAAGAATTTCCGTCATCTTCCATCCTCCACGGGAGAACCTCGCGTAAGGACACCGTATGCATCCAGCCTTTCCCCTAGCAAGGGGGCCCTCGGGAAATTATCCTGCCGCACCGCACAGTCACCGCTGTTTTTCCTGTCGTCAACCAAGACGACGCTCACTTCGCCTTCACAGCGGGCGGATGCCGGGTCGACGGAGCGTGTCGGGCAGGGTGCGGATCCGGCCGGTCAACCCCGTGGGGGACTCGCCCACGCCGGGGTGACCGCCAACCGGCGGTACGGGCGCGGAACCGCCCCGCCCGTCACCCCAATCCCCCGTGTACGCGCGGGTTCAACGGCCCATGCGGCGGTTAGGCTGCGATTCCGCCGCGTGGACGATGGGGTCCGTCCGGTCCGCGCGTGTGCCGAGCCGCCGTCGACGGAAAGCGAGTCGAACCTTGAACCTCCTTACCATCGGTCACCGCGGAGTCATGGGCGTCGAGCCCGAGAACACCCTCCGTTCCTTCGTCGCCGCCCAGCAGGCCGGCCTCGATGTCATCGAACTCGATCTGCACCTGAGCAAGGACGGTGCCCTCGTCGTCATGCACGACGCGGAGGTGGACCGCACGACCGACGGCACCGGCCCGATCGCCGAGAAGACCCTCGCCGAACTGCGCGCGCTCGACGCGGGCCGCGGCGAGCGGGTTCCGGTCTTCGAGGAGGTGCTGGACGCCGTGAAGGCGCCGTTGCAGGCCGAGATCAAGGATGTGGCGGCGGCCCGCGCGCTGGCCGAGGTGATGACGCGCCGGGACCTGGTCTCCCGGGTCGAGGTGTCCTCGTTCCACGACGAGGCGATCACCGAGATCGCGCGGCTGGTGCCGGGCGTGCGCACCGCGCTCGTCGCCGGCCGCTACGGCACGGACGTCGTGGAACGCGCCGTCACGGCCGGTGCCGCGACCCTCTGCCTCGACATCCGGCGGCTCACGCTGGAGGTCGTCGAGCACGCCCGCAGGGCGGACCTGAGGATCATCGGCTGGGTGGTGAACACGCAGGAGCACCTGCGGCTGGTGCGGGCCCTGGAGCTGGACGGCGCGACGACCGACTACCCGCAGATCAAGCGGACCGGCCGGTTCACGGCGTGACGGTCAGCCGAGTTCCTTGACCAGCAGCTCGAACTGGAGGTCGTCGCGCTGCGGGATGCCGAAGCGCTCGTCGCCGTACGGGAACGGCGTCATCCGTCCCGTACGGCGGTAGCCGCGCCGCTCGTACCAGGCGATGAGGTCCGCCCGCACGGAGATCACTGTCATGTGCATCTCGGTGACGGCCCAGGTCTCGCGGGCCCGCCGCTCCGCCTCCGCGATGAGCAGCTTGCCGACACCCGCGCCCTGGAGCACGGGGCTGACCGCGAACATGCCGAAGTAGGCGTGGTCACCGCGGTGCTCCAGCTGGCAGCAGGCGACCACCTGCTCCTGCCGCCACACCGTCAGCAGCTTGCTGTCGGGCGACTTGATCACCTCCAGCACGCCCTCCGGATCGGTCCGCTGCCCTTGAAGGATGTCGGCCTCGGTGGTCCAGCCGACCCGGCTGCTGTCCCCGCGGTACGCCGATTCGACCAGCGCGACCAGCGTGTCCACATCGGCGTCGGTGGCGTCGCGGAAGACGAGTCCGGCGGTGGCGGTGTCCATGGGCAGGTGTCTCCGATCTGAGGCGCGGCTCGGCACGGACGAGGGTAACCCTGCCATTAGGGTGCTGGCGCATGGTGCATGTACTCAGCAGCCGGACGCTTCTGCGGCCCACCGACCCCGAACGCTCCAGGGTCTTCTACGGCGAACAGCTCGGTCTCCCCGTCTACCGCGAGTTCGGCACCGGGCCCGAGCGCGGGACGGTCTACTTCCTCGGCGGCGGCTTCCTGGAGGTCTCCGGCCGGTCCCGGACCTCGCCGTCCGCGGCCCCGCAACTGTGGCTCCAGGTCGAGGACGCGGAGGCGGCACACGCGGAGCTGCGCGCGAAGGGCGTCGAGATCGCGCGTCCGCCGGTGCGGGAGCCGTGGGGGCTGATCGAGATGTGGATCACCGACCCGGACGGCATCGGAATCGCCCTGGTCGAGGTACCGGCCGACCATCCGCTGCGGTACCGGCCGGGGATCTAGTGCCTCGGCAGGCAACGTTTGCCCCGGCCGCCCGGGTCCACCGGCCGGAAGCATGCGGCCACGGCATGCGGCCACGGCATGCGGCCACGGCGTGCGGTCCCGGTCGAGGAACGCCGGGCGCACGGTGGGCGTACGGCGCCGAACCGCTCGGCGAGCACGGCCCGCTGCCAGGCGCCGCCGGCGGCTCGCCCCGACCCCCGGACGGCCCCGGCGGCCGTCCCGGAAAAGACGCACCTCACCGACTGTGCTCCACCGAGTGCTCCCCGTGTACATCCTTGCGCTCGCGTGCGCGCCTCATGTCCCGGGCATCGCAACCAGTGAGGCCCCATGGAGCGCGGAACGGGCAACGGGGAACTGGTGACGGGGAAACCGGGAGGCGCGCGTGCACGGACCGGCTTCACCCGGCTGGCTGCTGGTCGCGCTGTGCGCGGTCACCGGCGCCTACTGCCTGGTGCGGATGCGCAGCGTCGTGGCGGAACAGCGGCGCTCTGCGGGCGGCGAGGCGCTCATGGGCTTCGGCATGGCGGCCATGGCCGTGCCCGCCACGGTGTACACCCCTCCGTCCTGGGCGTGGCCGCTGTACGCGGCCGTGTTCGGCGCGGCCGGGCTGCACGCCCTGTGGGTGGCGCGGGGCAGACCGCACCATCTGCACCATGTGGTGGGCACCGCGGCGATGGTCTACATGGCGGCCGCGATGGCCCTCTCCCCGGGCGCGCCGCACCACGCGCACGGCGGCGCCGGGATCCCCCTGGTGACCGGGGCGCTGCTCCTCTACTTCACCGGGTACGTGCTGCTGGCGGGCGTCCGGCTGGCCCCGGTCGCCGCAGCGGCGGGCGGCGGGCCCGGCTGGAGCGACCGGCCGGAGCTGGCGCTGGCCTGCCGGCTGTCCATGGGCATCGGGATGGTCGCGATGCTGCTCGCGCTGTGACGGGGCGGCCCGGGACCTCCATGAGGTCCGGATCGTCGATGGTCGCGATGCTGCTCGCGCTGTGACCCGGGGCCCGGGTGCCGCGCGGGTCACGGACGTTGTCTGCGTCACTTTGCCGCGACCGACCGTACCCCTGGAGGGTGCCCGCTCATAGGGTGCTGACCATGATGGTCCCCGCGGCACTGTTGCTGCTCGGCGCCCTGACCGCCGTCGTCGCCCCGAGGCTGCTCGCGCGGGCGGACTGGCCGGACCGGGAACCGGTGGTCGCCCTGTGGATGTGGCAGTGCGTGGTCGCGGGGGTGCTGCTCTGCTGCGCGCTGTCGATGACACTCAGCGCGGCGGCCGCCTGGCAGGCGGTGCACGGGCACGTCTTCGCCTCGGCGCCGCGTGCGGTCGTCGACGCGTACCCGTTCGGCACGGCCGGTCCCTGGCCGGCCACGACCGCCGTGGCCCTGGCCGGGGCGGGCCTGTGGAGCGCGGCGATGCTGGTCCGCGAGGTGGCACGGGCCCGGACACGGCGGCGCAGGCGACGGGCCGAACTCCTGGTGCGCGCCCCGCTGCTGCCCGGTGAGGAGCCGGCGGCCGGCCGGCTCGTGGTCCTGGAGGGCGAGCGGCCCGACGCCTGGTGGCTGCCCGGCCCGACCTCCCAGCTCGTCGTCACCACGGCCGCGTTGCGCCGTCTGAAGGGGCAGCAGTTGGACGCCCTGCTGGCCCACGAACAGGGGCACGCGCAGGCCCGGCACCACTGGCTGCTGCACTGCTCGGCCGCGCTGGCCGACGGGTTCCCGCAGGTGCCGGTGTTCGGCGCGTTCCGTGACGAGATGCACCGGCTGGTCGAACTGGCCGCCGACGACGTGGCCTCCCGTCGCTTCGGCCGGCTCACCACCGCGCTGGCCCTCGTCGAACTCAACGAGGACCGCGGCGTGTTCGGCCCCGGACCCGCTCCGCTGGCCCATGTCCCGCAGCGCGTGCACCGGTTGCTGGCGCCACCGGACCGGCTGACCGCGATGCGCCGTCTGCGGCTGACGGCCGCGGCGGCGCTGGTGCCCGCGATTCCGGTACTGGTCGCGCTGCTGCCGGGGCTGCGGGCGCTCAGCTGACCCCGTGCCGCCCGCCCGCTGCGCGCATCCGCGATGATCGGCCTCATGCGCCGCGCATCCACCGACTCCTCGTACCGCCCACCGGGACACCGCGGCACCGCCCGCCTCGCCCTGGCCCTCGCGGTCTGTTCCGCCCTGCTCCTCGCCCTGGTCGCCGCCGAGTGGCACCCCCTTCTCCGGCTGGACGGCGCCGTGGCCCGCACCACGCACCGCTGGGCGGTCGCCGAGCACGGTCCCACCCACGCCGCGCGGATCCTCACGGACTGGATCTTCGACCCGCTGACGATGCGACTGGTGTGCGCGGCGGCGGCCGGGTGGCTGGTGTGGCGCCGCCGGGCCTGGTGGACGGCGCTGTGGCTGGGCGTGGCCTGTGCGCTCGGCACGGCGGTGCAGCAGTCCCTGAAGGCCGCCGTCGGCCGTCCGCGCCCCCTCGGCCGGACCCCGTCGACTCCGCGCACTACGCGGCCTTCCCGTCCGGGCACGCCATGACCGCCACCGTGGTCTGCGGCCTCCTGCTGTGGCTGCTCCGCCACCTGGGTGCGGGCCGCGCCCGGTGGCGGGCCGCCGTCGCGGTGGCCGTGGTCTGTGTGCTCGGCGCCGGACTGACCCGGGTGTGGCTCGGCGTCCACTGGCCCTCGGACGTGCTGGGCGGCTGGCTGCTCGGGGCGCTCGTCGTGGCGCTCGCGGTGCTCGGGTACGGCAGGGGCCTGGAGCGGGGCGGCGGGCCGCGCGCCGCGCACCGGTAGAGTGCGCCGCATGGCTGCCGTGCTGTTCGACTTCTCCGGGACCCTGTTCCGCGTCGAGTCCACCGAGTCCTGGCTGCGGGCCGTCCTCGCCGAGGCGGCCCTGACGCTGCCCGAGCCGGAGCTGACCGGGACGGCGCGTGCGTTGGAGGCGGCGGGCGCGCTGCCGGGCGGCGCGTCCCCGCGGCGGGTGCCCGCGGACCTGGCCGGGGTGTGGGCCGTGCGGGACGAGAGCGCGGAGCTGCACCGGACGGCGTACACGGGCCTGTCCCGCCGCGTACCGCTGCCCGACCCGGACCTGTACGACGCGCTGTACGAGCGGCACATGTCCCCGGACGCCTGGTCCCCGTACCCGGACGCCGCCGAGGTGCTGCGCGGCCTGCGCGAGCGCGGTGTCCCGGTCGGCGTGGTCAGCAACATCGGCTGGGATCTGCGCCCGGTGTTCCGCGCGCACGGCCTCGACGCGTACGTGGACGCGTACGTCCTGTCGTACGAGCACGGCGTGCAGAAGCCGGACCCTCGGTTGTTCTCCGTGGCCTGCGACGCGCTCGGGGCCGCGCCGCAGGAGGTGCTGATGGTGGGCGACAGCCGGTCCGCGGACGGCGGTGCGGCGGCGCTGGGCTGCCGGGTGCACTTCGTGGACCACCTGCCGGCGGCCCAGCGGCCGGACGGGCTGCGGCCGGTGCTCGACCTGGTGGGTCCGCCCGGCCGGCCGGTTCAGCCGCGGTAGTCCTCGACCTGGGACGCGGGGCGCACCCGGGCGTCGTCGGGGTTCTCGCCGAACTCGGACTTGGCCCGGCGCTGCCGCAGCAGATCCCAGCACCGGTCGAGTTCGCGCTCCAGTTCACCGAGCCGCTGCCGCTCACTGGCGCCGTCGGAGTCGCCCGACGCGAGCGCCTCGCGCAGCTTGTGCTCGTCCTCCACCATCTCCGTGATCCTGGCCAGGATCCGCTGGTCCTGTTCCATCTCCGCCCGCCTCCTCGGCTCGCTTCCCGTGCTCACTGTAGGGACGGGTGGGCCGCTGTGCGACAGGGGTACGGATGGGGCGTGCCGGCCGCCCGCCGAGGCGATCCCCCGTGTCGCCCCGGACGGACGGCAGCCCTCAACAGGCCCGCTCAACGGCCGGGCCCGATGCCTTGAGTATAGTTGGCTGGCAGCCAGTCAACACAGGAGTTTTCAGCATGTCCCCGCGCAGCGCCTCGGTCAACGAAGAGTTGCGGCGGCGTTCCCGGGAACGGCTTCTGCAGGCCGCGGTCGAGCTGGTCGACGAGCACGGTTTTGAAGCCACCACCCTGGGCGCCATCGCGGACCGGGCGGGCTCGGCCCGCGGACTGGTCTCGTACTACTTCCCCGGCAAGCGCCAGCTCGTGCAGTCGGCCGTGCACCGGCTGATGCACCGCACGCTGGAGGAGGCGCTGGAGTCCGAGCCGCACACCGAGGACGGCCCGGAGCGACTGGCGCGGGCCATCGACGCGATCCTGGGCCTGGCACGCGACCGGCCCAAGCTGATGCGCCAGCACATGGCGGGCCTGTTGCAGGCCGAGGGCTTCGTGCAGTGTCCCGAGCAGCGGCGCCTGTCCGAGCTGCTGAGCGACACCGTCGACCGGTGCGGCTCCCAGGACGTCGGCGCCGACTACCCGATGCTGCGCGCGTTGCTCATGGGCGCGGTGTTCGCGGCGCTGGTGCCCGGGGTGCCGATGCAGGTCCCGGTGCTGCGGGCCGAGTTGTTCGAACGCTACCGGCTGGACTGGGAGATGGGCGTCCCGCCGGACACCGCGGGGGTGTCCGGCGGGAGGTGCGCATCGGATCTGTCACGGTTCTTCGCCACCGACGCGGAACCGGTGGACCGGTCCGACGGCTCCGACCGGTCCGGTCCGCCGGATCAGGCTCAGCGGTCGAAGTAGTCCGGCTGGGTCTGGACGTTGAGTTCGCCCAGGCGGATCCGGCTCGCCTGGTCCGTGCGCCGGTCGCTGAGCTTCAGGACGTCGAAGCCCTTGGCGATGTCGTTCGAGTAGATGTAGCCGTTGTAGTAGTACGCCGACCACGAGCCGCCGACCGTGAGGGTGTCGGTGGTCAGCGGGCCGCGCTCGAAGTAGGCGATCTCCTTCGGCTTCGTCGAGTCGGTGAAGTCCCAGACGGAGACACCGCCCTGGTACCAGGCCTGGACCATGATGTCCTTGCCCTTCACCGGGATCAGTGAGCCGTTGTGGGCGACGCAGTTCTCGGTGTCCGCCTGGTGGCGCGGGATCTTGTAGTAGCTGCGGAAGACCAGCTTGCGGTCATCGCCCTTGCCGACGATGTCGTAGATGCCGTCCGCGCCGCGGTTCGGGCCGATCGCGGCGTTGCAGGTGGCCGCGCCGCCACCGCCCAGCTCGTCGGTGAACACCACCTTGTCGGCGGTCTGGTTGAAGGTCGCCGAGTGCCAGAACGAGAAGTTCACGTTGTCCTGGACCCGGTCGATGACCTTCGGGTGCTCCGGGTCCTTCACCGAGAACAGGATGCCGTCGCCCATGCAGGCGCCGGCCGCCAGGTCCAGGGAGGGCAGCACCGTGATGTCGTGGCAGCCGGTCGTCTTGGACACGCCCGGGTTGGTGGGCGCACCCGGGTTGCCGCCGCCGTCGGGGCCGTCACCGGGGAAGAGGACCGGGAAGCCGACGACCGCCGCCTTCTCGGGGTGGCTGCGCGGCACCTTGATGACGGAGATGCCGTCGTGCGGCGGCTGGCAGTCGGGGTAGGTGGCGCTCGGCGAGTACGAGGAGACGTAGATGTAGACGTTCTTGCGCTCGGGCACCAGCGAGTGGGTGTGCGAGCCGCAGGCGGTCTCGACGGCGGCGACGTACTTCGGGTTCTTCTTGTCGCTGATGTCGAAGACCTTCATGCCCTCCCACGAGGACTTCTCGGTCGCGGGCTGGGTGGTGCTGTTGCAACTGCTGTCGCTGCGCGAGGAGTCGGTGGACAGGAAGAGCAGGTCGCCGGAGACCGAGACGTCGTTCTGCGAGCCCGGGCACAGCACCTGGGCGACCGTCTTCGGCGCCTTCGGGTTGCTGATGTCGAAGACGCGGAAGCCGTCGTAGTTGCCGGCGAAGGCGTACTTGCCCTGGAAGGCGAGGTCCGAGTTCGTCCCGGGGAGCGCGTCCTTGGGGACGTTGACCAGATGGTCGATGTTGGCGGAGTGGACGACCTCGTCCTGGGCGGGTATCTCTCCGGTGGAGATGGCGTCCCGCACCTCGGCCCGGACGCTCGCGGACACGTCGTCCCGCGTGGCCGCGCCGTCCCCCGGGTCGGGGGTCGCGACGGCCGGCTGGGCCGTCAGCAGGGCCGCGAGCAGTCCCGCGGCCGCCGCGGCAATGCCCAGACGTCTGCGCCGCGTTCGGGGATCATTCAACAGGATCACTGTTTCCTCCCTAGTTCCGTTCACGTCGGAACGGGTCACGCACCCTCGAAGTATCGTCTTCATCATGCACATATCAATAGTGGGCAACGAAGTCGTAATGAAGGTTTTTGATCAGTCACGCGCGGAAGCGTGCTAACACGTTCATCGGCACCCTCCAGGTGCCGACCGGCCATCACCCGCCCCACCTGCCACCGGAGGTCGTCGTGCCCCACCGCCGAGCGTTCCGCGCGTCCCTCGTCACGGCCTCGCTGGCCGCGGTCGCCATGCTCGGACTGGCCGGCTGCGACTCCGGGCCGGACCCGGAGCCGCCCGCGGCCGGCGGCCCTTCGGTGATCGTGCCCGGCGAGCCGGGCGGGGAGAACCACACCCTGTCCGCCGCGGACGCCGCCGAGCAGCGCGCCGAGGACGACTCGCCCAACTCGGCGGACGTCGACTACGCGCGGATGATGATCCAACACCATTCCCAGGCCCTGGAGATGACCGAACTCGTCCCGGACCGCGCCCGGTCCGCCCAGGTCAAAGGGCTCGCCGAGCGGATCGCCGCGGCCCAGGGCCCGGAGATCACCGCCATGCGGGACTGGCTCGTGTCGTACGGCAAGGACGCGCGGCCCGCGCAGCACGACCACGCCGGGATGCCCGGAATGGCGACCGAGGCCCAGCTGAAGGAGTTGCGCGCGGCCCGGGGCAAGGCGTTCGACGCCCTGTTCCTGACGCTGATGATCACCCATCACGAGGGCGCGATCACCATGGCCACCGACGTGAAGGCGCAGGGCAACAACATCCGGATCGAGGAGATGGCGGACGACGTGGTCGCCCAGCAGACGAGTGAGATCGCACGGATGCAGGACATGCGGTGACGCCCCGCCGCGGCAGGGCGGGGCGGTGACACGGCATCAGCAACCGGCGCCCGCCACGGCGGGCCCGCCCCGCGGGCGAGCGGGACCGCGCCCCGCCCACGCCCGCAGGGGGCACCAGGCGTGACGGGCCGCGGGGCCCACCGCGGCGGCAGGACGCCTGCGGCCGGTCAGCGCCGTGCGTGACGCGGGGTCAGGAGGCCCGCTTCCCGGGCCTGTCCGATCAGCACGAGCGACTGGCGGCGGCCGTAGCCGGTCGCGGACATCACCGCGAGGACCGGGTCCCGGCCCTCCTCCTGGGCGGTCCGGTACACGCACGCGGCCCGCCGGCACCCCTCGGTGCCGCGCGGCCAGGCCGGGCGGGCCCGCCGCGCCCCGGCCGAGATCCCATCGCCCACCCGGGAATCCGCGCCGAGGCCGCACGCCGCCAACAGCGGCTCCTCGATCCAGTCGGCGAGCACCGTCAGGTCGTCCGGGGACAGCGCGGGCCGGGCCCGGACGTCCTCGAAGAAGACGCACGCCTCGCAGACCACGGCGAGCACGTCGATCCGGGCGCCGTCGGCGAACGCCAGCCGGACGGTGAACCACGACGCGGCGCCCTCGTCCTCCCGCACTTCCCAGGCCGGCCCCACGGACACCGTGCCGTCCGCCGCGCAACGACCGGAAAGATTAAGAAAGGATGCTTCTAGCACACACGCAACGTAACCGCATGATCACATGCCGTTGGCAACAGACACGCGTGCCTGTCACCCCGTCGCACCCTGTCAGCCGACCCCCGGCAGTGCGATGCTGGAGCCACCAGCGCCCCCTGCGCCCCCAGGGTTAGGAGTCCGCCGTGCTGCGTGTCGCCGTCGTCGGTTCCGGGCCGAGCGGGTGCTACACCGCCCAGAACCTGGTCCAGCAGGACGCCCATGTGCTCGTGGACGTCCTGGACCGCCTGCCCTGCCCGTACGGCCTGGTGCGCTACGGGGTGGCCCCCGACCACGAGAAGATCAAGTCCCTGCAGGGGAACCTGCGGACGGTCCTGGAGGACGACCGGGTGCGGTTCCTGGGCGGCATCCGGGTCGGCGGGCCGGGTGGGCCGGGCGTGGCGCGGCTGCGCGAGCTGTACCACGCGGTGGTCTACTGCGTGGGAGCCGCCACCGACCGGCACCTCGGCATTCCGGGCGAGGACCTGCCCGGCAGTTGGTCGGCGACCGAGTTCGTGTCCTGGTACAGCGCCCATCCCGACGCCGTCGACGCCGGTTTCGTGCGGGACGCCCGGTCGGCCGTGGTCATCGGCGTGGGCAATGTCGCGGTGGACGTCACGCGGATGCTCTCCCGCGGCAGGGCGGAACTGAGCCCGACCGACATGCCGCAGGACGCGTTGACCACGCTGGCCGCGAGCCGGGTGTCCGAGGTCGTCATGGTGGGCCGGCGCGGCCCCTCGCAAGCCCGCTTCACCACGAAGGAACTGCGCGAGCTGGGCGCCCTGCCCGGCACCGGCATCGGCGTGGACCCCGCCGAACTGGCCATGGATCCGGCGTACCGCGATCCGTCCGGGCTGGCCGGGCCGCAGCGCCGCAACCTGGAGGTGCTGCGCGGCTGGGCGGCACTGCGCCCCGGGGACACGGCGCGCAGGATCGGGCTGCGCTTCTTCCTGCGGCCGGTGGAACTGCTGGCCGGCGACGGGCGGGTGGCCGCGGTGCGTTTCGAGCGGACCGCGCCGGACGGCCACGGCGGGGTGACCGGCACCGGCCGGTTCGAGACCGTCGAGGCGCAACTGGTGCTGCGGTCGGTCGGCTATCGCGGAGTACCGCTGGCGGGGCTGCCGTTCGACGCGCGGAGCGCGACGGTGCCGAACGAGCGGGGCCGCGTGCTCCGGTCGGGCGTCCCGTCGGAGGGCGAGTACGTGGCCGGCTGGATCAAGCGCGGCCCGACCGGGGTCATCGGCACCAACCGCCCGTGCGCCAAGGAGACGGTCGAGTCCCTGCTCGCGGACGCCCCGGTGCTGCTGCGCCGGGAGGTGCCGCGGGATCCCGCGGCGGTGCTGCGGGCTGAGGGGGTCGAGCCGGTGGAGTGGCCGGGCTGGCGGGCGATCGAGCGGGCCGAGGCGGAGCTGGGCGCGCGGCTCGGGCGGCACGTGGTGAAGCTCGCCGACTGGGACTCGCTGCTCGCGGCGGCGCGCACGGCGGCACCGTAGCGGCGCCGGCCGCCGCCGCGCGAGCAGGACACCCGGCGGCAACGGCCCGGACGATCGACAGCCGGGTCGGCCGCCGGCGGCCGACCCGGCGTACCCGGTCACCGCCGACCCGCCGGCCCGCGGTGGGGCGACGCCCGTCCGGTGTGCGGTCCGGCCGCGATCGCGCCGAACCCGCCACCGCCTTCCCGGGGCGGGCGGTTCAGCCGACGGCGAGTCGCGCGGCCTGCCGGGCGGCTGCGGCGAGAAGGCAGTCGAGCAGCCCGGGGAAGAGATCGTCCAGGTCGTCCCTGCGCAGGCCGTTCATCTTGGCCGTGCCCCGGTAGACCTGCCGGATCACCCCGTTCTCGCGCAGCACCCGGAAGTGGTGCGTGGAGGTCGACTTGGTGACCGGCACGTCGAAGTGGGAGCAGGGCAGCTCGCCTCCGTCGGCGGCGAGCTGCTGCACGATCCGCAGCCGCAGCGGGTCGGCGAGCGCGTGCAGCACGCCGGCGATGCGAATCTCGTCACGCCCGGGATGCGGGAGGTCCCGGCTGGTCACGGAGGCAGTTGTCACGGCGGCTCACCTTCGTCCTGGAGCCACCATTGTAGGAAACTCATCGTAGTTTGACACCTCCCATACTACGATGCCTATCGTACGAATCGACCGCTGGTCCCGTGCCGTCGATTGGAGCCCGCCGTGAGCGCCCTCTTCGAACCCCTCACCCTGCGTGAAGCGACCTTCCCCAACCGGATCTGGATGGCACCCATGTGCCAGTACTCGGCGGAACCGGACGGCGCCGCGGCGGGCACGCCGAACGACTGGCACTTCGCCCACTACGCGGCACGGGCGACCGGCGGCACCGGCCTGATCATCACCGAGGCCACCGCGATCTCGCCCGAGGGCCGGATCTCCCCGTACGACCTGGGGATCTGGAACGACACCCAGGTGGCGGCGTTCCGCCGGATCACGCGCTTCCTCGCCGGGCAGGGCACCGTGGCCGGGATCCAGCTCGCGCACGGCGGCCGGAAGGCGTCGACGGAGCGGCCGTGGAAGGGCGGCGCGCCCGTCGGACCCGAGGCCCACGGCTGGCAGCCGCTGGCGCCGAGCCCGGTCCCCTTCGCCGCCGGCCATCCCGTGCCGGACGAACTGTCGGCCGATCAGATCGGTGAGATCGTGGACCAGTTCGTGGCGGCGGCCCGCCGCGCGCTGGCCGCCGGATTCGAGGTCGCCGAGATCCACGGCGCCCATGGTTACCTGATCAACGAGTTCCTCTCCCCGCACTCGAACCACCGCACCGACGCCTACGGCGGCTCGTACGAGAACCGGACCCGTTTCGCCCTCGAAGTCGTCGACGCCGTGCGCGCGGTGTGGCCGGACGGGAAGCCGCTGTTCTTCCGCATCTCCGCGACCGACTGGCTGGAGGACGGCGGCTGGACCGCCGACGACACGGTCCGCTTCGCGGCCGAGCTCCAGACCCATGGCGTGGACCTCGTCGACGTGTCCACCGGCGGCAACGCCGCCCGCGTCAGCATCCCCACCGGCCCCGGCTACCAGGTCCCCTTCGCCGCGCGGGTCCGTCGCGAGGCGGGCGTGCCGGCCGCCGCGGTCGGCCTGATCACCGAGCCGCAGCAGGCCGAGAAGATCCTCTCGGACGGCGAGGCGGACGCGGTCCTGCTCGGCCGCGAGCTGCTGCGCGATCCGTCGTTCGCCCGGCACGCGGCGCGCGAGCTGGGCGGCGACGTGCACGTGCCCGACCAGTACCACCGGTCCGTCTGACGGAGGCTGGCGGACGGCCCGGCGCGCCGACGACCCGGCGCCCCGGTCCGCGCCCTGGCCGGTCACCGGTCGTCCCGCGCGGCTCTCAGGTCCCGGCAGTCCCCCCGCCGCCCTCGGGCCCCGGCAATCCCGCCGCCCTCGGGCTCCGACGATCCCGCTGCCCTCAGGCCCCGGCCCCCGCTCCGTGCACCGTGCCGGTCAGTTCCCGCTGGTAGTCCGCGTAGGCGGCGCGCAGGGCGGGGCCCGGCCAGTCGGCGGGCAGGAGGGCGTCCGGCAGCACGGGGTCGGTGAGCAGGTGGCGCACCACCGCGGCGAAACCGGTGAAGCGGTCGGCGGGACGGTCCGCACCGGCCCCATGGGCGAGCAGGGCCCGGCCGGTGGCGGCCCAGGTGTCGAGCGGCCACAGCCCGGCGGCGAGGTCGCGCGGGGGCCGGTCGGGACGGGCGGTGTAGCACTGGGCCACCTGGTCCAGGTCTTCCGGCAGCGGGCGGCCCAGGTTGGCGGGCCGCAGCCACACGCCCTCACGGAGTTCGGCCAGCCGCAGGACGGCGAGCCGGGCGCGCAACTCGGCGCGTTCGGCCGGGCCCCGGCCCGTCGCCGTGATCACCACCATCTCCCAGTCGCCGCGCCACGCGCGCGTGCGGGGGCGCAGCGCGTCGTCCTGACGGCGCTGACGGGCCAGCAGCCGGTCGCTGAGCCCGTAGACGGCATCCGTGCGCCGCAGGTCGCCTGCGGTCACCATCCTGCTGAGCGCGGCCCGCAGGGTGGAGCCGCCGACTCCGAAGGGCTCCACCAGCCGTACGAGGTCCTTGACCGGCAGCCGCGGCGGATGGACGCCGAGCAGCAGGCTCAGCACCACCGACCGGGCGGACAGCGGCCTCGGACAGACCTCGTCGGACGGCTCCGACACGTTCATCCGCATGGACACGTACTGTACGGGCGACTTCTTATTGCACTATTGCTACAGTCGCATGAAAAGCGCAACATGGGTCCATGGCCTCGACACCCGCCTCCACCCCGCCGCGGTACGCCACCCACGACGTCACCAACCAGCCCCCTCCCCTGGCCCCGTACGACGCCGCCGAGGATCCGGCCCTGCTGGAGGGGCTGCGCCGGGAGGGCGCGGGCTGGGCCGAGCAGGACGTCCGGCTGCTCGGCCGACGGGCCGGCAGCGCCGAGGCCCAGGAGTGGGGGGAGCTGGCCAACCGGTACGAGCCGCGGCTGCGCACCCACGACCGGTACGGCAACCGGATCGACGAGGTCGAGTTCCACCCCGCCTGGCACCACCTGATGCGGGTCGCGGTCGGCGCGGGCCTGGCGGGCGCCCCATGGGCCGACGAGCGGCCCGGCGCCCATGTCGCCCGCACCGCGGGCGGGCTGGTGTGGGGCCACACCGAGGCCGGGCACGGCTGTCCGACGTCGATGACGTACGCGGCCGTCCCCGCGCTGCGCGCCCAGCCCGACCTCGCCAAGGTCTACGAACCGCTGCTGACCGCCCGGGAGTACGACCCGGTGCTGCGCGTCCCCGCCGAAAAGCCGGCTCTGCTGGCCGGGATGGGCATGACCGAGAAGCAGGGCGGTTCCGACGTCCGGACCAACACCACCGCGGCCACCCCCACCACCGAGCCCGGCGTGTACACGCTGCGCGGCCACAAGTGGTTCACGTCGGCGCCGATGTGCGACGTCTTCCTGGTGCTCGCCCAGGCACCGGGCGGCCTGTCCTGCTTCCTGGTGCCGCGCGTGCTGCCGGACGGCAGCCGCAACACGTTCCGGATCCAGCGGCTGAAGGACAAGCTGGGCAACCGCTCCAACGCCTCCTCCGAGCCGGAGTTCGACGAGACCGTCGCCTGGCTGGTCGGACCGGAGGGACGCGGTGTCAAGACGATCATCGAGATGGTCAACTGCACCCGCCTCGACTGCGTGATGTCGTCGGCCACCCTGATGCGCAAGACCCTCGTCGAGGCGGGGCACCACGTGCGGCACCGCGGCGCGTTCGGCGCGCGGCTGCTCGACCAGCCGCTGATGCGCAACGTCCTCGCCGATCTCGCGCTGGAGTCGGAGGCCGCGACGACCCTCACGCTGCGGCTGGCCGGTGCGGCGGACCGCGCGGTGCGCGGGGACGCCGGGGAGCAGGCGTTCCGCCGGATCGCGACCGCTGTCGGCAAGTACTGGGTCACCAAACGCGGTCCGGCCTTCACGGCGGAGGCCCTGGAGTGCCTGGGCGGCAACGGCTACGTCGAGGAATCGGGCATGCCGCGCCACTACCGGGAGGCTCCCCTGCTGTCCATCTGGGAGGGCTCGGGGAACGTCAACGCGCTCGACGTACTGCGGGCGCTCGGCCGCGAGCCCGGCACGGCGGACGCCCTGTTCGGCGAGCTGGCCCTGGCCCGCGGGGCGGACGCCCGGCTGGACGCGGCCGTGGCCCGGCTCAAGGACCGGCTCGCCGGGACCGACCAGGCGGGCGCCCGCCGGCTGGTCGAGTCGATGGCCCTGGCGCTCCAGGCGTCGCTGCTGGTCCGGCACGCCCCGGCCGCGGTCGCCGACGCGTTCTGCGCGTCCCGGCTGGGTGGGGACTGGGGCCACTCGTTCGGCACGCTGCCCGGCGGAACCGGACTGGACGCGATCCTGGAGCGCGCCCTGCCGGACGGGGGCTGACCGGCGCGGGCACGCAGGCGCCGCGGGCACGCAGGCGCCGCGGGCACGCAGGCAGCACGGGCACGCAGGCAGCACGGGACGCGGGGCAGCACCGAGGAGCGCGGGCGGCGCGCGGCGCGTCCGCCCGCGTCCACCCGGGCGGTTCGGTTCGGGAGGCCGTCGGGGGCCGGGGCGGCGCCGCGCGGAGGCGACGGACGCCGCCGACCGGTCCACCGCTGCCCACACGCGTGGCCGCCCGGCACCGGCCCATGGCCGCCTGGCCGGAACCGTTCTCGCACCACCGCGTCCGATGCGCCGACGGCACCGCGCTGACCTGCGATGCCGTCGGATCGAGGATGACTGTCAGTGGCGGGGTGCAGACTGGCCGGTGTCCGAGGACCAGCTGTACGACGACGCGATGCGACAACATCCCGGAGGTGATCGGCATGACCGAGGTACTGCTCGCCGTGGGCACCCGCAAGGGCCTGTTCATCGGGCGGCGGCGAGGGGACGTCTGGGAGTTCGACGAGAGTCCCTGCTTCAACGCACAGGCGATCTACTCGGTCGCCATCGACACCCGCGGCGGCACCCCTCGCCTGCTGGCCGGCGGCGACAGCGCCCACTGGGGTCCCTCCGTGTTCCACTCCGACGACCTGGGCCGCAGCTGGACCGAACCCGCCCGGCCCGCCGTCAAGTTCCCCAAGGACACCGGGGCTTCGCTGGAGCGGGTGTGGCAGTTGCACCCGGCCGCCGCCGAGCCGGACGTGATCTACGCGGGCACGGAGCCGGCCGCGCTGTACCGCTCCGAGGACCGCGGTGAGAGCTTCGAGCTGGTCCGGCCCCTGTGGGAGCACCCCACCCGCGGGCAGTGGGTGCCGGGCGGCGGCGGAGAGGGGCTGCACACCGTCCTCACCGACCAGCGCGACCCGAAGGCGGTCACCGTCGCCGTCTCCACGGCCGGTGTGTTCCGCACCACGGACGGCGGCGCGAGCTGGCTGCCGTCCAACTCCGGTGTGTCCGCGGTGTTCCTGCCGGACCCCAACCCCGAGTTCGGTCAGTGCGTGCACAAGATCGCCCAGGACGCGGGCAGCCCGGACCGGCTGTACCTGCAAAACCACTGGGGGGTGTACCGCAGCGACGACGCCGGGGCGCGCTGGACGGACATCGGCGAGGGGCTGCCGTCCACCTTCGGCTTCGCGGCGGCGGCCCATCCGCACCGCTCCGGCACGGCGTACGTCTTCCCGATCAACGCCGACGCCGACCGGGTGCCCGCCGGCCGCCGCTGCCGGGTCTTCCGCACGGCGGACGCGGGCCGGAGCTGGGAACCGCTGACGGCCGGCCTGCCGCCGGAGGACCACTACGGAACGGTGCTGCGGGACGCGCTCTGCACCGACGACGGCGACCCGGCGGGCGTGTACTTCGGCAACCGCAACGGCGAGGTGTTCGCGTCGGGCGACGACGGCGACAGCTGGCGGCAGTTGGCCTCCCACCTGCCGGACGTCCTGTGCGTACGGGCCGCGGTCGTCGGCTGAGGCCGGGGCGCCGGGGCCGGAGAACCGCCCCGGTGCGTGCCGGTCCTCAGGCCGCCGTCCTGATCAGGAACTCCTGGTCCGTCGCCCCGTTGCAGGGTTCCATCGTGACGTCGGCCCCGCTCTCGGTGGCGTCGTCGCGCAGACCCACGCAGCGCCGGGTGCCCTCCTGGCGGATGCGGAAGCGGGCGTCGGCCGGTCCGACCGGCTCGATGCGGAAGTGCTGATAGGTGCGAGTCGCGTCGCAGCTCCTCGCCGGCCAGGGTTCCAGCAGGTCCTTGCCCGGCCCCTCACGACGCAGGGTCAGGCAGCCCCGGCCGTTCACCGGGTGCTGCCACTCGATGAAGTACGGCGTCCGCGACGCGGCGGTGTCGACCGGCCTGAGGTAGGTGTGCGGCGGCCTGGCCTCCTCGCAGGGGAGCTGCGCCGCGACGGCGTGCACATACTCGCCGCGGGTGTCCCGGCCCTCGCTGAGACACAGCTGGGGCGTGCGGGCCGGGCGGATCTCCACATAGCCCCGCAGGGAGTCCTCGGCCACCGCCGCCACCTCGGGGGATGCCCTCGGTGCGGGCGGAGGGGGCTCGGCCTGCGAGTTCGTCCGGACGACGACGGCGACCAGGCCCGTCGCCACCGCCGCGGCCAGCATCCACAACCGGGGCCGACGACGCGGCCCGCCGAACCGCAGGGCGGTCAGGGCCGGTACCCGCAGACCGGCCGGCCGCCGCGCCTCTGCGGCGTTCGAGGGGTACGGACCGGGCGCGGGCCCGGACGCTGCCGCACCGGTCCCTTCCTCGGCCCGTCGGGCAGCCGCCAGCCAGAAGCGGACGTCGGTTTCCGGTGCACCGCAGGCGCGGACGAACGCCGCCAGCGTCCCGGGGGCAGGCGGGTGCTTCCCGCGGAGCATGTCGCTGACCGTGCTGCGGGCCAGGAACTCGCCCTGGCAACGGGCCCGTTCCTCCAGCTCGCGCAGGCTCAGGCCGGACCACTGCTTCAGTTCGCGCAACAGACCGACGAGCGCCGCCACGTCCCGCACGGCACACAGCTCGGACTCCCCCACCCTGTCTGCGCCCACGATCACATGCTCACGGATCCGGTTCTCTCCGACAAACGCGGATCAGGACAACGAGTGGAGGTAACCGGACATCCCCGTCACAGCCTCCCCGTCGTCGCGAGGACGGCGGACCGCTCGGCCGCCGCCGCGTCAGCGGGAGCGTTCCGCCAGCGTCAGCATCAGGTGCGCGGACTCGGGCCGGAGGAAGTCGGAGTGGGCGCCCGAGGGATGCAGCCGGGTGCGCCGGCTGCCCCGGTAGAGCCAGTCGGCGTCCACGTTGACCATCCGGTGGTCCAGGGCGCTCTGCTGGTAGGTCTGGTGGGTCGGCAACAACTTGGTGGTGAACTGCGGCACCGGCGCCGCGCCGGCACCCGAATGACCGATGCCGGGCGCCCTCTCGGCACGAAGGTGCCAGAAACCCGTGGCCCGGTCCCAGCGCGAGTGGGTCAGGACGAGCGGGCCGCGCAGCGGGGCGCCCGGCTGTCCGTCGCCCGGGAACAGCGTGCCGAAGTGGCGCACGAAGGCGTCGCGGGGGGCGGCCATCTGGAAGATCAGGGCACTGTCGACGGTAAACGGGCGGCGGGGGTCGTGCGGGGTGCTCCAACCGAGCACGGGGGGCCGCTCGGCGGCCCGCTGCACCGCCTCGCACAGGAACCGCCCGCCGAAGGAGTGCCCGACGAGGTGCAGGTACTGTCCGCCACGGCCCGCCAGGACGGCCGGGCCGGACGGGTCCGCCCGCCCGGTGTCCAGATAGCCGAGCAGATGCCCGAGGACGTACGGGGCGTGCCCCGTGCCCTCGGCGCTCATGGCATGAGCACGGTCGCGGATCTTCCGGTAGCCCTTGAGGGTGGGCAGGCTGGAGGACGGCCAGCGGACCACGACACCCCAGGGCCGGTAGCCGCCGCCCTTCAGCCCCGGGTACCGGTCGGGCTCCGCCTCGTACAGCTCAAGGGCCTGCCGCAGCAGCCGTGCCGCGGTCCGGGTCGCCGCGTGCGGCGAAGTCTGCCAGCCGTGGACGTACACGTGGATGTCGGTGGCCCAGCGCGGAATCGGCAGCCGTCCGGCCAGGTGTTCGGCGACCCGGCCGACAGGAACGGGCGCCGTGCCGCCCTGCACGGTCAGCCGGCCCTTGTCGTCCAGGTCGATCTCGGCGGGGGCGACGAGCGGCAGTGGTGCGGCGCTCACGAGGCGAGGTCCAGTCGGCTGTTGATGCCGCAGTGCAAGGCGTAGGTCAGGCCGAGGGGATTGTGGTATTTCCGCGCGAAGTGCTGCGCCAGCAACTGGTTGATCTCGCCCGCCGTGTGTTCGCCGGTCAAGTACATCTCCAGGAAGGCGTAGGCGTATTCCGTCGCGAAGACCTGCGGGATCTCGATCTGCGGGGCCAGGACGCCTTCGGCGCCCATGGCCCGTAGCTCCTGGCCCAGGTGTTTCAGCGACCCGGGTGCCGCGCCCCGGCCCGTGTGGCACGCGTTCAGCAGGACGAAGGGCCTGAACCGGGCCTGTGCCGTGCGCGGGATGCGCCGCCGCCGCCAGGAGACCGCCGGGCCGTCGATTCGCTCCGCGTCGGAGAGACTGACGGACAGGCCGAAGCCGGATCCGCCGCCGTCGACGAGATGGCCGTGGCACCAGAAGTACATGATGTCTTCGTTGAGCACGTGTTGGGAGAGGGCTTCCAGCAGCTCGTCGCTCCGGGTACGCACGACCAGCCGGGAACGCTGGTCCAGCAGCCGGTGCACCTCCGCCGCCCGGCCCACGTGATCCAGCGCCGTGTCCTTGTTGAGGCTGGTGGCGGCGTGTTCGCGCAGGCCGAGCGGAGCATGGTCCCAGCCGTCGTCGCCGCCCTGCTCCAGCTGGTGGCGGTGGCCGAGGAACGCCTCCCAGGGATCGGCGCACTCCGCCGGGTCCACGGCCAGCATGGACCAGGGCAGGTGGACACAGGAGTCGAAACTGACCCGCAGGGACCCGCGCTCGGTCAACGCCGACGTCAGGAAGTCGCGGACCAGGCGCAGTTCATCGCTGTTGCCCTCCAGCATGGTCTGCATGAGCGCATGTCCCTGGTCGGCGAGTTTCCTGGCCAGGGACTCGGTCAGGGCGGCGTATTCGCTCAGGTCCGCGGTCCGGGCGAGGGGGAAACCGCCGACCTGGCCGCCGTAGTCGCCGTGCGGGCTCTGGTGGCGGACCACCAGTTCGCACCAGAGCGCGCGCAACCGGACACCCAGGCCCCACAGTTCGTGAGCCGGGGTTTCCAGCCTGGCGCTGTGCCACTCCCGGTCGTGCGGGGCGCGCGGTCTGGGGGCACTCACCTCGATCCGCAGCGTGTCCGTGGCGTCTTCGCGCACCATCACGCGCAGTTCCTGCGGTGCCCGCCGGGCCTCACCCCGCCGCGGTGGTACTCCCGTGAAGCCGTGGGACGGGTCCCGCACTATCTCCACGGCCAGATCCTGGGCCATTCCCGGTCAGTCCTCCCCTGGTGCCTGTCGAACGTCTCCTGGCCCCTCCTGGTCCTCGCCGGTGGGTGAGGGGACCGCGACGACCGCCCTGATCTCCTGCAGCACGTGCCCGGACGCGTGGTCGTAGAGAGTGAAGCGGACCGCGTGGGCGCCCGGCTCCCACGCGGTGAGGGCGAAGCGGGCGGTGCCGTCCGGCGGCTCGTACTCGGCCATGGGCGGTTCCACCGAGGCATGTGTTCCGCAGCCCGCCGTCACCACGATCCGGCCCAGTTCCACCTCCGGCGCCCCGGCCGTGTGCTCCAGCCGCACTTCGAGCCGGGCGGGGTGGGCCACGGCAGGACGGTCCGTCAGCAGGGTCACCCGGGTCCGCCAGGCCGGTCGCGCGGTACGCAACCGCCAGCGCAGCTCCACGACATCGGGATGGCCCGGTCCGAAGACCCGCTCCCAGGACTCCACCACCTGCTCGTGCGTCGGCCCGGAGCGCGGGTCACCGGCCTCCAGGCACGCGAACGCCAGCTCGGCCAGGCTCTCCAGGGTGTCCGGATGGTCCGGCCCGAACATCCGGGCCCGGCCGGCGTGTACGGCGGTCAGCAGGACCACGGCCCGGTCCGGGGACCCGGTGTCGGACAGGGCGTGCGCCAGTTCCACGGCGAGGGAGGGCAGGAACCCCTCGTGGCGCGCGGCCAGCAACTCGACGACGACGCCCAGCCGGGTGCTCTCCGGTCCCTCCGTCGACCACCCCGGGCGCACCGGGGCGTGCGCCGCTCGCAGATGGACGTCGGTGACGGCGTCGGACGTCGCGGGAAACCCGAGGTGCGGCAGGAGCCCGGCGTACGACCGCAGCAGACCGCCGAGCACGTCCAGCGCCTCGTGCGGTTCACCGGCCTGGAGCAGGGCGTGTGCCAGGACGGGTAGTTGGTCCAAGGTGCGCCGGCCGCCTCTGCCGTGGAGCCGAGTGGCGTCGCGCACCAGGTCGCGGGCATCGCGCACCGCCCGGTCCGCCGGTCCCGTGTCGGCGGTCAGCCAGGCCAGATGCCCGCGGACCCAGAACCGGGCCCGGTGTTCCTCCGGAAGCTCCTTCTCGCACTGCCGCAGGAGTTCTTCCAGCACCGCCGTGGCCTGCCGGGTGTCGCCCATCTCCCAGCAGGCGTAGGCCAGATCGATGCGGCAGTCGATCGTCCCGGAGTGGTTCGTTCCGCGCACCCGGTCGCTGTCCAGGGCCAGTTCGTGCAGTTCCCGGACGGCACGCAGGTGTTCGCCTCGGCAGCGCCGGGCCCAGGCCAGCTTCAGACGGGTGGTCAGGACGGCCTCGTGGTCCGCTCCCTGCGCCCGGCGGCGGTCCTCCAGCAGGGACGTGTACTGCGTCAGCGCGCCCTTGAGGTCGCCGCTCTCCCCGAGCGCGTCCGCGAGTCGGGCGCGGGCGGCGAGCGTCGTGCCGTGGTGTGCGCCCAGCACCCGTTCGCATCTGCTCACCAGATCGCGGGCCGTCTCGGCAGCCGGGCCGGCGGCCGACTGGCCCAAGTACACCCAGGCGATGTCGTCCCGTACGTCGAGGGTGTCGGCGTGGTCGGGGCCGAGGAGGCGTTCGTGCACGTCCAGGAGTTCCTTGAGTTCCCGGAGCGCGCCCACCCGGTCGTCGGCGGACTCCCGGCAGATGGCCAGGTACCGGCGGCATGCCAGCGTGGAGGAGTGTTCCGCGCCCTGTGCCTCGGCCCGGTCCGCCGCCAGCCGTTCCAGGACGGCGACGGTCAGCTCGTAGTCCTTCCGCCTGCCGTGGGCACTCGACAGCAGGTCGCGGGTGGCGAGGGTCTGGAAGTGGTCCGGGCCGAGGATGCGCTCCCGGTCCGCGACCAGTTCCTCGAAGCCCGCAACGGCCTGCCGGTACCGCCCGGACAGCATGTGCGCGTAGGCCAGGAGGACCCGGGCGTTGAGCGTCGCCGGGTGTTCGGCACCGCGCACCCGGGTGTGCAGGGTGACGGTCTGTGCCGCGCGGGCCACCGCTCGCTCGTGGTCGCCGGCCGCGCAGTTCCCGCTGACCAGGTCGAGGTGGAGCCCGAGGACCGCCGGGTGCTCGGCTCCGCTCAGCCGGGTCCGGATGTCGAGCAGGGACTCCAGTTCCCTCATCGACGACGCGTGGTCCCCGGCGGCCTGCCGTACCGCCGCCATGTCCTGCCGGACCGACAGGGTGCGCGGATGGTCCTTGCCGGACGTCCGGGTCAGGGACGCCACGACCTGTTCGTACTCGGCGAGGGCCCGTTCGTGGTCGCCGGCCGCCGAGTGGGCGTCCGCCAGGTTCTGCCGCACGAGCAGGGTGCTCGGGGAGTCGGCCCCGAACAGTCGGCGCCGGTCGTCCAGCAGAGCCGAGAACTCCGCCACAGCGGCCTTCTGCTCCTTGGCGTCCGCCCGGGTCAGGGCCAGGTCGTTGCGGACGCCGAGGGTGCCCGGCGCGTCGGGGCCACCGATCCGGCGGTGGTCGGCGAGCAGTTCTTCGTACGCCGCGACGGCCCTCGGGTACTCGCGTGCCGAACGCAGCACCAGGGCCCGCCAGCTACGGGTGTCCAGGGTGTCCGGGTGGTCCGGACCCTGGATCCGGGTCCGGTCGGCGATGAGCGCTTCGAAGACCTCGCCGGCCCGCGTGTACTTCCCGGCCGCGTGGAGGGTGACAGCGACCCGCTCCCGCAGTCCGAGGGTCGCGGGGTGCTCCGGGCCGTGCACCCGTTCGTACGCGTCGACCAGTGGGCCGTGGCGCCGCAGGGCCTCCGCGTACTGCCCTTCCTCGAAGAACACCTCGGCCAGACCGCGCCGGAGGGCGAGGACTCGCGGGTGGTCGGGGCGTTTCACCGCGGCCAGTTCGGCGAGCAGGGCCTCCAGTTCCTCGACCGCGCGCGTGTGGTCGCCCGCCTCCTGCCGGGTGCGGGCCAGGTTCTCGCGGGTGGCCACGACCCGGGGGTGCAGTGGGCCGAAGACGTCGGTCCGGTCCTTCACCAGGGCTTCGTAGAGCCGGATGGCGGTGCCGTACCGGCCGGCTGCCCGCTGGGCGAGGGCCAGGTTCGCACGGGCGGCCAGCGTCGCCGGGTGCAGCCTCCCGCGCACCTCCTGGTGGACGGTGACGAGTGCCGTGCGCTCTCGTACCGAGTGGTCGTGCGCGCCGGCCAGTTGCCGGGTGAAGGCCAGTGCCGCCCGGGACCGCAGGGTGTCCGGGTGGTGCTCCCCCATGGCCCGCGTGCAGTCGTCGACGACCGCATGGTAACCGGCGACGGCCCGCGCGTAGTCGCCCCGCGCGCGGTGGATCAGAGCGATGTCGTCGCGGTAGTCGAGCGTGGCGGGGTGGTCCGGACCCTGCACCCGGGCGCTGTGCGCGGCCAGTTCCTCGAACTCGGCCAGTACCGCGTCCGGGCCTGCCACGTCCCACCGGGCGTAGGCCAGTTGCTGGCGTTCGCGCAGCGTGTCCGGATGGTCCGGGCCCTGCACCCGCCGGCGGTCGTCAACCAGTTCCCCGTACAGGTCGAGGGCCGTCCGCGCGTCGCCGGCCGCGGAGTGCGCGGCGGCCAGCCAGCCCCGGCTGGTCAGTGTGTCGGGGTGGTCCGGCCCGTGCACGTGCCGCCGGTCCGCGACGGCCTCGTCGTACAGCCGCAGCGCCGTACGGTGTTCGTCGGCCGCCCGGTGGGCGTACGCGAGGCTGGTACGGGCGGCCAGCGCGTCGCTGTCCCAGCGGCCCAGGACCCGGTCGCGGTCGTCGACGATCGACTTGAACTCCGCGACCGCGTCCTCGTACCGGCCCGCCGACTGGAGCGCGTAGGCCAGTCCGGCGCGGCTGGCGAGCGTGTCCGGGTTGTCGTCGCCCTGCACCCGCCGGCGATCGGCGACCACCGCGGTCAGCTCCCGCACCGCGCGCGTGGCCTCGCCCGCCTTGCGGTAGGCGTTGGCCAACTGGTCGCGGCTCGCCAGCGTCTGAACCGCCTGCGGGCCGTGCAGCCGGTAGCGGTCGAGGTAGAGGTCCCGGCACAGCTCGACCGCGACGGCCGGGTCGCCCGCCTTCGCGTGCAGCTTCGCGAGCCGGTCACGGTCGGCCAGGGCCTCGGCGTGATCGGTGTCGAGCAGCCGGGTGGTCCCATGGACGACCTGCGTCATCAAGGGGATCGCCAGGACGTGCTGGTCCCGGGCGACCAGTTCGTCGGCGCCCCGGCGGTACATCTCGACCACTTCGGCGCTCGGTTCGCCGGCCGGACCGGACGCCGCCAGGGCCTGGATGTGGGTGAGCAGGCCCCGGACGCGGTCCGGTGTCGCCTCCGCGGCCTCGGCGGCGAGTGCCCGCTCCATGAGGTCGCGGGCCTTCGGGGCCTGGGCGGGGGCGGCCTCGCGCAGCGTCCGCTGGACCAGCCGGTGCAGCGCCAGACCGTCCGGGCTCAGGGTCACCAGGTGGTAGTCGGCCAGCGCGGCCAGCGCGCCCTCGGTCTCGGCGGCGGGGCCGGGCCGGCGCAGGACGACCTCGCGGGGCACCGGCTCGGGCGCGCACCAGGCCAGGGCGTACAGCAGCGGGACGGCCGGCGGATGGCTGGTCCGGATCGTCTCCAGGCTGGTGCGCCAGATCTGCGCGATCGTCCGTCCCGAGTTTCCCGTCCCGTCGGTGAGCACCGTCTCCGGCACCCGGGCCAGTCGCGCCCGGTACGCGGCGAAACCGGTGCGCGTCTCCCGGAGGTACGCCCCGGCCTGGGTGAGTGCCAACGGCAGCCGGCCGAGATCGACGGCGAGTTGCTCGATCTGCGCCAGTTCGTCGGCGGACACGGGGGTTTCGCGGCCGGCGGTGGCACGCAGCAGTTCGACGGCCTCCTGCTGGCCGAGCACGTCGAGGTCGACCAGGCTGGCGGCCTCCGGCCAGCCGTGACGGCTACGGCTGGTGGCCAACTGGTGCCCGCGTCCGAGGAGACGGCCCATGAACGGGGTGAGGTCCTGGGGGCGCTCCACGTTGTCGTAGACCAGCAGCCATCCCGGGTGTCCGTCGAGCCAGGTCAACGCCCACTCGGTGCGTTCCCTGGCGGAGGCGTCCCGGGCCCAGGACGGATGCAGTCGCGACGCCAGCTCGGCGAATCCGGTGGCGATCTGCTCCTCGCTCTCCCCGACGATCCACCAGGTCAGCGGGTATCTCCCCCGCGAGACCTCGGCGTAGCGCAGCGCCAGCGCGGTCTTGCCGATGCCGCCCAGGCCGCTGACGGCGGTGGCGGCACCGCTCGCCTGGGTGATGATGCCCTGGCCGGACTCCAGAAGACCTGCCAATCGGTGCAGATCGGCGTCACGGCCGACGAAGGGCCGGGAGGGCAGCACGGGCAGGTTGTCCAGGCCGTCGGCCGGCGGTGGGATCCGCGCGGCGGCGGTCCGCGCGGCACGGGTCAGCACCGTGGTGGGCTTCTCGGCGTACGGGTCGGCGCCGAGCCGGGAGCCGCCGTCGTCCTGCCCGAGCCTCAGTGACTCGCTGCGCAGGAGGTCGGTGCTGGTGCCCTGTGCCTCGTGAGTGATCGTCATGGTCCCCCGGTCGGCCCTCAACTACACGTCCGCGCACGGAAGTTACCGGCCGACACCAACGGTAGCCGCATGGGCGGTGGTTGTCAGCGGCTCGGGGGCGTGGCCAGGGCGAGGAGTTCCGCGCGGACGGCCGGGTCGTCGTGGCACACCCCGAGCAGGTGGGTGGTCGCGGTGTGGGCCGCCGGGGCGGGGGTGCCGTGCGGGTTCCCGCACGCGTGCGAGGCGCGGATCACGCAGGCGGCGCCGAGGGTGTCCAGCCTGCTGTCGATGGCGTGCACGATCTGCTGCCCCAGCCGCTCCTGGGTCTGCGGGCGGGCGGCCAGTCCTTCGACCAGGCGGGCCAGTTTCGACAGGCCGACGATGCGGGCGCCGGGAGCGGGCAGGTAGGCCACGGTGGCCGTGCCCGCCCAGGGCAGCAGGTGGTGCCGGCACAGCGAGACGAACCGGACGCCGGAGACCACGATCATGCCGGGGTCGGCGGACTCGGCGGGAAAGGTGACGTCCAGCGACCGGAGGGGGTCTCGCCGGTGGCCCGCGGTCAGGTCGGCCACGGCGTGGACGAACCGTTCGGGGGCGTGGACCGTGTGCTCGTCCGCGCAGGGAATTCCCAGGCAGGCGAACATGGCGCGGGCGTGCCGGGCGGCCTGGGTGAGGTCCGGGGCGGTCTGTTCGTCCGGAGCACCGCCGTGTTCAGGCTCGGACGGTCCCTCGGGCCGTGGTTCGAGTGGGGTGATGGTGGTCATGGGGTCTCCTCGGGAGCCGACCCCCAACGGCCCGTTCCCGGCCGGGTGTCCTGTGTCCAGGCGGCGGCGACCCGGACGGCGTCCAGTGTCGGGGCCACCTCGTGCACCCGGACGCAGTAGGCGCCGGCCGCGGCGGCGAGAGCCGAGACCGCCGCGGTGGCCGCGTCCCGCGCGCGCGGCCGGGACCGGTCCGCGTCCGTCCCGGGCAGTTCGCCGAGGAAGGACTTGCGGGAGGCTCCGACCAGGAGGGGACGGCCCAGCGTGGACAGTTCGCCGAGGTGACGCAGCAGCTCCCAGTTGTGGGCGCCGTTCTTCGCGAAACCGAGTCCGGGGTCGAGGATGATGCGCTCGGCACTGATACCGGCGTCGACCAGGGCATGCAGCCGCCGGCCGAGTTCCGCCCTGACTTCGCTGACGACGTCCCGGTAGACCGCGTGCCGCCGCATCGTCCGGCTCGGTCCCCGCCAGTGCATGGCGACATAGGGCACGCCGGCCCGCGCCACCGAGGCGGCCATGGCGGGGTCGGCGAGCCCGCCGCTGACATCGTTCACGAGCCGCGCCCCCGCTTCGAGGGCGGCGCACGCGACCGCGGAGCGCATGGTGTCGATGCTGACGATCACCCCGGAGTCCGCCAGTGCGCGCACGACCGGTACCGTCCGGCTCAGTTCGACGTCGAGCGGGACCCGATGGGCTCCTGGGCGGGTGGACTCGCCTCCCACGTCCACGATGTCGGCCCCGGCCACGGCGAGCGCGAGACCGTGCTCCACGGCCCGTGTGGTCGCCAGGTGGTCGCCCCCGTCGGAGAACGAGTCCGGGGTCACGTTCAGGATGCCCATGACCAGGCAGCGCTCTCGCATGGGAAGTCCCCCGACCGACCGGGTACCCGTCGAAGTCGTCGTCATCTCAGCGGAACTCTCTGCACGACGTCACACGAGCGGGGTGGTGTGGACGGTGGCCCGGATCGGCGTCTGGACGTGCCGCTCGACGGAGGGCTTCGCGGACCCGCCGTTCTCCTCTCCCCAGACGAGGGTGACTTCGGTGCCGTCCTGGGCGTCGGCCTCGTCGATCGACGCCACCGAGGCCCAGCCGCCGATGTTGACGGTGTAGGCGCCCTTGAAGGACACTCCGGCCGGCCGGTCGCCGATCAGCACCTTGTCGTACTGGAAGGTGGCGTAGACGCTGTAGGGGATGTCCAGGTACTTGGCGCGGTCCTTGCCGCCGAAGAGGCTGGCGGCGATGGCTCGGGCGACATCGTCGTCGTTCCAGCGCAGCCATACCTCCTTGCGGTGCGGCTGGTCGGCGAGTTCCTCCAGCGCGGCCCGGCCGATGAAGTCGTGGTCGAACTTGAGCACGCGGTCGTAGCCGAGGTCCCACGGCGTGAGGTAGTAGTCCTCGATGTCGTCCGAGGTGAAGCTCCCGCCGAGCGAGGCGCTCGCCTCGAAGCCCTCGGCGCGCAGCCACTCGCGGTACGGTTTCATCCGCTCACCCGTGTAGATCGCCGGCACGCACAGGCCGGCCCAGCCCGACTCGACCCCGGTCGTCGGGTACGCGATTGAACCGCCCTGGCGGAGGCCGAATTCCGCGCCCGCCGTCAGGAGCGCGTCCAGCACGGCCGGCGCGTCGTCGGCGGGGCCGAACATCTCCAGCCCGGTCATCTCCTGGCCGGGAATCCCGATCATGGTGTGGTTCAGTGCCCGCACCGGGCGGCCGGCGAGGGTGAACTCGCCGATGTTGAAGAACCTGATGCGGTCTATCGGCCCGCCGTGCGCCTTTTCGATGATCTTGAGGGCGTTGGGCCCCTGGAGCTGGTAGCGGTAGGTCCGCCGCTTCCCCCCGTTGTCGACGCTGCGTTCGTCCCGGGTGACCTCGACGTCGTATCCGCCGGTCTCCGCCTGGTACGCCACCCAGTTCGGCGCCAGTGGCGTACCGACCAGCTGGAACTTGTCGTCCTCCAGGCCGAAGAGGATGGCGTCTCCGATGAAGCGGCCGTCCTGGTTGCACACGATCAGCTGCTTGGCCTTGTTCTTCCCGAAGGTGCGGAAGCTGTTCAACGCCACGTCGGACATCAGCCTGCGCGCGTCGGGCCCCTCGAAGTAGACGTCCGTCATGTGGAACGACTGGTCGAACAGGACCGCTGTCCTGTTCCATGCCTCCTGCTCGTCACGCCAGTTGCTGTACTCGCCGCGGAACGGGAACGCGTACACACCGACGGGCGCGTCGCGGAGCATGCGCGCGGGATTTCCCGCCTGCTGGATCTTGTCCTCAAGGCTCTTGCTGGACATGCTGCTTACCTCTCTCTGCACGGGACTCTTGCGGTGGGCCCGGCCTCGGGCACGAGCGGGGGCCGGGAGTGGAGGTGCACTGCGACACGGCGGACGGGCCGGGGCCGGCCGGTCCGGACGGGAACTGTCCTGCCGGTGCGCGCCGTGGCGGTCTGCACGCGGTGACCGTCCGCCGCCGACGGGCGGCGATCCGGTGGGACGGGCACCTCTGCGGATGCTCGTCGTGCCGGGGCCCCGACCGTGGCCGATGCCGAGGTGCGCTGCGGACCGGCGATCCGGTCATGCTGTCGCCACCGCCGGGCCGTCGGCCTCCGCCACCGCCTCCGCCTCCGCCGGGACCGGGTACGGTGAGGCCGTCGCGCCGACGGCGCCGTGCTCGTCGGCCCGGTGCGCGGCCCTGCGCCGGACCGGCCATCGTGTCCATGGGGCTCGTCCCTTCGCCTTCGCGCCGCTTCCGCGCCGTCAGTGGAAGAGGACCGTGCGGCCGTTGTCGAGCAGCACCCGGTTCTCGGTGTGCCAGCGCACGGCCCGTGCCAGCGCCAGGCACTCGTTGTCCCGGCCCAGCGCGGTGACCTGCTGCGCGGTCATGGAGTGGTCGACCCTGGCCACCTCCTGCTCGATGATCGGTCCCTCGTCCAGGTCCGAGGTCACGTAGTGCGCGGTGGCCCCGACCAGCTTCACCCCCCTGCGGTACGCCTGCTGGTAGGGGCGGGCGCCCTTGAAGCTGGGCAGCATCGAGTGGTGGATGTTGATGGCGCGGCCCTCCAACTGCTTGCACAGGTCGGCTGTCAGGACCTGCATGTAACGGGCCAGCACCACCAGGTCGATCCGCAGGTCGGCGACCAGCTCCAGCAGCTTGGCCTCGGCCGCGGCCTTGGTGGCGGCGGTGACCGGGACGTGGTGGAACGGGACGTCGTAGTTGTCCGCCAGCACGGCCAGGTCCGGGTGGTTGGACACCACGGCCGCCACGTCGATGTCCAGCCAGCCGCTGTTCGCCCTGAACAGCAGGTCGTTCAGGCAGTGCCCGTACTTGCTGACCATGATCAGGACGCGTTGCCGCTCCGCGGCGGCCAGCAGCCGCCAGGACATGCCGAGCGGGCCCGCCACGTGGGCGAAGCCCCGCCGCAGCCGGGCGAGATCGAGTCCGGTGCCGGTGACGGGTTCGAACTGGACCCGCATGAAGAACATGCCCGTCTCGCGGTCGCCGAACTGCTGGCTCTCCACGATGTTGCAGCCGTGGTCGACCAGGAACCGGGCGACGGCGTACACGATGCCCGGCTGCTCCGGGCACGAAAGGGTCAGCACGTAGTCCGAGACCCGGGAGGCGGCCTGGGCGGTCGGTACCTGGGCGGTCGGTACCTGGGCTGTGGTCATGACCTGCTCCCGTCCTTCTGTGCGGGGATCGACGACGGACGGCCGCCCGGGGCGTTGCGGGCGGCGGCGACGGTGTTGCGCAGCAGCCACACGTCGGTCACCGGCCCGATCCCGCCGGGCACCGGTGTCACCGCCCGGACCCTGGGCAGGACGTCTTCGGTGTCGACGTCGCCGACCATCCGCACGGCGCCGGTGTCCGGATCGCGCAGCGGGTTGATGCCGACGTCCAGCACCACGGCGCCCTCTCGTACGTGTTCCGACCGGATCAGGCCGGGCACACCGGCCGCGACGATCAGCACATCGGCGCGTCGGGTGTACCGGCCGAGCCGACCGGTCCGGCTGGCCCACTCGTCCACCGACTCCACCGCCGCCCCGCGTTCGTACGCCAGCGACACCGCCGGCTTGCCGACGTTGTTCGACCGGCCCACGACGACGATCAGCGAGCGGTGGTAGAAGGCCGGACGGTCCTCACCGACCGAGTCCAGCCACTGGTCGAGCACGTGGTACACCGAGGCCGCCGTCGACGGGACGTAGCGGGGTACGCCGAGCGCCAGCAGCCCGGCGTTCTCCGGATGCACCGCCTCGATGTCCTTCACCGGGGACAGCGACCGGAACACCTCGGCCTCGTGGATGTGGGCCGGCAGCGGCCGCAGCACGAGGATGCCGGTGACCGAGGGGTCGTCGTTGAGCCGGTGCACCTCTGACCGCAGGTCGTGCGTGCTGACCGGGGGCAGTGCCACCCGGCGGTGGGGCACCCCGAGTTCACCCGCGACCCTGGCCAGCCGGTGCTCGTACGCACGGGCCCGGTAGTCGTCGCCGACGATCACGGTGGCCAGGCCGCAGGCGATGCCGTCCGCGGCGAGCTGCTTGACCTCCCGGGCCACGTCGGCCTTCAGGCGTTCGGCCCTCGCGCGGCCGTCGATCAGCTGTGCGGTCATGACGTGGTCCGATCCGGTAGGTGGTGCGACGGGGCGACGAGGTCGGCGGCGAGCGACGCGGCCCAGACGGTGTTCCGTTCGGCCGCGGCCGTGCGGGGGTCGTCGGGGTGGGCGCGCAGGTTCTCCCGTACCAGGAGGGCCGCGCTGCGGGCGGTCGCGGCGGCCAGCAGGGCGGCGGTGCACGCGTCCGACCGCAGCCGGGGATTGCCGGAGGCGGCCAGTTCGGCGGCGACCTCCACGACCTGCGTCGCCACCGCGGCCAGTGCGGCGGGTACGTCGGCTGCGGCGTCCAGGGCCGCCCGGACCGCCGCGCGCCGTGCCTCGGCGTCCGGTTCCTTCGGCAGCCGGGACGCCTCGACGTAGCGCTGGTAGGCGGCCGCGTCCTCGTCGGCCAGTCGGCCCGCCCGCGCCCTCAGCGCCCTGCTCCGGGCCACCAGGCCGGCGAGCTCGGCCGGGTCGGCGGCGTGTCCTCGCGCGTATCTTCCGGCCATCTCCGCGAGCGCGGCGGCCAGCGCGGTCACCGTGCCGGCCACCGCTCCCCCGCCCGGGACGGGCACCTCGTCCGCCACCGCGTCGAGGAACGCGCCGACCGTCCATGACCCGACCGAGCCGCTCGACCGGTCCGCCATCATGCGCCTCCGCTGCCGCGCACGGGGTCACGCCGTCCGAACGGGCGCGGGGCCGCCGATGCGCTGCTGCCAGTCGACCGTCGCGGGGATCTGGTTGAACGAGAACAGGTGGAGCCCTTCGATGCCCAGTTCGCCGAAGGCGGGTTGCGCGCCGATCTGGTAGAGCAGTTCCTCGGGCCGGTAGGAGCTGCCTCGCACGAGGTTCCCGACGAAGCCGTGCTGCTTGGTCAGGTACCGGACCGACGATCCGACGCCGATCCTGACCGACAGCTCCATGAGTTTGCGCAGGTTCATGGGCGCCGCGAGGCCGAGCCGCAGCGGCAGCTCGATTCCCGCCGCGCGCGTCCGCCGCAACCAGCCGACCAGGGTGTCGACGTCGAAGCAGAGCTGGCTGACCATGTAGTGGGCGTGCGGCTGCTTGCGCCGCAGGGCGTCGAACAGCACGTCGTCGGCGATCTTCGGGTGTCCTTCGGGGTAGCAGGCGACGCCGATGCGCTCCAGGCCGTGGTCGATCGCGGCCAGCGCCTCGATCAGTTCGGCCGCCGACGCGTACTGGCCGGCCGGCGTGGCCGCGTCACCGCCGATGACGTACAGGTCCTTGACGCCCAGGGTGTCGAGCCGGCCGACGACGCGGCGGAGCTCCGCCTCGTCGGTCACCTGCCGTGCCGCGAGATGCGGCACCACGCGGTGGCCCGCCCGCACGGCCGATTCCGTGCAGTCGAGTGTCCGGTCAAGACCGAACTTCGGCGAACACGTGACCGTCACGGTGGTGTCGACCGGTATCCCCGGCAGCTTCTGGTCCACCCCGCGCAGCGGAATGATCTCGACGTTCGCGGACGCCGCCAGCGCTGCCACCACGCCTCGGACGTCATCCGGCTCCCCATTGCTCATGACCCACCTGCCTCCTGCTCCGCGCGGCGGCCGTCACTCGGCCCCGCCGACGAAAGTAGTTCACGAGTAAGCTATTCGTCTAGCTTTACGAATAGCTTTTTGGAGTGCGTCCGCTGGTAGACTCGGGGTTGTGGCAGAGGTTCGGCAGTGCACCCACCAGGGGGAACGATGAAGCGCAGGGCTGGCGAAAGAGACCTCACCGACGGCCTCGTCGACTCCTGGCGGCGCGAGAAGCCCGAGCTGGAACGACCGGAGTACGCGGTGGCGCGCCGCGCCGTCCGCCTGGGCGTCCTGCTGGAGGAGACCCTGAACGCGGCGCTGGTGCCGTGGAACCTGACCAAGACGGACTTCGCCGTGATCAGCGCCCTGCGCTTGGTGGGCGCGCCCTACGAGCTACGGCCCAGCGACCTCAAGAACCGGCTCCTGATCACTTCCGGCGGGGTCACCACCGTACTCAAGCGGCTGGAGAGGGCGGACCTGATCGAGCGGGAGCAGGACACCGTCGACGGACGCAGTTCCTGGGTCCGGCTGACGCGCACCGGCGTCGAGACCGCCGACGCCACCATGGAGACCTGGTCGGAGGCCGAGTCCCGGTTCTTCCGCGAAGTGCCGCCCGAGGTGACCCGGGCCGCGTCGGAGGCGCTGCGCGAAGTGATGATCGCCGTCGGCGACCTGGAACCGCCCCTGGCACAGGCCGGGAAACGCCGGGCCCGGTCGGCCCCCGAGGCCCTCACATCGCCCTGACCGGCGCTCACTCCTCCTCGCCCACAGGACACCGGGGCGGTGCCCACGTGATGGCTTCGGGCCTCGGCCGAGGCGCGGGAGCACCGGACGAAGCCATCACGCGCACCGTGTCCTACGGCAGGCATCACGCGCACCGTGTCCCATGGCAGGCATCACGCGCACCGTGTCCCATGGCAGGCATCACGCGCACCGTGTCCTACGGCAGGCGCCAGTCCACCGGCTGCGCGCCCTGCCGGCCCAGCAGGTCGTTCGCCCGGCTGAAGGGACGCGAGCCGAAGAAACCACGGTCCGCGGACATGGGCGACGGATGCGCGGACTCGATCGCCGGAAGGTCCCCGAGCAACGGGCGCAGATTGCGGGCGTCCCGGCCCCACAGGATGGACACCAGCGGCGTGCCACGTCCGGCCAGCGCCCGGATCGCCTGCTCGGTGACCTCTTCCCAGCCCTTGCCGCGGTGCGCGCCGGGACTGCGCGGAGCCGTGGTGAGCGCTCTGTTGAGCAGCAGCACGCCCTGCGCGGCCCAGGGCGTCAGATCGCCGTTGGAGGGCCTGGGCAGCCCCAAGTCCGTATGCAGCTCACGGAAGATGTTCTCCAAGCTGCCCGGCAGCGAACGCACCTCGGGCGACACGGCGAAACTCAGCCCGATGGCCATCCCCGGCGTGGGATAGGGGTCCTGACCCACGATCAGCACGCGGACGTCGTCGAAAGGCTGCTGGAAAGCCCTCAGTACGTTCGCCCCGGCCGGGAGGTAGGTCCGGCCCGCGGCTATTTCCGCCCGTAGGAAGTCCCCCATGGCCGCGATGCGTCCGGCCACGGGTTCCAGAGCCTTCGCCCAGCCCGCTTCGACAAGTTCATGCAAGGGTCGTGGTGCCACCCGCGTCACTCTACTGGCACACCTCGGCACCCCTTGCACACGGAGACGGCCACCGCATACGGAGACGACCGCTCCGAAGACGACGGCCAGGGCGCGGACGGCCGTTCCGCGGCGCTAGTCTTCCTCCCCGTCCGCACCGTCGGCATCGCCGCCGGTGCCGTCGGTGCCGTCGGTGCCGTCGAACCGGTCGGAGCGGATCGCCCAGCCGGTCACCGGGAAGGAGCGGAGTTTGCCGCGTCCAGTGCTCCAGCCGCTCCACCGCCGCCGTCACGCCGGGTCGGCCGCTCGCCTCCGGTGCCCGGATCCCGGCGCCCCCGCACCCGCGCTCGGCCCGGTCCTCCCGGTCATGCCCGAGGCGCGCCCGCTGTCACCTGGCCGCCTCCGGTGAGCCCCACCGGGACCGGAGCCGGATTCCTGGCCGTCGACTCCGGGGGTTCCGGCCTCCGCGTCACAGTCGGCGTCCCCGGCCGGGAGCCGGCACCTCCGAGGGAATCGCGGGAGCCGGTCAGGACCGGTGCGCGGGGCATCGATCCCGCGCACCTGCTGGCACAACTCCTGCCCATGGCCCGCGCGTCGGCCGCCGAGACCGGGGTGAGCGAGTTGACGACGGCGGTCGTCGGCGCCGCCGGATTCGCCACCCTCGGCGACGCGCTGCGCGCCGAACTGCCGGACGCGCTCGGACGGGAACTCGGTGTACGGTCCGTCGCGCTCGCCGCCGACGCGGTGGCCGCCTACGCGGGCGCCCTCGGCTCCCGTCCCGGCGCCGTGGTCGCGGGCGGCACGGGGCTGATCGCGGTCGGCACCGACCTGACGAGCTGGCGGCGGGCGGACGGCTGGGGCCATCTGCTCGGCGACTGCGGCGGCGGCGCCTGGATCGGCCGGGCCGGCCTGGAGGCGGCGCTGCGCGCCCACGACGGACGCGACGGCGGCTCGGCGGCACTGCGCACCTGTGCGCAGGAGCGGTTCGGCCCGTTGCCGCAGTTGCCCGGTCTGCTCTATCCGCGCTCCGACAGGCCCGCCGTCCTCGCCTCGTTCGCACCCCTGGTGGCCGCCTGTGCGACGCGGGACCCGGTCGCGGCCGGCATCCTGCGCGCGGCGGCCCGGCACATCGCCGAGTCCGCCGCGGCGGTCTGTCCCGCCTCCGGCGGGCCGCGGGTGGCTCTCACCGGCGGCCTGTTCCGGCTGGGCGACCCGCTGCTCGTCCCCTTGGCGGAGGAGTTGGCACAGCGGCTGCCGTACGCGCCGCGTGTGCCGGCCGAGGGCGATCCGCTGCACGGCGCGGTACGGATCGCCACGGACCTCGTGGCCGGACGGCTCACCCTGCCGGGTGATGAAAAGATGTTGTACGTGGTGAACCGCTGAACGCTTCGCCGGTCGGGCCGTGCCGGAACGCCGTTCTCCCTGCTGGGCATTGCCGGAGGCAGGTATCGCCCACTTCTGATCTGTACGTAACTCGTCAGACAAAAGCGGACGTATACCGTTCACCTGCACCCTCCCCGAACAGGGGAGCCCAGGAAGCCAGTAACATGCGGCGCCATGAGCTCCCCCACTGGGCCCGAGTCCGGCCTGCCCGTACGAATGCCGCGACCCCGCCAGCCCGGACGGCACCGCCGCCCCGAACCACTGGTGGCCCCCGAGGACGCGCCCGCGCTCGTCCTCGCGGTGCCGGGTGCGGTCGGCACCGCCACGCGCAGCCTCGCCGAGGAGGTCGTGAGCATCGCCCGCTCGGAGCTGCCCGGCCTGGACGCCCGGATCGGGTACGTGGACGGGGACGGTGCGGAGTTCCCCACCGTGCAGGCCGTGCTGACGCGGGCCGCCGACGAGCGCACCGCCCGCTATGAGCAGGCTCTCGCCGCCGGTTCCGAGGCCAAGGAGCCCGACGGCCCGGTGGCCGTCGTCGTGCCGCTGCTGGCCGGTCCGGACAACGCGCTGCTGCGACGGATCCGCCAGGCCGTGATGGAGAGCCGGGTCGCCGCCGAGCTGACCGACGTCCTCGGCCCGCACCCGCTGCTCGCCGAGGCGCTGCACGTGCGTCTTTCGGAGGCGGGCCTGGCCCGCGCCGACCGGGCCCGCCTGTTCACGGTGGCGACGGCCGCGGACGGCATCGTCCTGGCCTCCGTGGGCGGTGACGAGGCCGTACAGGCCGCCGGCATCACCGGCATGCTGCTCGCCGCGCGCCTGGCCGTGCCGGTGATGGCGGCGGCCCTGGACGAGGACGGCTCGATCGCCTCCGTCGCCGAGCAACTGCGTTCCTCGGGTTCGCAGCAGCTGGCGCTGGCGCCGTACCTGATCGGCCCCGAGATCGACCCGGACCTGCTGGCCGCGGCCGCCACCGAGGCGGACTGCGCCACCGCGGAACCGCTCGGCGCGTACCCGGCGGTCGGCAAGCTCGCCCTGGCGAAGTACACCACGGCACTGGGCATCGCACCGCAGCAGCCGCAGGGCGCCCAGGCCCGCTGACGCACCACGCGTCGGCGCCACGGCAGGCGCACACCCACGGGCCCGCTCCAGCAGGAGAGCGGGCCCGCGGCATATGTATCGATGTCAGGCAGTCGGCGAACAACATCGGCCGAAGGCAGCACCGGACAAGACCGCTTCGGACGAAGACCGTTCCGGACGAAGACCGGGTTCAGTCGAAGACCGTTCCAGACGACCGGAGTCAGTCGAAGGCCGTTCCAGACGACCGGAGTCAGTCGAAGGCCGCTTTCAGTCGAAGACCACGCAGGACGCCGCGGGCGCCTCCACCGAACCGTCGTAACGCGGCAGTCCGGTCTCCGGGTCGATCGCGAACCAGGTGACGTTCCCTGACCGCTCGTTGGCGGCGTACAGGAAACCACCGCTCTCGGCCAGCGCGCGCGGCCAGTGGCCGCCGCAGGGCACCGTGCCCGTCAGCCGCAGCCCCTCGCCCTCGACGGCGAACACGGACAGCACGTCCTCACCGCGGGTCGCGGTCCACACGAAGCGACCGTCGGGCGAGACGACGATGCCCGACGCGTAGGCGTCACCGGCCGGCGCGCCCGGCAGGAGCGGCGTCTCGGTCAGCGGCCGCAGCAGGCCCTCCTCGGCGTCCCAGCGGCACACGGTGACCGTCGGGGTCAGCTCGTTGACGACGTAGGCGTACGTTCCGCCCGGATGGAAGGCGAGGTGGCGGGGGCCGGAACCGGGCCGCAGGGCGATCTCTCGGTGCAGCACGGGGACGCCCCGCTCCAGGGTGCACACCCGCACCGAGTCCGTGCCGAGGTCGACGCTGACGGCCCAGTGGCCACTGGGGTCCGGCTGCACCTGATGGGCGTGCGGGCCCCGCTGGCGCCGCTCGTGCGGGCCCGCGCCGACGTGCTGGAGGACCCCGGACCGGGTGCCGGCCAGGGCGCCGTCGGCGCGCACGGGTACGGCGGTGACGCTGCCGGAGCCGTAGTTGGCGGTGAGCAGGTGACCGTCGTACAGGCCGAGATGGGTGGGTCCGCTGCCGCCGACCGGCACCGGCGCCCCGGCCAGCACCGGCTTGTCGCCTTTGACCCGATACGCGGCCACCGCGCCGTCGGCCGTCTCGCTGACGGCGTACAACGTGCCCCCGTCGGGCGACAGGGCCAGATACGACGGGTCCGGGACACCGTCGACACTGTCGAGCACGGCGAGCGCGCCGCTGTGCGGGTGGACGGCCGCCGTCACCAGCCCGGGGCCGCCCGCCGCCGTGAACGACCCGATGAAGGCCCTGCGCCGCCTGTTGCCGTCTGCCACCGTTGTCCCCTCTCGTGCGTGCCACGTCCGGGGCCGACGGTAGCAGTCGATCTCCGGCGGTCTAGACCAGGCCCGCCCGGTCCGGACCCGGCCGCCGGCGGGACGTGAACCGGACGGGGCCGGTGCCGGCCCGGCCGGGTTCGCAACGGCTCGGTCAGGTCAGTGTGGTCGGCGGCAGCGCGGCGCGCACCGTGGCGGTGGACCGGCACCGGCCACGGCTGACGCGGATGCCGCGGTCCGCCGGACGACGGGCTCGCCCGGCGGCCTGCGCCGGGCGGGTGACCCGCCCGGGGGCGCCCCGGTGTGCGCAGGCCGCGCCGCGCGCGACGCCGAACCGCCGGTCCCCGCCCCGGTCGGCCGGGCCCGGCCGGTTCCCGGAACGGGGCCGCCACCCGGACGGCGCAGCACGGCTGTTCGGCTCCGAAAAGCGGCACCGGCCTTGTCGTCCGGCCGCTGCACGGCCGGCGACGACCCGTTCTCCCGACGTCCCGGCGCGCGGGGCGCGACGTCGGTTCCTACGGTGAGCGCAGGACAGCACAGGAAGGTCTGCCCCATGCCCACCGACCCGATCCCTCCGCACCGGCAGCCCGCGCTGTCCCACCGCGCCGCCCCCGCGCTCACCGGGCCGGGCGTGCGGCGCCCCGGCCTCTTCGGGTCGCCATGACGACCGTCCAGGCCCAGAAGACCGAGCCGCTCGCGGACGAGCGACGCTGGAAGGCGCTCGCGGTCTGTCTGACGGCGGGCTTCATGACCCTGCTGGACACGTCGATCGTGAATGTCGCCGTGCCGTCGATGGAGCGCGGCCTGCACGCCGACGCGGCCGATCTGTCCTGGGTGGTCTCCGGCTACGCCCTCACCTACGGCCTGTGTCTGGTGCCCGCCGGACGGCTGGCCGATCTGCGGGGCAGCCGGCAGGTGTTCCTCACCGGGGTCGCGTTGTTCACGCTCACCTCCGCGGCCTGCGGACTGGCCCCCACGGGCGGTTGGCTGGTGGTGTTCCGGCTGCTGCAGGGCGTGGCGGGCGGCCTGATCGCACCTCAGACGTCGGCGCTGATCATGCAGTTGTTCCAGGGCAGCGAACGGGCCCGCGCGTTCGCCGCGTTCGGCAGCGTCGTAGCCGTGTCCACCGCCGTCGGTCCGCTCGCGGGCGGTGTGCTGATCGAGGTGTTCGGCAGTTGGCGCTGGGTGTTCTACCTCAACCTGCCGATCGGCCTCGTGGTGTTCGCGACCGCGCTGCGGCTGCTGCCGCGAATCGCGCCGCGCGGGAACGCCGGGGAGGGCTTCGACGTGCCGGGCGTGCTGCTGCTCGGCTGCGGCGCGTTCGCGCTGATGCTGCCGGTGGTGCAGGAACAGGCGTGGCCCGGCCGGGGCAAGTGGGCCCTGGTCCCCGTGGCCGCGGTGCTGCTGGTGGCGTTCTGGGCGTGGGAGCGGCGGCAGGGCCGGCTCGGCCGGGGGCCGCTGCTGGACCTGGGGCTGTTCAGCCTGCGGTCGTTCTCGCTGGGTTCGCTGCTGAGCCTGGTGTACTTCGCCGGGTTCACCTCGGTGTACTTCATCTACTCCCTGTACCTGCAGAACAGCCTCGGCTACAGCGCGCTGGCCGCCGGAACGGCCGCGATGCCGTTCGCGGTCGGGTCGGCGGCGGCCGCCCTGGCGGGCGGACGGCTCGTCGTCCGCTACGGCCGCGGGCTGGTGGTGATCGGGCTGCTCGCGGTGGCGCTCGGGGTGCTGGGTGCCCTGGCGGCCGTGCGGCTGGTGCCGGGCCCGGAGGCCGGCTGGGCGGCGGCGCTGCCGCTGCTCGTCGCCGGTGTCGGCTCCGGTCTGACCGTGTCGCCCAACACCACACTGACGCTCGCGGGGGTCCCGGTGCGCCGCGCCGGGGCGGCCGGCGGAGTGCTGCAGACCGGGCAGCGGATCGGATCGGCGGCCGGGATCGCCGTCGTGGGCTCGGTGTACTTCGCGCATCTCTCCAACCACGGTCGGGCCGCCGACGCGCTCCGGCTGGGGTTCGTCACCGCGCTGGTGTTCGTCCTGGTGGCGCTGGTACTGGCCGTGGCCGATCTGCGGGGCCCGTCGACGAGCGGCTGACCGTGCGCCGCCCGCCCGGCGGGTGACCGCACCAGGGGAGCCGACCGGGAACGCGGCGGCCCGCCGGGGCCGCGGGCGGCACCGCGGCGCCCGTGGGATCAAGACCGGCGACGCGGCCTGCCGCCACCGGTCCCCTTGGCCCCCTTGATCCCCTTGCCGCTTTTGCCGCTTTTGCCGCTCTTGGTGTTCGTGGAGTCCTTGGACCCCTTGGCGGCGGCGGAGCGGTTCTGCCGGGTGCGGCCGGCCGAGCCGCCCGCCGCGGACTCCTGCCGGGCGGCCCCCTCGGGGCGCTTCCGCTTCGGCGGGGTCTGCTGGGACTGCCCGGCCTGAAGGGTGCCCCGGCCGCGGGTGCTGTTGGCGGTGCGTCCGCGCACGATCCCGATGAAGTCCTCGACCAGGTCGGTGGTGGCGTGCTCGGGCCAGCACAGGGCGACACCCGACTGGGGGGCGTCGACGACCGTGCGGTAGGTCAGGTCCCTGCGGTGGTGCAGGCGGGCCAGCGACTGCGGGACGACGAGGAGACCCACCCCGGCCGCGACGAGCTGGACGGCGTCGTCGGTGGTGGCGGGCCGTTCGGCGGCGGGCTCGCCCGGCGGGGCGGCCCAGCCGAGGACGTCGTCGAGGGGGTGCCAGACGACCTCGTCGGCGAGGTCGGCGAGGGTCACCTCGTCCGCGGCCGTGATCAGGTGGTCCTTGGGGACCACCACCACCGTCGCCTCGGTGTACAGCGGGATCGCGCTGAAGAACGTGCGGTCGACCGGCAGCCGGACGAGGCCCGCGTCGGCCGCGCCGTCGCGCAGCGCGTCCGCCGCCGCCGCGGACGGCACCGGCAGGAGGGCGAGCGGGACACCGGGCAGGCGTTCGTGCCAGATCCGCGCCCACTTGCCGGGCGTCGCCCCCGGTACGTACGCGAGACGGAAGGACGGTGTCTCCTGCGGGCCCGCCACCGGGCCATGGCCTGTCACCGGGCCAAGGGTACCGGCCGTGGCGGGGCCTCCCGTGGCCGGCCGATATCCTTGACCCATGACGTCGCAGCAGAGCCCCCAGACGATGAAGCCCGCGACCGCGGCGAAGAAGCTGGGTGTGTACCTCCCCGCCACCCCCGCAGAGTTCCAGGAGGGTGTCGTCTCGCGCGCCGAGCTGAACCGGCTCCAGGCCGAGCCGCCGCAGTGGCTGCGCGAGCTGCGGCGCGACGGCCCGCACCCGCGTCCGGTGGTCGCGGCGAAGCTGGGCGTGTCCATCGCGGGCCTGGCCCGCGGCGGAGTGACCGACGCGCTCACCACCGAGCAGATCGAGTCGCTGAAGCGGGAAGGGCCCGCGTGGCTGGAGCGGGAGCGCACCACCCAGGCCGGGGTCCGCAAGGAGGCGACCCGCCTCAGGGAGCTGCGCGAGGAGCGGGCCGGGCAGGACTGACCGCCCCGCCCGGCGCGCGCCCGCTCAGCCGTCCGACGGCACCTTCAGCTTGTCCCAGCTGGCCCGGCCGGGAATGCCGTCCGCGTCCTTGCCCTTGAAGCCGAGCTTGCGCTGCCAGGCCGCGTAGGACTTGCGGTCGGCCTCGGTCCACTCCGGGCCCGGTCCCTGCTCGTAGTGGCCGCATCCCTCGGCGACGAGCCGGCGGCCCATCGCCGTGATCACCGCCGACTTCTGCCCGATGTGGAAGAAGCCGCCGCCCGGGAAGGGCGCGTACTTCGGCTTGGGGGCCGGTTTGGGCTTCTCCGGCTCCCCCGGGCCCTTCCCGCCGCCCTTTCCGGCCAGCCGGGCGGCGATGCGTCCGCGCATGCTGTCCATGGTGAAGCCGCGCGGGTCCTGCTTGCCCGGCTGCCACTCCTTGTGGCCGATCACCGAGCGCTCGCTCCAGCCGTGGTGGCGGCAGATGGCGGCGGCGACCCGTGCGATGGCGTCCTTCTGCGCCTCCGGCCAGGGGTCCTTGCCGTCGCCGAGGTTGACGCACTCGAAGCCGTAGAAGTGCCGGTTGCCGTCGGTGTCGGCCTCGTTGTCGGACGGCAGCTTCGTCTCGCCCACGACGGCCCGCAGCACGTCGCCGTCGCCGAGGCCGGCGTGGTTGGCGCGGCCGTTGCCGACGAGGTGGACGTGGCCCTGCTTGTCGATGACGCCGTGGCACAGCGGGCCGGGCAGCCCGGAATAGCCGTTGTAACAGATGTTCACCGAGTTGTCGGTGCCCGAGGTGACGGTGTGGTGGATCATCACGCCGTTGATCGGACCCCAGGGACCCTTGGTGTTGCGGTTGTGGGTGCGCCAGTTGCGCACCTCGTGGACCGTGACGCCCTCCGCTCGCAGGATCTCCACCAGCTTGGACGCGCTCATCGGCTGCGCCATCACTCGTCTCCTTCCACGGCCGCCTCCGCCGTCGCTGTGGTCTGTGACCGGCCGCCGGAGGGGTCGGCCTCCGCGGCCCGTTCCTCCCGCGCGGCGGACGCCTCCGCCGCGAGGGTCGCCTCGTCCGCCGCCGGGATGCTGCTGGCGAGCGGTCCGAAGGCGAGTCGCAGATCGACGGCGCCCTCCTCGCCCTTGACCAGGGCGAGCGGCGCGAAGTGCCGCTCGACACCGGCCGGTTGCCGCAGCAGGGGGCGACGCGCCGGGTCCGTGGGCCAGTCGACGCCGCCGGTGGCGGTGCGGGCGGGGATCAGCCAGTGATCGCCGGTGCGGTAGGTGCCGCCCGCGGCGAAGTACACCTCGACACCGTCCTCCAGGGACAGCCACTCCCCCTCCGTCACCGGGATCGCGCCGCCCTTGAGCGCCGCGGAACGGCCCTTGCGGCGGGGCCCTTCGTGGTGGTCCCAGCGGCGCAGGAACGGGTGCAGGTGGGGCAGTCGCCCGACGTGCGCGTCGGGTTCGGCGGACAGCCGGACCCGGCGGCCGGGCAGGTCCAGTTCCTCGACCCGCAGCAGCGGCAGGGCATCGGGACGGGAGGCGTACGCGGTGTCCGTGACCTCCACCAGGTCGCCGACGTCCAGGTCCAGCTTGTCGTCGAAGCCGAGGGTCGACAACTCCACCCAGGTGCCGTCGAGTCCGTCGATCGGGAAGACCACCGAGCCGTTCTCCCGGGACCACTTGAAGGTGGCGTCCTTCGCCTCGCCGCCGACGTGGACCTCCACCCGGTACAGTTGGTTCTCCTGGCCGCGGTAGCGGGCGTCGGGGCGGACCAGACACGGGTCCTCGTCGGCGTGCTCGGGCCGTTCGGCGCGGGCGGCGAGCCGGGTGGCGGGCGCGGCCTGGCGCTGTGCCCAGCGGTCGAAGGCGGCCCGGACGACCTCCTTCGAGGGGTCGGCGTCCTCGATCTCCAGCTCGCCCAGGGACAGCGGCAGCACCTGCCAGACGACCTTGGAGCGGACGGCGGTGTCGGGCAGCGCGGCGCCGAGCGCGACCTCGCGCAGCGCGGGGTCCTCGGCGGCCGAGACGGTCCGCTCCCACACCTTGAGGTAGGCCACGAACGGGGACTGTCCCGGCGAGGGCAGGCGGTCGCCGGGCCGCTCCGGGTCGCGGAAGCCGTCGGGCTGGTTCCAGTAGTCCCAGAACGGCTGTGTCGCAGCCGGCTGCTGGTCCGCGGCGGCCTCGTCGGGTACGGGGGTGTCCGGTACGGGACGGTCCGCGTCGCACAGGATGCCGTCGACGTAGTAGCGGCCGCCGCCGATGTACAGGGTGTCGATGTCGAGCTTGCCGCCCACGTACTCGATGTGGAAGCCGGTGGCGTCGCGCGGTCCGCCGTGCCGGCCGATCAGGTCGGCGGTGCGGACCCGGGCCTCGTGGAGCTGGATGGCGGTCTGCTCGTTCAGGTCGGCGTCGAGCTGGACACGGCCCTGCTGGGCGATGACCGCGGAGTAGTGCCGCTCGGGGCGGAAGGTGGAACGGGAGAGATCGGCGTGCATGAAGGGTGTCCCCCTGGTTCAGGAAGTGGTCTCGAAGGCGGCGGGCGGCTCGCTCACGGACGGGCGGCTCATGTCACGAAGAAGATCCCGGCGTCGGTGCCCGCGGGCGCGTACTCGGCGAGCCGGGCCCGCAGGCCGTCCTCGCGCTGCGGCCGGTACAGGTCGTGATACGCGCCGAGTTCCGCGCCGTCGTCCGCGCCGCGCCGCAGCTCCGGGGCACAGCGGTCGGCGAGCAGCCCGTACCACGGGGTGCCGTAGCGTTCGCCCGCGAACAGCGGCCGTACCCGCGCGGCCTGCGCCGGGCCGGCCAGGTCCGGCTGGCAGCGGTGGCGGCGGGGGGTGCGCGAGCCGGGCGGCACGTAGCAGTACCGCAGGCAGCCGATGCCGCGCCGGGCGACGTGCAGTTCGCCGGTGAAGACCGAGTTCTCGGCGATGCGCACCGCGTGGGTGCGCACCTCGCCGATGACGGTGGTGCGGTGCAGGTGCAGGACGGCGTGGGCGTGGCGGCAGTCCGGGGCGGACAGGGCCGTGCGGTCGTGCCCGGTGGCGTCCAGGATGCTGTCGCGCAGATGGATGTCGAGGGGGTCCTCGCCGACCTCGTCGCCGATGACTTCGATGGTGCCGAGGATGCTGTGTTCGATCTGCAGGCAGGCGGTGGTGCGGTCCAGGACGATGCTGGGCTCGTCGGGCGAGTGCGGCTCGCACTCGGGCTCCAGGGACCAGCCGGGCACCAGCGTGCTGTGCCGGACGACCACCGCGCCCATCGGGCCGGTGACGTTGATGCCGCGGCCGGCGACCAGCAGCCCGTCGAGGACGACGCGGGGCCGTTCGTGCGGGGCGCAGTCGTCGGACACGGCGCGGATGTTGAGGGCGTCGGGCCGGTTGCTGTACCAGTCGAGCAGTCTGATCACCGGCCGGGAGCCCTCGGCCGCGCGCAGTTCGAGACGGTCGCCGGGGTCGAGGTCGAAGTCCAGTTGCTCCTGGTGGGCGCCGCTGTGGGTGATCTCGATGATCCCGGTGCGGTGCCGGCCGCGGTCCTGCTGCCAGGCCCGGTAGGCGTCCATGATCCGCTGGTAGGGCTGGCCGGGTCCGACCCTGAGGACGGTGGCGTCCGGGCGGGGTTCGCGGTCGCGGTCGTACTCGCCGCCGCCCAGGTCGGCGGCGGTGGCGTGGTGGTAGTCCACCCAGACGCCCTGGCGGGGCGCCGACCGGGACCCGAAGGCGATGCGGCCGAGTTCGGGGTCGACGGCGACCTGGCCCCGCTTGGGGCGGTAGCGCCAGTCCGACAGGTCGGCGACCACCACGTCGGCCGGCGGCACCGGCCGGTCCTCGCCGTCGCACCGGATGACCAGGCTCTTGCCGGGACCGTAGTAGTCGGCGAACCGGTCGTGCAGCAGTCGGCGGGTGATGAACGCCGGGACGTTGTCCACGGCGGCGATGGATGCGGGCGACGGCTCCGGGACCGGCCTGGTGACCAGCGGGGTGTCGGTGCCGAGGATGGAGAAGGTGTAGAGGTTGCGGGCGCGGTCGATGCAGTAGGCCGGGGACGAGGTCAGCGCCTGCGCCTTCAGCCGCCACACGAACAGCCCGACCCCGGCCGGCGTCCAGCCGCCCTGCTTGCGGCGGGAGTCGGCGCGGCGTACGTCGACCGTGCGGGCCGACTGTTCGAACGGTCCGCCGGCGACGGCGAGCGCGGCCCCGTCCCGCAGATCGACCAGGCGCCCGCGGTCCCCGCGCCGGCCGCTGCCGTACAGCTTCACCGGTTGGGTGTGGGCGACGAGCCGGGACAGTTCGACGGCCCGCGCGGGCCAGTCGGCGACCTGTTCGGCCAGTTCCTCCAGCAGGTGGAGGGTGCCCTTGCGGCGGCGGTGGGCGACGGTGGCGGCCACGTCGCGGCGCGGGGCTACGGCTTCGGCAAGAGCATCCCGCCCGCCGGCGTGCGGTCCGGTGGTGAGGACGCTCCCCCAGCCTCCGGCCGGGGGTGCCCCCGCCCCGCTTCGCTCGTGACCCGGCAGGGTGCGGTAGCCCACCAGGTCGCCGAGGTACGGCAGCACCCAGGGGGCCGCGGTCTCCACGAACAGGTCCTCGTAGCCCTGGGCGACGCCGTCGCGGACCCGGTCGAGTTGCTCGGCGATCACCGCGAGCAGGGCGCGCAGCGGTTCGCCCTCCTCGGCGTCGCGCAGCCGGTGCCAGCGGGGCAGCAGCTCGGCGAGCCCGTCCGGCTCCCGCGGCGCGACCGAGGCCGGGGTCTCCAACTCGGCGTCGGGGGACATCACTTGACCTCCGTCAGGATGAGGGTGTCGGCGGCCCGCGCCGACAGCAGAGCGAGCTGTGCGGGGCGGATGCCACGGAAGACGAACACCGTCCGGCCCTTGTCCAGGCGCCGGGTGTCGGTGATGTCGGGGTTGAGGCGGAGCAGGTCGGCGAGCGGGACGCCGTACCGGGCGCAGACGGACGACAGGGTCTCGCCGTGTTCGTCCCGGACGGTGTGGGTGCGTTCCTCGTACGCGGCCGGGCGGGCCGGTACGGAGGGCCGCGGCACCCCGGGGGCGGCCAGCAGTTCGCTCAGTTGCTCCGGTCCCGCGGAGGCGGGCACGCCGGTGAAGACGTCGACGTCCACGTAGTCGACGCCCGGTACCGAGTGGGCGGTGGCCAGCGCCTCGGAGAGCCGGGCGGGCTGCGCCAGTTCCCGTCCGGCGTAGCCGAGCCGGGCCAGCAGCGCCTGGCGCAGCCGGGGTTCGACCACCTCCCAGGTGTGGTCGGGTGCCAGTTTCACCTTGGCGGAGACGAGCAGCAGGACCAGTTCGCGCACGTCCACGCGGACGGGCAGGTTCGGGTCGCCGTACTCGGTGAGCGCGCCGCGCAGGGCGCGCAGCACGTCCGCGTCGTCGGCGATGGGCACGTCGTCGGTCCCGGCCACCGTCACCTGGAGCACCCGGCGCCGCCCGTCGAAGAGTTCCCGGGCCGCCGCGCGGCCGATGCCGGCCCGGGAGCGGGCGAAGTCCGCGTAGTCGGACGGCGAGACCAGACGGTCCAGGGCGGAGACGGCGAGCGGGATCGTACGGCGGGTCAGACCGGGCCCGTCGGCGTCCGCGCCGCCGGTGGCCGGACGCGGGTTGGTGACCGCGGTGACGCCGAGCGGGCGGGTGAGGGGCTGGGTGATCCGGTCGGCGGGGACGTTGGCGGCCTTGCCGGTGCCGAAGCGGTAGCGGGCGCGCACGTTCTCGTGGCCGCTGGGCAGCCGGGCGCCGTGCACGCCGTCGCCGAAGGTCACGGTCGTCCGGCCGTCCGCCGTGGTGCCCGTGATGTACACCCGCTCGGTGGGACCGCGCCCGGCGAGGCTGTCGACCTCGTGCCACAGGACGCCGTCGACCCGGATCTCCAGGACGGGGGTGGCGCCCAGCGGTTTGTCGGCGGCGAGCCAGGTCAGCGGGGACTGCCAGAGCGCGAAGGTCTGGCCCGCGCGGTCGAAGTCGCCGCTGCCGATGGCCTCCTCCCGGCTCTCCCCGTGGGTGGCCTCGACGACGTTGCCGAGGATGTGGACCGTCGAGCGGCGGTAGCGGTGGACCAGGTCGGTGGTGAGGGTGAGCCGGGTGTGCACGTGGTCGCCGGGCAGCCGGGGGTCGACGGCCGGGTCGGCGGCGGCGATGGTCACCACCTCGGTGGCGGGGACCCCGGCGGCGCCCGGGATGTCGGTGCGCTCACCGGTCACGATCAGCAGCCGGCCGGGCCGCAGCCCGTCGTACAGGTCGGCCAGTTCGATCTCGTTGCCGTGCACCTCGTCGCCGAGCGGTTCGTCCGCGAGGCGCAGCGGTTCGCCCGCCGCGTCCACCGTGGTGTCGCGGATCTGGGAGAGCAGGACGTCGAACTCGTCGAGCCAGGGGTCGGCGAGGGTGAGTTCGCTACCGCGGCCGGTGATGCCGTAGTTGGAGTAGGCGGCCGTGCGCGCGGCGACCACCTGGGTGGTGACGAAGGCCAGTTCCGCGTCGCCCGGGATGCCGCCGTCGGCGCCCTTGGCCGGGCGCCGGACCGCCACCCAGCTGCCGACGGTGATGCCGTCCTGGACCGTGTCGAGTTGCAGGACACGGCGGTTGACGGGCGCCGGTCTGCCGGCGATGACGATCTCTACGTTGGGTTCGGTGGTACCGACGGTGTACTTGAGCGTCACCTCGAAGTCGCCGTGCGTGAACTGCTCGGCGGCGCCCGGCCGCAGGGTGCTCTCGTGGGTGGTGCCGTTGTCGACTCCCACGTGGACGAAGCCGTCGTCGTCGGGGCGGGCCACGAACAGGGTGCATTCGGGCAGCCCGGACTGGAGGCGGGCGGTGACGCCGGGTTCCTGGGAGTCGGCGGGGCGCCGGCCGAGCCAGTTCAGGTCGCGGTCCTGCCCGGCCCGGGTGGAGAGGTCGACCCGGCCGGGGCCGAGCGGGAAGGTGACCGGCTGGGCGACGGGCAGGTTCTCGGCGCGCTGGTCGGAGCCGGCGCCCTCCACGTACTGGAACTCGGCCCGGACCGGGGTCTTGCCCGCGGTGTCGTACACCACGCGCATGCTCGCCAGCACGCCGCCGGCCAGCGGCCAGTCCGCGCTGCGGATGACCCGGCCCCGGTCGTCCTGGACCGGCTTCAGCGGGGCCGTGGCACCGAACGGGGCGGCGGTGACGCGCAGTGCGAGCAGTTCGCGCAGGAGTTGCGGGGCGGCCGGGGCGGCGGCCGTGCGCCAGGCCGGGTAGAGGCTGCCGAGGGCGGGATCGAGAGCGGTGAGGAGGCGGGCGGTGTCGGTGCCGGGGCGCTGGGTGCGGGTGCCCGCGCGGGCGGCGGGTGCGGAGCCGCGCAGGGCCGGCAGGACACCGGCCAGGGCGCGGAGGGCGGCCTGGCGGGGATCCTCGGGACGGGCCTGGGCCTGTTGGCCGCTCGCGGGCTGCGCGGTCGCCGCCCCGGCGTCCTCGGTGGCGGGGCGCTCGCCGGTCCGGGCGGCCTGCCCCGGCTGCGCGGTCTGGACCGGCTGCGCGGGTGCCAGGCCCAGGGCGCGCCGGGCGAGTTCCGCGAGGACCGCCTCCAGCCGTTCGAACCACGCGGCCACGTCCGGATACGGCTCGGCCAGCACCTGTGCCTCGTTCAGCCGGGCCAGCGGCTCGGCCAGCCGGGTCGCCAGGCCCTCCGGAGTGGTGGTGCCGTCCAGGTCCGCCCGCAGCGGCGCGAGCACCTGGTCGTCGAAGTCCTCGATCAGCCGGCTGACCGGGCGCGGATCGGGGACCTCGGGCGTCGGCGGCTCGTCGCCCGGCTCACCGGGAGCGGCGGGCTCCGCGGTCCAGCGCCGCACCTCGTCCACCAGTTCCTTGAGCGTGGGCGGGGCCGACTCGGGCAGCGAGACGGCGGTGATCTCGCCCTCGCGGTCGATGCGCACGCCCGCGACGGGCAGCAGCCGCCGTTGCCCGCCCGCCTGTTCGCCGAAGACGAAGAGGAGCTGGTCACCGGTCTGGAGGGAGTTCGCCGTGCCCTCCACGAACAGTTCGGAGCGGCGGTCGAGGTCCTCGGGCGTGACGAGGGAGGGCCGGCGGCGCCGCACCTTCAGCTCGTTCCAGTCCCAGCGGGCGGTGAGGTCCCGGGCCGTCTCGAAGGTCACTGACTCCTCGTCGGCGGCGGCGGGCACACTGTGGCTGCGTGCCCCGCGCGGGATCAGCACGGGCAGGTCGGCGGCGCGCGGGTCGTGGTCGAGGGTGTACGCGAGATGCGTGCCGGCCGCGACGCCCGGCCGCGGCCGGTGGCCGACGAGCCGGCCGAGCAGCGCCAGTGAGCGGTGTTCGCCCGCGGTGCGGATGTACGCCTCGTCCGCGATCCGCTCGGAGTGGAAGGTGAGCAGGTCCCCGAGGACGGCGGTGGCGTCGAGCAGGCCGATCGCCGGGTCGTCGGAGGTGCGGACGGTCAGGCCGGTCAGCGCCGGGTACGCCGGTGAGGCGAGCCGGTCGAGCAGCGCGGCGAGGAAGGAACCGTACTCGCCGACGCGGTAGTCGAGGGCGGTGCGGCCGGGAGGGTTGTGCGGCGGGGCGGGGGCGAGGCGCTCGTCGTGGCCGCCGCACGCGCCGCCGCAGGAGCAGCCCCGGGTCATCGGGCACCTCCCAGGGATACCGCCAGCCGGCCGTTCTCCGGCCGGTCCGGGTCGTTGTCACAGGTGGCGATCTCCAGCGGGCCGAGCCGCAGCACGCCGTCCTCCCTCTCTCCTCGGTCCGGTTCGTACAGCCGGCGCAGCCGGGTGACCTCGACGCTCTGCACTCCGGGCACGGCCGCCGCGACGGCGACCAGTCGGCTGAGCCGGACGGGTTCGCCGAAGGTCAGCGCGTCCGGGTGGAAGAAGCCCAGGCGCCCGCCGGGCAGCCGGCCGCGGCCGAGCACCCGGTACAGGTCGGCCAGGATCTGCCCGTGCAGGTGGCCGGGCAGGGCGCACACCGTGAGGGCGATGTCCAGCGGGACCAGCCGGGCGGGGTCGACCACGAGGTCGTGCCCGATGCGCCGGTACGTCTCCAGGGCCTGGGCCGTCGAGGCGAGCAGCTCCGGGGAGGGGCTGTCGCTGTCGTAGGCGTCGATCGCGACATGGGCCTCCTGGACGCTGCCGGTCCAGCGGATGGCGGCCGCGGCCCGCTGCACTCCCGGCAGGGCGGAGGCGAGGGCCGCGTAGTCCTCGGCGGTGACCGCGCGCAGCCTGGTGCGGCGCAGGTCGAGCGGGGCCAGCTGGCGTACCTGCTCCAGGGGTTCGGGTTCGGTTCCGCCGGTGGCGGGCAGCGGGTTGCGGACGGTGGCGGCCGGCGGGGTGCCGCCCGCCTCGACGACGAGGTGGTTGATGGCCTCCGCGCCGACGTTGCCCGTGACGCCGCCGCCGAGCCGGTAGCGCACCGCCAGCCGGGCCCCCGGGGTGGGCTCGGCGCCGTACCGTCCGTCGCCGAAGCGCAGGGCGAGCCGTCCGTCGTCCTCCTGCTCGCCCACGAAGTGCCGGTCCCGGGAGGCGCTGTCGAGCAGGTCGCGGCGCGGCTCCCAGGTCTCGTCGCGGTCGTCAAGGCGTACGGCGGGCAGGGCGCGGCGCGGGTCCTGGGTGAGGGCGGCGGTCGCCGAGCCGCGCAGCACCGGCTCCTCCGGGTGCAGTTCGGCCGCGTACCCGGGTCCCCAGCTGTGCGCGATCTCCCAGGCGATGTGCCCGTCGAGGACCGTGCCGGAGCGGGCCCGCGCGGCGAGGATCCCGATGCGCCGGAGCTTGGCGTCGAGCAGTTCGTCGGAGCGGTACAGCAGTTCGCGCAGGGCGCGCACCGGGTGGCGGCGCAGTTCCAGTCGCTCCAGCACCTTCAGGCCGTAGATCAGGGCGAGTTCGGTGACTTCCTCCTCGCCGAGCCCGTCACGGTCGCGGGCGCTGCGCCACAGGTCCACGAGCCGCTGCCGGACCCGGCCCGGGACGGCGGCGATCCGTTCGGCCTGTCCGGCGGCGACCGTGGCCGGGTCCGGGTACGGCACCGCCTGGGTGACAGGTGCCCGGCCGAGGACGGGGCGCAAGCGCGGCCGGATGCCCGGGTAGAGGGACTGTGCGAGCAGCGTCCGCAGCGCCGCGGCCTGTGCGTAGGCGGTGCCCGGCACCACCCTCCCCCAGCCTCCGGCCGGGGGTGCTCCCGTGGACCGCTGCCCGGCCTGTTCCAGGCCGAGCCCGGCGCGTACGGTCGCCTGCTCCCCGACGGTCTCGAACAGGTGGCGGACGTCGTCCGGGGTCAGGGCCCGGCCGCTCTCCGTCCGGTCCGTGAGGAGGGCGATGAGCCGTGCGGGCGCGTTGCCCTCGGTGCGGTCCGGGCAGCCGAAGCCGGGCGAAGCGAGCTGGGGGTACCCCTGGCCGGCGGTGGGGGGAGGGTCGCAGGATGCCACGACGGCCGGGGCCGGCGGCACGGTGACGGTCTCGTGCAGGCCGGAGCGGCCGTGGTCGACGAGGACGGTGTTGCCGCGGGCGAGCGTGACGTCCGCGACGGGCAGGCAGTCCCGTCCGCCGCGCGCGGTCAGGCAGAACGGGAAGCGCAGGGCGTCCTCGGCGGCCCAGGTGACCTCCAGGACGGGCTGGTCCTCGATGCGGTCGAGGCCGGGCGTGACGGAGGTCAGGCGTACGGCCTGGCGGTGGGCGGGGTCGGCGTCGCCCGGGGTGCCGGTGCGCGGGCCCTTGACCTCCTCCAGGACCAGGACGTCGCCCGGTTTCAGGCCGAGGCGGCGTTCCCGGCAGGTCTCGGGGTCCGCCCACTCGTCGCGCAGGGTGGCCGCGGTGGCGCCCTTGGGCAGGGCGGACACCTCGCCGTCCCAGGTCCACAGCCGGATCGCGTTGTGCGCGACCCGCAGGCGCAGCGGATCGGCGGCGACGACCGGTTCGAAGACCTCCACGGAGCCGCGCTCGTCCAGGTCGCCGAGGTCGTTCTCGTCGATGACGGTGCCGGGTTCGGGGCGGTCGTGCGGGTCGAGGGTGCGAACGTCGACCGACGCGAAGCGGAACGTGCCCGGGGCCAGGGTGTGGTCGGCTGCGGTCCCGACGGTGACGTAGGCGCGGGCGTTGCTGCCGTCGTGCATGGCGTAGTCGATGAGCCGGACGTGCCGGCGCACCGAGACCCGGCGGCGCGCGGTGTCGAGGTACGCCTCGGTGGCGACCGCGTCCTGCTGGTAGCTGATCTGGTCGCCGGTGTACGCGAGCAGTTCGACCAGTGTCGTGCCGAGGTCGGCGGGGTTGCGCTCCTGCCAGTCGGGGGTGGTCAGCGCGAGCCGGTCGAGCAGCACCTTGCGGATGGTGTCGTAGTCGCGGGCCGTGTAGTCGATGACGGGCACGGCCGGGAGGTCCGCGGGCCGTTCGGCGGCGTCGACGCAGTCGAACGGGGTGGGACGGTCGGGCCGGAAGGAGAACGACGCGCTGTGGTAGCCCTGGTCGAAGCCGCGGAAGGGTTCGGTGCCGGGGCGGCCGTACGGGTCGGCCTCCACCAGCGACAGCCGGTAGCGGGAGGTGTCGCCGGTCCGGTCGAGGGTGACGTGGAGCCGGTCGTCCAGCTCGGGGTCCTCCTCGCGTTCCACGCTGAGGTCCACGGCGGTGATGCCGGTGATGCGGCGGCCGCCGTCGATCCGGACGTTCTCCGGGCCGAGCCCGTGCGGGGCCTTGCCGAGGAAGGTCACGCTGAGCAGCAGTCCGTCGTCACCGGCCTCGACGGCGTCGATCCCGCCCAGTCGGGCGGCCCGTACCTTGGCCCGCCGGGTGGTTCCCCCGCTCATGCCGCCCTCCCCTCGAAGAGGTCCTCGTGCACCGAACCCGTGGCCCGTACGAGGTACGACAGTTGGACCCGTACGGCGTCGTCCTCGCCGGCGATGTCGAGGGACACGACCTCGACCAGGTCGCCGAGCCAGCGCTGGAGAGCGGCCTGGACGGCGAGTTCGAGGGTGCTGACCAGTTCGGGGCTGTTCGGGGCGAAGACCAGGTCGAGCAGTCCGCAGCCGAAGTCGGGACGCATCACGCGTTCGCCGGGACTGGTGAAGAGGAGTTGCTCGATCAGGTCGTGCACGTGCTCGGCGGGGCGGGCGTGCGCGGTACGTCCGCGCCGGTCGGCGTGGAACGGGAACGCGATGTCGGTGCGGGTGCGGTGGCTCGTCGGCCTCATCGGACGGTGACCTTTCGCTGCGCGGCCTGGACGACGGGCGGGCCCTGGGGGACGAAGGCCGCGCTGAGGCACTGGGCCGCGGAGGTGTCCAGCAGCACGGGTGCGCCGTCGGCCGTGATGCCCGAGCCGTCCGGGGTCCAGCGGACCGAGACGCACGGCGAGGGCACGCCGTCGACGATGTGCGGGCAGCCGGCGACGACGTACGCGGCTGTGGCCGTGGCGACGGCGGCGCCCGCGATCCGCAGGCCGCCCGTGGGCGTGGTGGCCGGCGCGGCACGGCCGCCGTGCGGGCAGCCGATGACGGCGCTCGCGTCCAGCAGACTTCCGGACAAGTTCTTCCCCCGTTGTCTATCGCTTGGAGAGGACGGTCAACTGGCCCTCGTTGATGGTCACTTCACGACCGCGCAGGATGACCTCGGCGCCGGCGCCGGTGGCGATGACCACGGCTTCCTTGGTGATGCGGATGTAAGCACCGCCCTGGGCCTGCAGAAGGACGCCCTGTTCGGCGCCGGCGGTGTCGTTGAGCACGATCTTGTGGTCCTGCGGGGTCTGCACCACGACCGGTTTGTTCGCCGCGTTCGCCTGGAGTTCGCGGCGCGCGTCGGGCGGCAGCTCCGCGGCGTCGCCGTACCAGCATCCGGTCCACACCGGGAAGCTGGGGTCGCCCTGTTCGAACTCCACCCACACGCCCGCGCCGGGCGGCGGCACCACGAACTGGCCCGCCTGGGGTCCGGTGAACGGCAGGCAGGGCAGCGCCCACGTGGACGGCTCGTCACCGAGGACGTCCGGGACCTCGGCCGTGATCCGGCCGATGTGCAGCGGGTCGTTGTTGTCCACCACCCGACCGCGGAACTTGCCGAGATAGCGATTGCTGGGTGCCGCCATGCTGAACTGCTCCTGGTTCCTAGGTGGTTCGGGTCAGGGCCGGACGTAGTCGCTGCGTGCCTCCAGGCCCTCCCGGGAGAGGGTGAAGTTCTGCTGGAACGAGCCCGGGCGCAGGCTGTGGGTGACGGACTTGACGTAGTAGTCGCCGTCGTACGCCCGGCCCGCCCCCCGCACGCCGACCAGTCGGCGCGGCTGGAGGAGGTAGCCGTGCCGGTTGACGTCGAGCGAGCCGGACCCCGAGATGACGTCGGCGGAGACGGCGGCCCTGGCGAGGAGTTCCGCCTCGGCCTGTGCACGCTGCTGCTTGGCGGTGCCGGAGAGCGTCTTGCGCTTGAGGGCCGGGGTGGGCCGACGGCCGAGCGGCGGGCGCAGGGGGCTGATCGGCGGCTGCGGCAGCAGGGTGGTCTGCCGCGTCCCCGGGTCCTGCCAGCGGGCCTGCGGTTCCTCCCGCGCCGTGCCGTCGTAGGAGAAGGTCAGCTGGTCGACCGTCGTGTTGGCGTCCATGTTGACGTTGAGGGCGTGCTGACGGACGCCGAGCCGGACCTCGGGTCCCCAGCGGGCGGCGGACCGGCCGGGGGCGGGTCCGGGCTCCAGGTAGAAGGTGTACCCGTTGGCGCGGGCCAGTTCGGTGACGTATTGCAGGTCGGTGCCGGTCTGGTAGTGCACCCGCAGGTCCTGGTGCGGGGGCTGGGCCACCTTCTCCTTGTAGACGTCCGGCCGGATGCCGTACTCCGAGTAGCGGCGCAGGATGGCGAGGACGCGCTCGGACGGGGGCAGGTTGGGGTAGCGGGCGGTGCGTTCCTCCAGGTCCATGAGCAGCGTCAGGTCCTCGCCCGTGACGGTGAGGGTGGAGTGGCCCGGAATGTTGCTGGCGCCGACCTCCTGCCGGACGATCAGCCCGTCGAACAGCACCTCGGGGGTGCCGCGGACACTGACGGTGAGGATGACGCGGGTCTTCGGATCGAAGAATCCCTCCGGCAGCAACCGGCTGCTGATCAGCCCGTTCTTGGTGAGGTCGAACGCGAACTGGAAGCCGCTGCGCTCCCCGGCGGTGGCGGTGATCTGGGCGGACAGCAGGGCCTCGGCGACCTCCAGCGGGACCGGGCGGGCCAGCGTGGGCCCCATCTGGAGCTGGATGTGGACGGGGCCCTGCCCCACGGGCTGTTCAGACATGGCGCTCCCCGCGGGGGAACCCGCCGCTGAGCGGGATGTCGATGACGCGTCCCGGTTCGTCGGTCAGCTCCCGCGGGTCGAGCACGGGGTTGGCGTCGGCGATCCGCCACCACTGGCCCGGGTCGCCGAGGAAGCGCTGCCCGAGCAGATCGGGCCGCTCCCCGGCGCCGACGGTGTGCGGCTCGGTCTCCTCGTCGAACGGGGGCAGCAGGCGCCGTTTGGTGTACCGGACTTCGGTCCCGTCCGCACGCCGGTGCACCCCGATCTCCGCGTCGTGGTAGCGGCTGGTGCGCGGGTAGGGGTGCGCGCCCGGCAGGGAGTCCAGGGCGCTCTCGTACGGTTCGATGTCGGCCATGGCGGTGGTCTCAGCCCCTTCCGGTCACGAGGTCGGCGCCGCCGAGGCCGAGGGCGCCCAGGCCGCCGCCGCGCGCGGCGGCGGCGGCGAGCCGCTCCTTCTGCGCGAGGTGGGCCATGTACAGATCGGCGCCGCGGTGCCCGGCGGGCAGATCGCTGACGGTGAGGATCTTCATCCCGATGCCGAGGGAGGCCCGGATCGGGTTGAGGTTCACGTCGAAGGCGGACTCGTTGACGGAGAGTTCGGTCAGCCGGACGGGCATGACCCGCTTGCTCCCCCAGGTGAACAGTGTCAGCGGCATCTCGATCGGGCTGATCTCGATGGCCCCTTTCTGCGTCAGCCGGGTCGCCGCGCGCAGCTGCGCGGTGGTGGGCTGTACGAGCATTTCGAGCGTGGCGAGCTGGGGGTGGATGCCGTCGGGCGCGGCGATCTCCAGCTGGTCGGTCGCGTCGATCTCGGCGGTGAACTTCCAGGTCTCCTGGGCCGGTCCCTTCAGCCGCAGGGCTTCGTTCCGGTCGCCGCTGCCGGTGCCGCCTCCTCCGCTGTCACCGCTGTCCCCGGCGGACTGCGGCGCGATGCTGCGTTCCAGGGTGTCCGGGTTGAACTGGAGCACGATGATGCGTTGGGGGATGCCGGTGTCGGGGCTGACGACGACGATTCCGGAGCGGATGGGTTTGGGGATGTCGGCGTAGCGGGTCATGAGCCCTCTTCATGCTCTCTGATCTGCTTGATGGCGATCGACCACCAGGTGTCCGGCTCGCGGAAGGCATGCGGGTCGCGATCAATGAGAATCTCTGCGAGCTCGTCGGCGTCCCGCACGCCTTCGGCGCTCGATCCAGGAGTCGGCGACACATCACGCCGGGCGATGCGGTACAGGAATTCCACGAAATCACCCAGGGTGCTGTTCACCACCTCTCCACGAGGTTCGTCATGGAAAGCGATCAACCCAACGAAACTATCCCGGACATTGAGAAAGTATCGCATTTTCGGGTCGTCACGCGGCCCGCCGAGAATCACCGCGCGATTGGCCCCGTCGTCCGAGAAATTCCGGACGGCGAAAAGCGGCGGACTCCCTTCCACCTCAGTCGTGAAGAGGGCTCCACAATTCTTCGGAAGTCCCACGTGGGAGAGGATGAGCGCGTCCTCTTCATCGAGGCCGATCCGCAGGGCCTCTCTGTAGTCAAACGTTTCGATGTTGCGTTCGCCGAAGATTTCGACGAGCTCGCCATGGGAAGCCATGAATCCCCTCAGCCAGTCAGTACATTTTAATATCGAAAGTATACAGGGCGCCGTAGTCCAGATGATTCACCGAATCCGTGATCTGCCTCCCCATCTTCTTGTTCATGCCCTTATCGATGAGCCGCAGGTTGTCATATATGTCACGGCCACCTGACTGCAGTTCGACTGTGTGGTCGGCCTGCATGTTGTTGATCCGCTCCTTGACTTCGTTCTGGAACGGCCGCCCCTTGGGTTTGGCCAACTGGTCCGCGCGAATGATGACCAGTTGCCTGAACCTAAAACTGAGATCATTGATCCGGGTGGCCAGGGCGGGATCCCGTGACGGCTTGTCCTTCTTCTTCTTCGGCTCCCTGAGTCTCCTCGCGGTCTCACCGAATTGAGCGATCAACATTTCACGGTCGATCTCGTCGAGGAACATTTCATCCGCGCTGCTCTTGAACTTGGAGACCTGACCCCGTTCGCCGGCCTTCTTGAGAGCCAGGGCCTTCCGGGCGAACTCCACCTTGTTCGCCATCTTCTCCGGGGTCCACGTCACCCGGGCGACCCCCTGCGGCAGGTTCGGGTCACCCACGATGGGCGGCTTGGCCCGCTGGATCGCGTCGCTCATGTGTACGCGGTGGAAAGCATCCTCCTCCTGGCTGACCACACCATCCGGAAGCTCACCGTTGTCCGGCTGCCATCTCCCGTTGTTGGCATCTTGGGCACGCAGCTTCTTCCTTGTGTCGCTTTCCGCCGTCCTGATCGTGCCAAGCGCTTTGTCCCTCGCATTGCGCTGATCCGCCTTGTCGAGATCCTTGAGTATCCGCCGGATCTTCATCATGAACTGATCGGCGTTCTCCGCCCCCTTGAACAGAAGCCAGTCGTGGATCGTCGAAATGTTCAGTGCCTGCTCAAGGCGTGCCCGTCGTTCGGGATCCTTGTTGAGGAATTCGTCCAGCCTGGCCGAAAGTTCGACTTTGGCGCGATCTCCCTCGCCGGCGCTTTCGGTCGGGTTCAACCTGGCATTCACCTTGAACGGGCTGCTCTGCGTGTCGCCGAGTTCGGTGAGCCGGTACCAGGTACGGAGCCCGACGAGCACAGCCTTCGAAGCCAGCCGGCCGATGCCCTTGCCCAGCATGTTCTGCAACCGCGGGCGAATCCGCTGGACGATCTTATGGAGCCGCGCTTCCTTCGACTCCTTCGACTTCTCGTCCTTCTTCCGCTGGTCCTGCTTCTGCCTCTTCTGCTCCTGCTGCCGCCTCTTGTGGTCCCGCAGCCGGTCCTTCTTCTTCTTGAAGAAGTTCCGCAGCTTGGACGCACCGTTCTTGAGTGCCTTGCCCAGTTTCGACTTCTTCAGCTTCCGGCCGAGGGTCTTCGCCGCGTTGCCGACCTTCTTCAAGGCGGACTTGACCGCGCCCTTGGCCTTCGCGAGTGCCTTGCCCACCGGAGACTTGGGCTTCTTGGGCTTGGCCGGCTTGGGGCCCTCGATCTCTTTCTTCTTCTTGGGGGTGGTGTCGGGCCTCTTGTCCTTGGCGGGACCCCGGTCCGGCGTCCTGTCCTTCGACGATTCCTGCTCCCGCTCCTTGGCGGGCTTCGGCTCCGAGTCCTTCCGCCCCGACTCCGCCGCGTCCGGCTTCTTCGCCGGCCCCTTCGGTGTCGCGTGCTCCTTCGGCTTCACCGGGGACTTCGGCTCCGGTGACGGTTTGCCCTTCGGTCTCGGTGCGGTGCCGGGGCGGGCCAGGGCCTGTCTGGCCTTCCGCATCGCCCCCCGCGCCGAGTTGACCGCGGCCCCGGCCGCCTTCTTCGCCCCGCCGCCGACCTTCTTCAGGCCGTCCATGATCTTCTGGGCCATGGCCTTGAGCCGTTTGCCGACGCCCTTCGTCGCCCTGGCCAGGCGCTGGAGGAGGAAGTTGGTGATGAAGTCGAGCAGGGCCACGACGCCTGCCGCGACCGCCTCCGCGAACAGGCAGGCCGCCGGGCCCGCCTTCACCGCCTTCAGGTACGCCCAGAACTTCGAGAACGCAGACAGGATCGAGCTGACCGTCGACCAGGCGGCCATCAGTCCCTGGACGATCGTCAGGATGGCGCCGGCGGCGGGGACGATCATCGAGACGACCTTCTCGATGACGAGTGTGGCGATCATCATCGGGAGGGAGGCGATGATCGCGTCCCAGGCCATCTTGCCGATCTGTTTGATCGAGACGCAGCCCTTGACCAGGACGTCGATGACCGCTTTGCCGAGGCCGAGGACGCCCTCGACCTTCGTGTCGAACCACTGCTTGACCGCCACCTTGATGGCGCCCCAGAGGTGGTCGGTGATGCCCGTCCTGGCCGCGCTGCCCGCCTTGGAGACCCAGCCGCCCGGGTCCGGCGCGATGTCGGCGACGAGTGCCGCGAACTTCCCCAGCGCCTCGATGGCCGCCTGGGCGAACTTGATCGCGCCCTCGATGACGGCCTGGTACGCCTTGATGACCGCCTTGACGCCCGCCTCCAGGACGTCGAGCAGTTTGTTCAGGCCCGCCGCCAGGGCGTCCAGGAGCGAGTTGACGGCCTTCTTCAGGCCGTCCGCCAGTTGGTTGACCGTCGCGACGGCCGCGTCCCGCAGGCCCTCGATGGCCTTGCGGAAGCGGTCCCGCAGCGCGGGGAAGGCGGCGAGGAGCGTGTCGCCGAGGGCGATCAGGACGTCCGCCAGCGCGTTGATCGCCTTGATCGCCAGGTCGCGTACGAAGTCGATGGCCTGGTTGGCCCACTCCTTGAACTGGTCGATGATCCCGTTGACCGCCTTGCGGGCGGCGTCGAAGACCGCGGTGACCGCCGCGAGCAGGCCCTTGAAGAAGTCGGCGACCTTGTCGGCGATCCAGCCGAACAGCCCACCGGAGGGCTTCTTCTCCTCCTTCTTCTTCTTGGCCTCCTTCTCGGCGTTCTCCCGCTCGGTGTCGATCTTCCCGTTGTCCGTGTCCTTGCGCGCGACGATCTCCTTGTCCTTGTCGTCGCGCGCTGTGACGATCTCCTTGTTCTGCTTGCCGTGTTCGTCCTCGGACTGCTTGTCCGCGTCCTCGATCTTCTTGTCCTGCTCGGTCCGCCAGTCCTCGCGCTGCTTCTGCGTCTCCTGGGCGACCTTGCCGCGTTCCGCGGTCTGCTGTGCGGTGTTCCGCTCGACCTCGCGGTCGATCTCGGTCTGCTTGTCCCGTTTGGCCTGCTGCTCGCTCTGCTGCTGTTCCTTCTCCTTGGCGCCGAGGTCGCCCTGTGCCTTGCCCGCGGCACCGGTGATCTCGGTGCCCTTCTCCTGCTTGGCGACGGCGCCGACGCCGGCCTTCGGCGCGGGCGTGGCCGCGAGCGCGCCGCCCTTGCCGCCTCCGGATCCGCCGGCCGCCTTCCCGGTGAGCTGTTCCCGGGGCGCGTCCGGGAAGATCTGGTCCTCGCCCATGGGCTTGGCCGCGTCCTCGCGGCCGGTCGTGCGCAGGTCGGACTGCTTGTCCTTGAGCGCCTTGGCCTGGTCGTCGGTGCGGGTCGGGTCGCTGGCGCCCTCCAGCCGGATCTTGGGCGCCGGGCCGACCGTCTTGTTCTCCAGTGCGGGGTCCGTGGTCGGGACGGCGTCGGCGGCGGCCTCCACGTTCTTCGCCTCGGCCTCGCTGAGCCCCTTGTCGGGCACGGCGGGCGGCGGCGGAGGGGGAACGTCCGCGGCGGGCTGGTCGCCCTCGGCCTTCGCGCCGCCCTTGGCCTTCTGCTTCTCCCCCTGGTCCTCGGGGCCGATCCGCTCCACCTTGCCGGTGACCTGCGCGGCCACGGGCGCGGCCGCGGGCGGCGCGGAACGCGTCTGCGGTGCCCCCGAAGGGCGTTCCCGAGTCGGCGGGGCCGCGTCGAGCCGCTTCTGCTCCTCGGCGATCTTCTTGTCCGCGGCCCGGTCGACGCCGGGCATGGCGGCGGCCGCCTGGTCGGGCGCCAGCTTGCTCACGGTCTGTACGGCGGCCTTGGGGTCCTGCCCGGAGACGTCCGGCGGATCCTGCGGCTTCTCCTCGGACGCGGCCTCGCCCCCGCCCCCGCCGCAACTGCCCTGCGCGCCCTCGTCCTTCTCGGGCGCAGGCGCGGGCGGCGCGCAGCCACCGCCGTCCTTCTCCAGGGACGCCTCGGGCCGGGGCGCGTCCGTCGCCGCGGTCTGGCCGGGCCCGTCGGTCTGCTCGGCGGCCGGGCTCACCGCCGCCTGTGCGACGGACGGCGCGGCACCCGGGCCCGCGGCGACGGCCGGCCCGGTCTTCTCCGCGGCGCCCACAGGACCGCGCGGTGCGGCCCCGGGCCCGGTCTCCTTGGGCACCCGGCTCTTGGCCTGGGGCGCCTCGCGCTCGGACCGGGGCGGTTCGGCACCGCGGCGAGCGGCGGGCGAGGGGTCGCGGTCCTCGACCGGTGTCCTGGGGGTCTGCGCACCCGCAGGCCGGGACACGGCGGCCGCGACCGGGCTCGCGACCGAGGGCGCGGAGCCCGGGGCCGACGGGGACGCGGCGCCCGTACGGGACTCGGCGGCCGTACGCTCCCGCTGTTCGGCCTGCTCCTCCTGCTCGTCGTTCGCGTCCGGCCGCTCGTCGTCCCCGGCCGCCCCGTCGGCACCGGAGTCGTCGGCGTCCTTGGTCTGTTCCTGCTCCTGCTGCTGCTCCGCGTCGGGCTTCTCGGTCTCCGGCTCGGGCCGCTCCTTGTCCTGGGTCGCGAGGTCCGGGCCGACCTCCTGGTCGAGCGGCTTGTCGGTCTCCTGGAGTTCCTTGGTGCCGCGGTCCTGGGCCTGCGCGACGGGCCCGTTCTCGGGCTGCGGGGCCTCGCCCTCGACGGGTCCCTCGTCCTGGCCGGGGGCCTTCGCCTCGGGCCCGGCGCCGTCCTCGTCCTGTTCCCCTTCGGCCTTCTCCCGTTCCTGTTCGGCCTTCTCGGCCTTCGTCGGCGGCGGCGCGGGGAAGGTGGGCGGCGACGGATCGGCGTCGCCCGGTCCGAGCTTGTCCGCGGTGGGCACGGCGGACAGGTCGAGGTCGGCCTCGGGCAGATAGTCCTCGGGTTCGAGCGCGGGCTCGTCCCGCCCGCCCGGTGTCCGGGTGTCCGCGTCCTCGCCGCCGGCGACCTCCTGGTCGGCGCCCGCTTCGAGGCCGAGCGGCCGTTCCTCCTCGCGGGGCTCGGTGTCGGCGCCGCCGTCCTCGTCCTTCTCGTCGAGGCCGTGTTCGGACAGCGCCGAGTCGGGTTGCTCGGCGCGTTCGTCGACCTTCTCGGGGCGTACCGGGCCGGGCTGGGCCTGTTGCCTGGGATCCGGTCCGGCCTGCCGCGACCCGGCGGCGGGCTGCGTCTGGTCGTCCCGCTGCTTGCGCTTGTCGGCGCCGGGCGCGGTGGCCTGCCGCGGGTCGGCCTCCTCCCGCTCGCACTGTTCCTTGCGCTGCTCCGTGGCCTGTTCGGTGCCCTCCTGCTGCCCCCGGGTGCGTTCGTCGGCGGCCTGGTCGGTGCGGTCGCGGTCGGTGGCGGCCTGCTCGTCCTCCTGCTGCTGTTCCTCCTTCGCCCGCTGCCGGGAGGCGTTGCGCTCGTCCTCCTGCTCGGTCCGCCGGGCGGCGTCCTGTTCCTCCGTGGCCGCGTCCGCGTGGGCCCGGCTGCGATCGCTGCCGGTCTTCTCGTCGCGTGCCTTGGCGTCACGCTGTTCTTCGCGCGCGTCGGCGGACCGCTGGGCGGCGGTCTTGCGGTCGGCGTCCTGCTTCGTCTGCCACTGGATACGTTCGACACCGAGCTGTTCGAAGAGGTCGATCTCGGGCAGCGGGGTGTCGGCGGGCTGGAGTTCGACGGGGCCGGGACGGGCCTGTTCGGCGATCTCCAGCAGCCGGTCGTACTCGGGGGTGAGCAGCCGGTTCGCCAGGCGCTCGATGACCGCGTCCTCCAACTGCTCGGACATGCGGGCCAGTTGGAGCCGCACCCGGCCGGAGGTGTCGGCCGGGTCGCCGCGCAGTCCGCGCAGCACATGGCCGGCGAGCCGGTCCACGAGGGTCGCCGGGTCCACGGCCTCGGCGCGCATCCGGTCGGCGTCGACGGTGGCGTAGCGCAGCCAGCCGGGTGTGGCCCGGCCCTCCTCGACCTGTGGGGCGGATTCCGCGGCGGCCGGCTGTACGACCGCCTGCGCGGCCGCTTCCGCCTCCCGCTCGATGGCCTGCTGCGGCAGGCTCACGGCGCCGAGTTCGCGGCCGGCCCGCAGGGTGCCGAGGCCGTGCGGGTTCTGCACCGTGTGCTGGAGTTCGTGGGCGAGCAGGCGCCGGCCCTCGTCGGTGCCGGGCCGGAAGGCGCCCTCACGGAAGAGGATGTCCTGGCCGACGGCGACCGCGTCCGCGCCGAGCAGTTCGGTCAGCTGTCCGGCGTCCCGGCCGGTGTGCAGCCGTACCCGGCCGAGGTCGTGGCCCAGCTGCTCCTCCAGCTCCCGTCGCACGCCCGGGTCGAGGGGCTGGCCCGCGCCGCTGACGATGTTCTTCGGTTCGGGCGTGCGGGACTTGGCGGCCCGTTCCTTGCGCTTGCGGCGGCGCTGTTCGGCGGTCTGTTCCGCACGGCCGTCGGCCCGGGTGCTCACCGGATCACCTCCCCGTGACCGCTCAGCCCTTCGTGGACGGCGCGCGCCAGTTCCTGGCCGAGCCGGCGGGCGGACAGCCCGGCCGGCAGCGGCGGAAGGCCGGACAGCGCGTCGACGGCGACCGGGCCGTCCACGGCCAGCGGTACGCCGTGCAGCCGTACGAGCCGGGTCAGTTCCGTCTCGAAGGCGGCCGACACGCGTTCCGGATCCGCCCGGAAGCCGTCCAGCACCAGTTCGCCGATCTCGACCCGGACCGTCGAGGGTGCCCGGTCCCGCGAGCGATTCACACCCATCCGCGGACCTCCGTGGGCGTCAGCGAGCGCTCCAGTTTCAGGTACTCGGTGCGGGCGGCGGCGAGCATGTGCCGCATCTGGAGCCGGTCGCCCTCCTCCGCGGCGAGGAAGGCTCCGGAGAGGGCGATGTTGCGGATCGAGCCGCCGGCGACGGTGAGCTGAGCGAGCAGTCCGGGGTCGATGTCCTTGACCGGGGCCTGCGGCGGCAGGACCCGGCGCCAGATCTCGGCGCGTTCGTGCTCGGCCGGGAAGGGGAAGTCGACGACGAAGCGGATGCGGCGCAGGAAGGCGGTGTCGAGGGCCTGCTTCATGTTGGTGGTGAGGACGGCGAGGCCCCGGTACGCCTCCATCCGCATGAGCAGGTAGCTCACTTCGAGGTTGGCGTACCGGTCGTGGCTGTCCTTGACCTCGCTGCGTTTGCCGAAGAGGGCGTCGGCCTCGTCGAACAGCAGCAGCGCGCCGCCGCGTTCGGCGGCGTCGAAGACCCGGCGGAGGTTCTTCTCGGTCTCGCCGATGTACTTGCTGACCACCTGGGAGAGGTCGACGACGAACAGGTCGAGTCCGAGTTCCTTCGCCATGACCTCGGCGGCCAGTGTCTTCCCGGTGCCGGAGCCGCCCGCGAACATCGCGGTCACGCCGAGGCCGCGGCGCAGGGTGGCCGCGAATCCCCACTCCTGGTGGACGGTCGCCCGCTGCCGCACGTGCGCCACGATCTCCCGCAGCACGCCGGTCTGCCGCTCGTGCAGGACGAGGTCGTCCCAGCCGGCCCGGGGCTCGATCCGCCGGCCCAGCTCGTCCATGCCGATCCGTGCCTCGTCGAGCCCGGCCCGCCAGGCGAGGCCGGCGGCGTCCAGCTCGTCCTCATGGGGCAGCAGACGGCGTACGGTGGCGGCCGCGGACCGCACGACGTGCGGCGGCAGCTGGAACTGGGCCACCAGCGAGCGCAGTTCGCCGTCGTCGAGGTCGCCGATGTCCCGGAACGCGTCACCCCAGAGCGCGAACTGCTCGTCGTCGTCGAGCCGGGGCACGGTGATCCTGGCCCGGTACGACCGCTCCGACCGCGGTGGGTCCTCGCTCGACACCACCACCGGTACGGCGGCCCCGGCCAGGAACGCCTCGGTCGCCGCCCGCTGGTCGCGGTCCAGTTCGCCCACCTCGACGAGGAGCGCCGAGGGCAGCAGGATCGCCTCGCGCTGCCACAGCCGGGCGAGCCGGTCGCGCTCGACGGGGTCGGAGGGGACGTCCTCGGCGCTCATCGAGTACAGCCCGAGGCCCGCGCGTGCGGCCGCCGCCGCGGCGATCTCGGCCCGGCCGTGCGGATCCCCGCCGGTCACCAGGACGAGTGGCGCGTCCGGTCCCGTGCCCGCCGTCCAGCCCTCGGCGAGGCCACTCGCCGCCAGGTCGTAGGACGGCGTCAGCGCCCGCGGCACCGGTACGCGGCGCAGTTGGCCGTGCAGACGGGCGTCCAGGTAGGGCGAGCCGAGCAGGAAGTGCAGGATGCGTTCGTCCAGCCGGAGCCGGGACGTGGTGAGCCGTGCGGGGTCGTCGAGTTCGACGATCCGCCAGCGCCTGAGCGGGGCGACGGGGGTGAGGGCGCTCCAGTGCGGGTCGTCCAGCGCGGCCAGGGCGAGCGAGAAGGTGGGGTGGGCGCGCTGCGGGTCGCCGGCCGCCGCCGCGCACCGGGCGGCGGTCGTGGGGTCGAGTTCGTCGGCGGCGGTGAGCAGGACGACGTCACGTTCGAACGAGGTGAGCCCGAAGCAGTCGACGAGGGCGGCGAGGGCGGCGGATCCCGGGCCGGCGAGTACGACGTCGGCGTCGGCGCCTCCGGCCCCCGCACCGTGGGCGGCACCGGGGTCCTCGGCTCCGCGCTCCGTACGGCCGCCGTCCGGGTGCGCGGTGTCCCGGGCGGCGCGGGCCGCGTGGGTGTCGACGCGGGTGAGGACGCGGTGGATCTCCGTGGTCAGCGGCGTGCCGTCGCCGGGCGCGGCGGCCGTCGCCGGTTCGTGCGTCGTGTGTGCTCCCATGTGGTCGCCCGCCCCCCTCGATCCCACGCCGCCTCAGCTCTCCGTGTCCTCGTCGGCCCCGGACCGCGTCGTGGTGCCGGTGTCCGGGTGCTCGGCGGGCCGGGTGGTCCTCGTCGCCCGCTTGGTGGTCTTGCCCGTCCGGGCGGGCTGCGCCGTCCCTCGGGTGCGGGCGGGCGCCTTCGGTGCGGCCTTGGCGACGGCCTTCCCGGGCCGTTTCGCGGCCCGGCCGGCGCCGGCGCGCTCGGTTGCCTCGTCGGTGCCGGTCTTCCCCGCGCCGGCCCCGCTCTCCGCCGCGCCGGTCTCGTCCCCGCCGGTCGACGGCCGGTCGGCACGTGACGGTCCCGGCGGTACGGGTGCGCCCGGCGCCCCGAACGGCAGCACCCGTACCTCGGGCCGCTCGACGGGCTTCGCCGGTACGGGCGTCTCGCGGCCGTCGATGAGGACGAGGGACGCCTGGTAGACCACGGACAGCGCGTACGGGGTCTGGTAGAGCATCCCCCACAGCTTCGACGTCTCGTCGACGTCCATCACCATCGGGGTGAACCGCACCCGCTGGGCCGCCTCGGCGAGGTCGCTGCCCGCCAAGTACGGCTTCTCCCCGGCGAGTTCGATGACGTCCTTCGGCAGCACCGGGATCTCGTGCAGGGTGCGCACCACCGAGCCGATGAGCCGCTGGCCGACCAGTTCGGTCTCGTCGCCGTACGCGCTGATCACGTAGTGCAGGTCGAGTGCGGCCACGGCGCGGCGCACCAGGGTGCCGTCCGGGGCGCGGGTCGGCAGGTCGTCGTTGCGCCGTGAGACGTTGGGTGTGACCTGGTAGAGGAAGACGGAGATGGTGGGATCCGTCGGCGGGTCGGCGGGCGGCTTGCGCGGCTCCACCTTGACGGCCATGTCGATCTCCGGCTGGAGGTGGGACTCGATCAGCAGGGCGAGGGCCTGGCTGACATGGGCGATGACGAGTGCGTTGCTCATGGCGTCAGTTCCTCGGTTCCTCTCGTCGTGCCGGTGCTGCCGCGGTCACTGCCGGCGTGGTTCACTCGCGCCCCCGGGCCAGGTAGTCGGCCAGGCTGAGGGCGGCGCCCGGCCGTTCGGCCGACCGGGCGGCGGACGGGCCACGGCCGCCGGACGGCGCCTGGCCGGCCGTGACCTCCAGTCGCCCGATCTGCACCTGGACCACCTGCTCCGGCGCCCGTGCGGGGCGGCGGGCGGCGGCCGTGCGTACGGCGTCCCGGGCCGCCGTCGTGTCCGCGGGGCTGGGGTGCGCTGTCGCGGACACGACGACGGCGGGATCGGCGTCCCGGCCCGGGAGGGTGGGCGGGGACGCCGCGGCCCGGTCCGCGCGGGGTTCCGGGCGCCCCGACCCGGGGGTGCGCGATCCGGGCCGGGGCACCGGGAACGGGCCCGGCGCGGGAGGCGCGACGGGACGCAGCAGGGGGGCCTCGACCGGGGCGGCCGGAGCCGGCCGGGCCGCCGGTGCGGCGGGCGCCTGCCGGGTGTGCACGACGGTGCGCTCCCGTTCCGTGTACCGCGGGCCCCCGGCGCCGGCCGGGCCGGGCGCCTCCTGGTCCGCCGCGGCAGTCGGCACCGTGAAGGGCCAGGCGGCCGGGTCGGCGGTGTCGGGGTCCGGGGTGCGGGCCCGTACCGCCTCGACGCGCTCGAACGGGCCGGGCAGCCGGGGCCGTACCCGGGGCGCGGCCGGTCGCGGGGCGGTGTGCCGGGCGATCAGCCGGTCGAGGAAGTCGGGCTCCGCCGGGGGCGCCTCGGGGGTGGAGTCAGACATCCGCACACAGCTCCAGGTAGTAGCGGCGGCGCAAGGGGCTGAGCGCCAGGATCTCCGGCTCGCTCCAGCCGTAGGCGGTGGCGAGCAGGTGGACGTCGAGGAGCAGGTCCCGTGCCCAGGAGTCCAGTTCGGTCCACAGGTAGGAGGCGATGTCGAGTTCGGCGCGGGTGGCGGCGCCGCACTCGGGGCAGCGGATGTCGAGCGTCAGGTCGGCGGCCGGATCGGCGGTTTCGACGGTCTCGGCGAGGCGTCGCTGTACGTGGGCCGGCAGGGCGTCGGCGGGCGCCGGTGCCCCGTCCCGCGCCGCCGAGACCAGGCACCGGGCGAGCAGTGCCGCGCGGGGGTCGGCGGACCGGGCCGCCGCGGTCAGGTCGGCCGGGCCGGGCAGCCGGAACTCGATCTCCCAGCCGTCCTCGGCGAGCCGGACGACCCGCTCCCGCGGCCCGGTCGCCGACCGGGCGAACTGGCCCGCGTCCAGGTCGAACTCCATGTCCTGGCCGCAGTCGCGGCAGTCCGTCCGGACCTGCATCCGCTCCCCGAACAGGGCCCGGCGCAGCGCGAACAGGTCGGCCTCGCGTTCGCCGACCGGCAGCGCCACGAGCGTCCCCGGGTCGCTGTCCGGGCGTGCCGTGCGGTGCAGCAGCAGGGCACGCCCGGCGGGCGCCTCGGCGAGCCCCGCCTCCCAGGTGTCCAGCAGTCCGGCCGTCCCGGTGATCGCCATGTCTCCCCCGCGTTCCTCGACCGGTCCGGGTTCAGGCCGGGTTGAGGAAGGACGGTTCCTCGGGCTCGGGCACCTCGTAGTCCCGCTCCCAGCCCTCGCACTCCAGCTTCAGGCTCTGGATCGCCACCGCGTTGGCGTTGGCGTCCAGTTCGCCGAGCACCTGGTACTCGCTGGGCCAGGCCCGGTAGAGCTTGTGCGACACGGCGACCTGGCCCGCCTCGTTGAGGACCTGGATGACGATGTCCTTGCGGAAGTCGGCGAGGGACACCTCGGAGCCGAGCCCGGCGCCGACCTGCCAGACCTTGTTGGCCCAGCGGTCGAACTCGGGGTCGTGGGTGACCCCGCGTTCCAGCGTGATGCCCTCGAATTCGGAGCGGCCGGGCGACTTGCGCGGGGAGGACGGGTCGCCGCCGTGCCGGTGCTTGACGACCTCCGTGGTCCGCTTGAGCGGACTGATCTTGCTGATGCCTGCGACCGTACGACCGTCCCACAGGACCAGGAACTTGAAGTTCTTGTAGGGGTCGAAACGATGGGCGTTGACGGTGAACTCTGCCATCGGATTCCTTCAGCTCTCCACGTCTTCGGGGTGCCCGTGGGCCTACAGCTCGAACTGCCCGGACGTCTGCTGGATTTTGACGATCACGAACTCCGCCGGGCGGACGGGCGCGATGCCGACCAGGACGTTGACGATGCCGTTCGCGACGTCCTCGTCGGTGGTGGTGTCGCTGTCGCACTTGACGAAGTAGGCCTCGCGCGGGGTGCCGCCCTTGAAGGCGCCCTGCCGGAACAGCGTGTGCAGGAACGAGGAGGCGCTGAGCCGGATCTGCTGCCACAGGTTCTCGTCGTTGGGCTCGAACACCACCCACTGGAGGCCGCGTTGCAGGCTCTCCTCGACGTGCAGGGCGAGCCGGCGGACGGGGACGTACTTCCACTCGCTGTCGAGCGCGTCGGAGCCCTCCAGGGTGCGGGCGCCCCACACCGTCGGACCGGTCAGCGGGAAGGTGCGCAGGCAGTTGACGCCGAGCGGGTTGAGCAGTCCGCTCTCGCGGTCGGTGAGGCTGACGGCGAGGGAGTGCGCGCCGACCAGCCGGGCCTCGGTGCCGGCCGGGGCCTTCCACACGCCGCGTTCGGAGTCGGTGCGCGCGATGACGCCCGCGACCGCGCCGGACGGCGGGAAGGCGCGCAGCCGCCCGGTGAGCGGGTCGGTGAGCTGGAGGTGCGGGAAGTAGAGGGCGGCGTGGTTGCCGCGCACGGCGTCGAAGGCGGCGACTCCGGCGCGTGCCGCCTCCACGCTGACCCAGGCGCCGGGCGCGTCGACGAGCAGGAACATCCGCCGTTCCTGGCACAGCCGCTGGGCGGCGGAGACGACGGTGACGGCGTCCTCGGTGTTCTCGTACGCCGCGAGTTCGGGCAGGACGAGCAGGTTGACGTCGGCGACGTCGCGCAGCGCCTGGATGCCGGTCTTGTCGGCCTCGGAGCCGATGAGGTCGCGCGGTCCGGGGGCCTCGCCGTCCTCGCCGCCGGCCAGCGGGAACACCGGCGGGTTGACGGAGGCTTCCAGGCCGAGGTCGTTGGCGCACTCGCCGAGGAAGCGGACGACGTCCTCGGGGTCGGTGGAGCCCGCGACCACCTGGACGCGGCGGCCGAAGGGGGTGACCTCGACGCCCGCGAAGGCGTGCTTGCCGGGAGCGTCGGGCAGGGCGCGCAGCTTGCGCTCAAGGAGCAGGGCGAGGCCGGTCACAGAGGACGGGGCCTCGCCGTCGGAGTCGGGGTCGTGGAGGGTGAACTCGCGCTCCACGTCGCCGATCTTGACGGTCAGGTCCACGGCCAGGTCGGGCAGGTCGTACCCGAAGGGCTTGGAGACGGTCCCGGACGGGTCGGGGCGGCCCTCGCCGACGGCCTCGACGCGGATCAGCCGGGAGCCGGCGCCCACGACGGTCTGCACGAAGCGGCCGCTCGCCGGGTCCATGGACAGGCCGGTGAAGCTCTCCCTGGCCTCGCCCCTGGCGTCGTAGACGCGCAGGTTGAAGGTGTCGTCGGGGCAGGGCGTGTCGTGGTCGACGGCGACCCGCAGGCCGTTGCCCCAGCTGCCGGGCTCCTTGGCGTGCACGTCGAGGACCTTGGTCTCGCTGCGGCCCTCGGTGGACTTGAGGGTGACGCAGGCGGCCTTGCCGCTGCGCGCCTTGGTGACCCGCACGACGACGGCGACCGTGCCGCCGTTGCCGAAGAACTGGTGGACCGCGTAGCCGACGGCGCTGCGTGCGCTCAGTCCGCCGAAGCGGCGCTCGAACTCCGCGAAGCTGGTGACGCGTACCGGCTCGTTCAGCGGACCGCGCCGGGTGTGGCCCACGAAAGCGGTCACCGACGTGGTCAGGGTCGAGATGGTGCGGGTGCTGCTGGGAAGTTCTTCGACGTAGACGCCGGGATACGTCGGCTTGGCGGCGTTCACCGCGCTCATCGGCTCCCCCTCCTATCCCTGTCTCGGGCACCGGTCATAGGCACCAGGAGGCAGAGAGCGGAGGAGCAAGTTCGGATGGTGCGCTTGTCGAGCCGCGCGCCGAGCACGACGGCAGCCGAGCGCACCGCATCAAGTTCCCCCGTCGTCGCCCGGACGGTTCGGTTGTCCGGGCCAAGCAGCACAGCTTGTGACTCCTGATGCTCAGGTGCTCGAACCACCTTCGTTCGTGTGCGGTTGACTGAACAAGGCGCGTTCCGGCCACCTGGCGAAAAGGTTTCGTGAAGGTCAAGTTCCCGTTACCACCACATCACTTCCGCGCGCCACCGACAGGGAGCACACAGCTTCTGCACAGTCGGGGCCCTGGCTTCACTCGATCGAGTCATACCGAGGCCGCCGGCCTCGGGTCGGTAAGCGATTGCTCCGTGGCCGGATCCACCGGGTGCCCGGTCGGGACCGGGTCCGGCGGACGGAGGGGGCGTTGTCAGTGGCCTGTCCTAATGTTCCCGTCACTTGATCGATGCGGTGCGGGAGGCACACATGGGGTGGGTGACGGCGGGCGACTAAGAGGTCGCCCTCGACGGCGGGAAGGTGGTGTGCCGCAACGCGGCCGGACGGCGGCTGAAGTCGGTTCCGGCCAAGCTCGCGGACGATCCCGCGGTCGCCGGGCTGCGGCAGCTCGCCGGCTGGTTGGAGCGGCACGAACAGCGCTGCCTGGCCGACGTGGAGCGGCGGATGGTGCGCTCGCTGCCGGTGCCGCTCGCCGTCGTCACCGGGGTGTGGGCGGACCCGGCCTGGCGGTCCGCGCTGCGCGACGTCGTCGTCACCGGGGCCGACGGCGAGGTCGTGGGCTTCCTTCGGGACGCCGACGCCGAACACGGGCTCGGCCTCGTCGACCTCGACGGGGACACCGTGCGCATCACCCCCGAACTGGTCCGCGTCCCGCACCCCGTGCTCCTCGACGACCTGGAGGAGCTGCGGGAGTTCGCCGCGGAGGCCGACCGTGCGCTGTGCGCCGCGGCCTGGGGCGCGGGGCACCGCTCCCCCGCACCGGCGGCCGGGGGCGGTGCCGGTGCGGGGCCGGAGTGAACCGGTCGGGACCAGTTGCGAAACCGTCAGGAGTGGTCGGCGCAGCAGGGTGTGGGGTTGGGCACCTCGAAGGGGGCGAGTGTTCCGCCCGCGGCCGGGACCAGGGCGAGGGTCAGCCGACCGTCCCGCCACTCGGGCCGTACGTGGTCCTGGGTCACCACCGGAGTCCGGGGATCCGGCTCGGCGGCGAAGGGCGCGCCGACCACGACGACCCGTTCGATGGCCGACGTGGCCAGCAGGTCGGCCAGGGTGACGGTGCCGGTGAGGCGGTCCGCACCGGGATAGAGCACGGCCCGCCCGCCGCTGCGCCGGACGTGTTCGGCCACGGCCGCCTCCGCCGTGCGGGCGGCCGGTACCGGACCGTGCGTGCGGTCGCCGAGCACGGCGCCCAGGTCGGGCTCCGGGTCGGCGAGGCCGGTCAGCCGCTGCCACACCGTCCCGGCCGCCGCCTCGTCGGGCAGGGCGAACGAGACGGTGGTGCCCCGCCGGTCGGCGGTGCGGACCAGATGGGTGCAGGCGATGGTGCCGTCCGGCAGCCCGAGACCGTCCGCCAGCCGGTGGACGAGGTGATCCGCCTCGCGCAGGCTGACCGTGCCGGCGTCCACCCCGATGACGGAGCGGACGCCGGGCACGTGGTGCGATGCCGTCATGCGGGAAGGACCCACATCGGGTTGGAGTAGAACCAGAGGTCCTTCCACGGGTCGGCGTCGCCGAGGACGTCCATGGCCGGGCCCGCCGGGTCCACGGCGGCGCCGTTCAGGCCGACCGCGGAGCGGTTGCCGTCGGTGCCGCGCAGCCGCACGTACACCGGCTTGTCCACCCGGCCGAGGGAGTAGGTCAGCCGGACGGAACCGGTCGACTTGTTCACCTCGAAGGACTTCACGACCTTCGTGTTCGGGGTGGCGAAGGCGTCCTTGTCCGCGACCCGTCCGGTGACGTCGCCCTGGATGACGTCCACCCGGGCCAGCGTGGGCACGAACTGCGACCAGTTGGGGCCGCCCGCCAGGCTGATCTCGATGACCAGGTCGACCTGGTTGCCCCGGCGCACGTACAGGGAGTCGCCGAGCGTGACCGACTTGGACCCGGAGCGCAGCTGCGCGTTCAGGCCGCTGATCAGGCCGCCGTGGTCGACCCAGACGCGGCCGGCCCGGATGCCGTCCATGACCGCCTGGTACGAGAAGGAGGAGGCACCGACGTGGGTGCGGGAGTACTGGCCCGGCCAGTAGTCGCCGTCCGTCAGGTTCAGACCGCCGCCGTAGACCGGGTCCTCGTAGCGGCCGTTGGCCTCGAAGTTGCTGTTCGGGCCGCGCACGGCACTGTCGGCGTACACGTTGTGGGAGTCGGAGTTGGCGGTGATCCACCAGGGCTTGCCCTCGGCGAGCAGGCTGTCCCACAGGCCGCCGACGGTGGCGGTCATCCAGTCGAAGCCGCCCCAGGTGCGGTAGCTCTCCAGCGGGTAGCCGGCGAACGAGTCGGCGCCGGGGCTGCCGTCGTAGTAGCCGCGGCCGCCGCCCGGACCCTGCGGCTTCGGCAGACCGGCGGCCTGGTGGCCGGGGGCACCCTCCATGCCGACGGCGATGGCGGGTGCGGCGTCGCGCCAGCCGCGGATCTCGTGCGGGGAGTCGATGCCCTTGCGGGCCGGGTGGTTGGCCAGGAAGAGGGCGTCCTTGACCTTGCGGCGGCGCACCTGGTCGGCGAGGAAGTTGATGCCCGCGATGGCCAGCGCCTCGTTGGCCGGGGTGTTCGCGGTGGCCTTCTTGACCGAGCCGTCGAAGGAGTTCTCGAACTCCTTCAGCACGGCGACCTCGTTCTTGCCCGGGTGGACGAAGACCGTGCCGTGCTCGGCGGCGGGGATGTTCCACTCCAGGCCCTGGAAGACCAGGGTGTCGCCGATCTTGTCGCGGGCCGCGACGATGTCGGGGTTGACCTTCTCCACACCGATCTTGGCGTGCGTCTCGCTGCCGTGGTCGGTGATCACCATCCAGTCCAGGCCGTGCGCGTTGCCCTGGCGGACGTGGTCGATGACGCGGTACTTGGCGTCGTTGCTGTGCTGGGTGTGGATGTGGTGGTCGCCGGCGAGCCACAGGTAGCCGCCGGAACGGGAGCCGTGCGACGCGTTCGCCGCCGTGGCCGGGGACGCGGCCGCCTGGCCCGCGCCGCCGAGGACGCTGCCGGCCGCCAGGCCGGCGCCGAGCAGTCCGGTGCGGCGGAGCATGGAGCGCCGGGACAGCTGGCTGGGCGTCAACTCCGCGTCGGGCACCGACAGGTCGAGCGCGGGCGGCAGGGACGTGGTCTCGTCGCCCCCGTGGTGATGGTGGTGGTGACCGTGGTCGTGTCTGTGGCCGTGGCCCATTTCAACTCCCGCTGACAACAGGGACGTACACGCTTGGGACGTGTGGAGTCTGCAAAGCCCTGGTAAACGGCGGGAATCAAGGCAATGGTGTGGCAAAGAAGGCCGGATGTGCAGCGGGCGTCGGCGCCCGCCCGGAGCTGCGCCGACGCCTCTCGCACCGGCGGGTCCGGCCGATCCCGCACTACGGGCCGCACCGCCGGCCGACCGACCGGCCGCCCTCACATCGTTTTCGGCCATCGGCATCACCGGGCGGGCCGTGCAGGACCGTCCGGTACGGCACGGGAACGCCAGTCAGCCCGAGACGATCCCGACGACCAGGTTGATCACGGTGGCCAGGATGCTGGTGCCGAAGACGTACGACAGCAGGCAGTGCCGCAGCGCCACCGCACGGATCGTCGAGCTCGACACACTGGTGTCGGAGACCTGGTAGGTCATGCCGAGGTTGTAGCTGAAGTACAGGAAGTCCCGGTACGCCGGCGGCTCGTCCGAGTTGAAGTCGATGCCGCCGGACGCCGTGCAGTAGAGGTAGGCGTAGCGCGTCGCGTACATCAGGTGCAGGGCCGCCCAGGCCATGAAGACCCCGCCGAGCGCGGCGACCGCGGCGGCATGGCCGTCGGCCGACTTGCCGAACGCCAGCAGCAGCACGATGCCGAGCAGCCCGCACAGGGCGGCCACGACCACGACGAGTTCCTCCAGGACCGGGCGGAAGTCCTCGCGGCGGATGTTGCGGTGGGTCTCCTCGGCGTCCAGGGGCCACAGCACGATCCAGCCCACCACCACGAAGAACGTCTCCGTCGCCGCGATGCCGGCGAGAAGCCCGAGCGGCAGGTCGGTCGGCAGCCCGACGGCCACGCCGACGACCGCGCCGCCGGCCGTCGATCCGAACAGCCGGGAGACCGCCGAGAGCGGCAACCGTGCACCCATGGGCCGCAACAGTAGCGGCCGGGGCGCCGCCCCGAGGGCAGCCGGGGCCGTGCGGCGGAAGGCACACCCGGGTACGGACGGATGCCGTCCGGCGCTCGTCGGGCAGCGGCGCGGGCAGGTCCGCCATCCGAATGCCGGACGCGACCGGACGCGACGGCGGCCCGCCCCGTAGGCTGGCCCGTGCAGCTGGTTCGCCCCCGTCAGCCGGACGGGGCGCGTCGTAAGAGGGAACCCGGTGGAAATCCGGGACTGCCCCGCAGCGGTGAGCGGGAACGACCGCCGTCATACGCACTGGGCCCGATGTACCGGGCCTGGGAAGCGACGGCCAGTAGGAGTCTCGTACGGCTCTGTGCTTCGTACGGACGAGACGTGCCCGCGAGTCCGAAGACCTGCCCGTTGCCCGCGCGCGAACCACTCGTGCGCGGACATCCCGGTGACCCCGAGGGCGGGTCGGGGACGCCTCCGGACACCGTCCGGGGAGTGAGGCCAGGCGGACGAACACACGCTGCCACGCGTGATCGTGCCGTCCCCTCCGGCACCCCTTCGCGCTCTCGTCCCGTCGCCGGGACCTCAGGGAATCGTCTCGCGAAGGAGATCTCCGTGACCACCGAGCCCACAGCCGGGGGCGCACGCGCCACCGTGTACGGCTACCCGCGTCAGGGACAGCACCGGGAACTGAAGAAGGCCGTCGAGGGCTACTGGGCGGGCCGCGTCGGCGCCGACGCGCTGCGCGCCACCGCCGCCGGACTGCGCCGGGCCACCTGGCGGCAGCTCGCCGAGGCCGGCATCCACGAAGTGCCCACCGGTGACTTCTCGTACTACGACCACGTCCTGGACACCACGGTCATGGTCGGCGCGGTCCCGGACCGCCACCGGGCCGCCGTCGCGGCGGACGCGTTGGACGGCTACTTCGCCATGGCCCGTGGCACCCAGGACCTGGCGCCGCTGGAGATGACCAAATGGTTTGACACCAACTACCATTACCTCGTACCGGAGTTGGGCCCGGACACGGTGTTCGCGGCGGACTCGGCCAAGCAGGTCGCGGAGCTGACGGAGGCCCTCGCCCTGGGCCTCGCGGCCCGGCCGGTGCTGGTCGGCCCCGTCACCTACCTGCTGCTGGCCAAGCCCGCGCCGGGTGTCGCGGCGGACTTCGATCCGCTGACCCTCCTCGACCGGCTGCTGCCGGTGTACGCGGAGGTCCTGGCCGACCTGCGGGCGGCCGGCGCCGAGTGGGTGCAGCTCGACGAGCCCGCCCTCGTCCAGGACCGCACGCCGGCCGAACTCGGCGCCGTCGCACGTGCCTACCGTGCCCTCGGTGGTCGCACCGACCGGCCGAAACTGCTGGTCGCCTCCTACTTCGACCGGCTCGGCGAGGCCCTGCCCGTGCTGGCCGACGCGCCGGTCGACGGGCTCGCGCTGGACTTCACCGGGCGCGGGGCCGCTCAGCTCGACGCGCTGGCCGCCGTCGGCGGACTGCCCGGCAGGCGCCTGGTCGCCGGCGTCGTCGACGGCCGCAACATCTGGGTCAACGACCTGGCGGCGTCCCTCGCCACGCTCGGCACGCTGCTCGGTCTGGCCGGCCGGGTCGATGTGGCGCCCTCCTGCTCCCTGCTGCACGTCCCGCTCGACGCGTCGGTCGAGCGGGACATCGAACCGCAGCTCCTGCGCTGGCTGTCCTTCGCCCGTCAGAAGACCGCGGAGGTGGTGACGCTGGCCCGCGGCCTCGCCCACGGCACGGCGGCCATCACCGCCGAACTGGCCGCCAACCGCGCCGACCTCGCCTCCCGGGCGGCCTCGCCCCTCACCCGCGACCCGGCCGTGCGCGCCCGCACGGCGGCGGTCACCGGGGCCGACGCCCGCCGTGACCAGCCGTATCCGGTGCGGGCGGCGGCCCAGCGCGCCCGCCTCGGCCTGCCGTTGCTGCCGACCACCACCATCGGCTCCTTCCCGCAGACCGCCGACCTGCGCACCGCCCGCGCCGACCTGCGGACCGGCCGGATCGACGACGCCGGCTACGAGGAGCGGATCAAGGCCGAGATCCGGGAGGTGATCGCCTTCCAGGAGAAGACCGGCCTGGACGTCCTCGTCCACGGCGAGGCCGAACGCGACGACATGGTCCAGTACTTCGCCGAACGGCTCACCGGATATCTCGCCACCCGGCACGGGTGGGTCCAGTCCTACGGCACCCGCTACGTCCGCCCGCCGATCCTGGCCGGTGACATCTCCCGCCCGGACCCCATGACCGTGCGTTGGACCGCCTACGCGCAGTCCCTGACCGACCGTCCCGTCAAGGGCATGCTCACCGGCCCGGTCACCATGCTCGCCTGGTCCTTCGTCCGGGACGACCAACCGCTCGCCGACACCGGCCGGCAGGTCGCCCTCGCCCTGCGCGACGAGGTCGGCGACCTGGAGACGGCCGGTACCCCGGTGATCCAGGTCGACGAGCCCGCCCTGCGCGAGACCCTGCCGCTGCGGGCCGCCGACCGGGCCGCCTATCTGGACTGGGCGACCGAGGCGTTCCGGCTCACCACCGGCGGGGTGGGCCCGGACACCCAGGTGCACACCCACATGTGCTACGCGGAGTTCGGTGACATCGTGCAGGCCATCGACGACCTCGACGCCGATGTGATCAGTCTGGAGGCGGCCCGCTCGCGCATGCAGGTCGCGCGTGAGCTGGCCGCCCACGACTACCCGCGCGAGGCCGGACCCGGCGTGTACGACATCCACTCCCCGCGCGTCCCGAGCGCCGAGGAGACCGCCGAACTCCTGCGCGACGGCCTGCGGGCCATCCCCGCCGAGCGGCTGTGGGTCAATCCCGACTGCGGTCTGAAGACCCGTGGCTGGCCGGAGACCCGCGCCTCGTTGGAGAACCTGGTCGCCGCCGCCCGCGCCGTCCGGGGTGAGCCGGCCACGTCCTGACCGGCGGTGCCCGGTCCGGGCCGGGGCGGGGCGTCGTGCCTCACCCCGGTCCGTCGGCCGCTTCGCCGGGCGGGTTCCCGGCCGAGATCCACTCGTGGACGAGGCTCGGGGACAGGCCGCCGTCGGCGGCTATGACGCGCTCGGGCACGCCGCTCAGCCAGGCGAGGAGCACGGCCCTGCGCAGTTCGGCCGCGCGGGTGGCGAGGCCGGCCCGGTAGGCGCCCGCGGAGCCGACGACGAGCTTCGGGGCGTCCTCCGCCAGGCGCCGGGCAGCCTTGCGGACGGTGCGTCGTGCGCTCAGTGTGTCGAGGTCGTTCATGCCGCTCTCGCCTCCCGTCGTTCCCGTTCCGTGCCGAGAGAACTCCGTTCCGTGTCGAGGGGATCGTGGTCCGTGTCGAGGGGGCCACGGCGTGTGTCCAGGGGGCCGTGGTCCGTGTCGAGGGGGCTGTGGTCCGTGTCGAGGGGGCTGTGGTCCAGGTGCCAGTGCAGGTCCCGTACGCCGGGCTCCAGGGAGAGCCGGGCGATGAGCCGCTCCAGGCTGCGCGCGGGGTCGCCGGTGACGCAGACACCGGCGCGCAGCGCGGTGGTGTCCTCGCCGTCGCGCAGCACCCGCAGCCCGGTGGGGGCCAGCCCGTCCCCGGTGAGGGCCTGGGTGAGCAGCGCGCGGACGTGGGTCTCGTCGGCGCGGTCGCAGACCAGGTGGACGCTTGCGCGCACACCCTCGGTGTCGGGGTCGCGCTGCGGCAGCCGGTCGATCAGCCGGCCGGCCGGACGCAGCATCAGGTGGACGCCGAGGACGACGGCCGTACCGATCGCGCACAGCGCCAGCCGACCGGACGCGGCCAGCACGCCGACGGCGGCCGAACACCACAGCGTGGCGGCCGTGTTGAGGCCGCGGACGCCGCCGCCCTGGCGCAGGATGACTCCGGCGCCGAGGAAGCCGATGCCGGACACGACGTAGGACGCGACCCGGGTGGGGCTGCCGGTGTCGCCGACGGCCACGCTGTAGAGGACGAACAGCGTGGCCCCGGCGGCCACGAGCGCGTTGGTGCGCAGTCCTGCCATGCGGGCGCGCCACTGGCGCTCGACGCCGATCAGGGCGCCGCAGCTGACGCCCACCGCGAGCCGCAGCAGGAATTCGAAAGTGGTCAGGTTCGCCATGGGAACCTCCCCTCCCCCGTCGCGACGGGGCAGGTCGAGGGCATGGCAGCCGCCGGTGCGGGGCGGGGGGCTACCGGATGCCCGAGGAGCGGGGGGACATGGGAATGCGGGGCCCGGTATGGCCGGGACTGCTACTACCGCTGCTGCGATCCATGTCGCTCACCTCCTCCTCGGTCGGCGGCGCCCGGTCCTCCCGGGCGTCCGGCACTCCTCTATATTTGCACAGCGACGCAAATTCTGCCCGTCCTTGCCGCAGATCGCGCCGGGTGCCCCACCCGGGTCGCCGCATCGCGGGCCGGGGCGCGGTGATGGGGGGAGGCGACGGCGGCGGCCGGGAACTGCGGCACACGGTCCGGCCCGGTCAGGTCAGGTCAGGTCAGGTCAGGTCAGGTCAGGTCAGGTCGCCAGGATGGCGTGGAGGTGGATCGCGCCACCGGTCGTCGCTTTCAGGGGCGTGTGGCGTGGGGTGAGTCCGTGACGGGCGGGCAGGCCGGCCGCGGTCATTCCTCGCGGGGCCTGCTGATCCGCCCGCCGAGTCCGACGTTCGCCCGCAGCCAGGCGGCGAGCGCCTCGGTGAGTCCGTCCGAGCGCTCGGCCTCGTCACCCTTGCGCATCACCATGACCCGCTCGACGGCCTGCCGGTGGTAGTCGCGCACCACGGCGGCGGCCCGCGCCGGATCCCGGGTGGCGACGGCCTCCACGATCTCCAACCGGGCGGGCTGCAAGCGCCCCGCGACCCGGCCCCAGTCACCGCCCTCGCCGCCGGACATCTTGACCGCGAGCCCGATCTGCACCTCGGAGATGAACCGGCACAGTGCGGCGAGCAGCGGGTTGTGCGAGATGTCGGCGAGGGTGGCGAAGAACCGCTGCAACGCCGCGGCGGACTCCTCCACGCTCTCCGCCTCGGTGATCCGCCCGGCCGCCTCGCGCAGCCCGGCGATCTCCTCGTCCGAGGCCCGCTCGGCGGCGAGTTCGGCGGCGAACGCGTTGAGCACGCCGAGCAGGCCCAGCACCTCCCGTGCGCTGACCTTCTCGACCTGGACGACGGAGGCGATGGACAGGGCGAGCAGGGTGTCGCCCTGCGCGGTGACCGTGGCCCGGCTGCCGTTACGACTGCTGACCAGACCCATCGCGGTCAGCACCCGGATCGACTCGCGGATCGTGGGACCGCTGACGTCGTACTGGGCGGCCAGTTCACGTTCGGCCGGCAGCCGCGAACCGTCCGGCAGGGCACCGCTGAGGATCTGCTCTCGCAGGTCCTCGACGATCTGGTCGGCCACCCTGCCGCGGAACACCTTCGCAGGTGTACGAGGCGTGGACATGTCACTCCCCCTGGATCCCCCGAGCCGGGAGGTGAAACGGCTCGGGACCATGACGACCTCCTCACCCTAACCTACTTAGTAGGTACCCACAAGGCACCGGGCCTCCATGTTTTCACACGCATTTGACCGATCCTGAAAAGCTCGTCACCCACCTTGACACGAACCTACCAAGAAGCTTTCTTGATGGAGCCGAGAAGGTTTCTTGGTCGAGCGATGGCACAGGCCGCGCGACAGACGGAGGCGAGCGATGAGGATCGCGCCGTACGACGAGAACGCGTTCACGACGGACCATGCGCGGGGGACGGCGCCCTGCGGTCACCTGCTGGTGGACGAGGGGGCCGGGCCGGTCGGGAACCACCGCGGCACCCACGGCCCCGACGAGGGCCTGGGCGTGCGGGCCGACCGCGACCGCGGCACCGACGACAAGGGATCCCGGGCCGAGCCCCGTGCACACAGATTCGAGACCCCCGAGAACCCCCAAAACCTCTAAAACCCCTAAAACCCCAGGAACCCCAGAAAATCGCAAGAACCCCAGGAACCCAGGAACCCAGGAACCCAGGAACCCCAGGAACCCCAAGAACCCCAAGATCGCCGAGAACGCGGGCAACGGCTGACCCCCAACCGGCCGACGCCCCGGAAAAACCGCCGCCACGACGACCGCCCGCCCCACCCCGAACCGGCCGACCGCCGGACAGACAGACAAGAAGGCTCGGGCCGTCCGACCTCCCCCGTCCCCTTCCCCTCCTTCCCCTCCTCTCCCCCTCCTTCCCCTCCTCTTCCCCTCCTCCGCACGACGCTCGCGCATGCCCGCACTCCCCGGATACGCCCCCACGCAGGCCGCTGCCGCGACAGTCCGCGGTCACGGCCCCCCACACCCGCAAGGCCCGCGCACCCGCACCCGGATACACCTCGCAAGCCGACAGATCGCAGGAGCCGCAGCCGGCAGCAGTGAGCCGCAGTCGGACGTCCGCCACCGCGGACACCGCACCGGGGCCGGCCCGCGAACCGCGCCGGCGCCCGCGGCTCGACCGCGCCCCGCCGGGACCTGACGGCAGCCGTCGGCGGCTGGACCTGCAACGCCACGAGACAAGGGATCTGACATGTACAGAAGCAACGGCGCTTCACCGACAGCTCCGACCGGCATCCGCGCCAGGCGGGCCGGCGGGATGGCCACGGCGATCGCGCTGACCGCGGCCGCCGGCTGCTCCGCGAGCGCCGCCCCGGGCAAGGGCGAGGCCATCACCATCTCCGTCTCCATCGCGGCGCCCGCCAACGCCCCGGTCTTCCTCGCCGACGAACTGGGCTACTTCAAGGACGAGGGACTCGACGTCAAGCTGCAGACCATCGCCAACGCCAGCCTCCAGATCGCCACCGGCAAGGTGCAGTTCGGCGCCGTCAACACCTCCACGGTGATGCAGGCCGCGGCGCAGGACATCAAGCTCCAGGAGATCTGTGTGACGCAGGTGGACCCCTCGTACATCCTCGCTGTGAGCGATGTGGCGTGGAAGCGGAACGGCATGGACGAGTCCATGTCGCTCAAGGAGCAGCTGACGGCGCTGAAGGGCGAGAACATCACGGCGATCGGCGGCCGTACGGTCAACCCCGGCGCCAAGCTGCTGGAGAGCCTGCTGCAGAAGGAGGGGCTCCCGAAGGACTGGATCGGCGTGCTCTCACAGGCCAACACCGCGGCTTCCACGGCCGCGTTCCAGAAGGGCCAGGTGGGTCTGGTCTTCCAGCCGCAGCCGATCCCCGACCAGGTGCTGTCCGTGGCGCCCGGCAAGATCATCTACGACACCGGGTCCTCCGACCTGTTCTCCGAACTGGACGACGTCGCCTGGTCGGGCATCGGCGCCTCGACGTCGTACGCCGCCGACCATCCCGAGGTCAGCAAGAAGGTCTGCAACGCGATCGGCCGGGCCAACGACTATCTCGACCAGCACCCCGAGGACGCCGCGAAGACCCTGCACAACGACATGGACTCGTTCGACGAGAAGGTCCTCGCGGACAGCATGGGCACCTACAAGTGGGCCAAGGGCGCGGACATGAGCGAGGAGCAGTTCGGCAAGAGCATCGAAGTCCTCGCGGGCCTCGGGATGTTCGAGAAGCCGTCCGCGGACGTGCTCCAGAGGGCTTACACGGCGGACTACCAGAAGTGACGAGGCGGGCAGAGATGAAACAGGACATCGGCACCGAGCGGCCCGCGGTGATCCTCGGGGATCTCTCGCACCGGTTCGTGACCCCGGACGGCAAGATGATGGACGTCCTGCGGGACGTCTCCGTGACGATCCGGGAGAAGGAGTTCTTCACCGTCGTCGGCCCCAGCGGGTGCGGCAAGAGCACCCTGCTGAACATCGCGTCCGGTCTGCTCCAGCCGACCGCCGGGACCGTCCGCCGGCTCAAGGGCGACCGGGAGCTGGAGAAGCTGGAGATCGGATACATCACCCAGGACTCCAACCTCTTCCCGTGGTGCACGGTGCTGGAGAACGTGGCGATGCCACTGGAGATCCGCAAGGTCGCGAAGCCGGAGCGGATCGAACGGGCCCGGGAGTGGATCAAGACAGTCGGGCTTGACGGGTTCGAGAACCACTATCCCCGGCAGTTGTCCGGCGGCATGCAGAAACGCTGCTCCATCGCGCGCACCATGGTCTACGAGCCCGAAGTACTGCTCATGGACGAGCCCTTCGGCGCGCTCGACGCGATCACCAAGACGACGATGCAGAAGACCGTGCTGGACCTGTGGCAGCGGCGGCAGACGTCGGTGGTCTTCATCACCCACGACCTGACCGAGGCGATCGCCCTGTCCGACCGGGTCGCGGTGATGACCGGTCGTCCCGGCCGGATCCGGCGCACGGTGGACATTCCGCTCGCGCGTCCCCGTGACGTCTACAACATCACCGATCTGAAGAGTTTTCAGGAGCTGCGCCACGAGTTGTGGAGCCTGCTCGAAACCGACCTGGAGTCCTGAGGACAAGGAGGGCGCGATGACGATCGTCGACGGTCAGGAGCCAGTCGCCATGCGACGGGGGCGGGTGGTCCGGCCGAAGTCCGGCGGCCGCACGCGAGGCCGACACGGCAGGCTCGTCCTGCTCGGACAGCTCGGTGTGGTCCTGCTGATCCTGGCGCTCTGGCAGCTCGTCAGCGGGCGGCTGATCGACTACTTCCTGATCAGCAACCCGGTCGACGTGGTGGCCAAGCTGGTCGACGTCCTCGGGGACGGCGACATGCACCGGCACATCCTGGTGACCGCCCAGGAACTGGTCCTGGGCTGGGCGCTCGGCGCGTCGACCGGTGCCGTGCTGGGCTGGGCACTGGGCGCGGTAAAGATCGTGGGGGAGATCCTGGAGCCGATCCTGAACGCGATCAACGGCATTCCGAAGGTCGCGCTGGCGCCGATGTTCCTGCTCTGGTTCGGCCTGGGCATCGGCTCGAAGATCGCGATCGCCAGCATGATCGTGTTCTTCCTGGTCTTCTTCAACGTCTACTCCGGCATGCGCAACGTGCCCCAGCCGCTCGTCGAGGTGGCGCGGGCCATGGGCGCGTCCCGGTTCTACGTGGTGCGCAAGGTGGTCGTCCCGTCGGTGGCCGTACCGCTGTTCGCCGGTCTGAAGGCCGGGGTGTCGTTCGCGATGATCGGCGTCATCGCCGGCGAGTTCATCTCGGCCGACGAGGGACTCGGCTACTACTCGATGACGTCGACCCAGCAGTTCGACCCGTCGGGGCTGTTCGCCGCGCTGGTGATCATCGTGGCGATGGTGGTGCTCGCCAGCTCGATCATCGGTGTCTTCGAGCGGCGCGCGCTGAAGTGGCAGCGGGACTGAGGGACGCGCCTCGGCCCGGGTCCCGGACCGGCCCGGTGCGGCTGCCGACACCGCCGCACCGGGCCGGTTCCGGCGCTCCACGCGGACGGGGAGATCGGACCGCTGGCCACCCAGGTCGGCAGGTCGCCAGGCGACGCGCCGGTCCGCACCGCTCAGGGCCCCCGTTCACCCCGCACAACGTACGATCCGGCTGCCACACCGAGGCCGGCCTCGCTCAGGCCAAGAAGCTCAGCCGCACCTGCCGGTTCGGGTTGTCCCGGTTGGTGTCCACCAGGCACACGGACTGCCACGTGCCCAGTTCCAGGCGTCCGCCCAGCACCGGCAGGGTCGCGTGGGGAGGGACGATCGCCGGGAGGACGTGGTCGCGGCCGTGGCCGGGGCTGCCGTGGCGGTGCCGCCAGCGGTCGTCGGCGGGGAGCAGCGTGCGCAGGGCGGCCAGCAGGTCGTCGTCGCTTCCGGCGCCGGTCTCGATGACGGCGATCCCCGCGGTGGCGTGCGGCACGAAGAGGTTGAGCAGGCCGTCGCGGCCGGCCGCGGCCTCGCGCAGGAAGGTCTCGCAGTCGCCGGTGAGGTCGACGACCCGCTCCCGGGAGCCGGTGGCGACGTTCAGCACCCGAGTGGTGAAGGCATCTGGCATGCCCTCATCCTGACCCATGCGCCGGCTCCGGGTCGCCCGCCGCCCGCAGGGACCCGTCAGCCGCGCTCGGTGGCGGGGCCTCCCACCGGCCGGCCGCTGGGAAGATCCGCGCCCGCACCGCTGTTGGTACGGCCGTGGACAGCGTGCGCGAGGTCGAGACGGTCGTCATAGGCGCTGGACAGGCGGGCCTGTCCAGCGCCTATCACCTGCGGCGCACCGGCTTCGAGCCGGACCGCGACTTCGTGGTGCTGGACCACTCCCCCGCGCCCGGAGGCGCCTGGCAGTTCCGCTGGCCGTCGCTGACGTACGGCAGGGTGCACGGGATGCACTCGCTGCCGGGGATGGAGCTGACCGGCGCCGATCCGGCCCGGCCGTCGGCGGAGGTCATCGGCGGTTACTTCGACGACTACGAGCGCGCTTTCGACCTGCGGGTACGGCGGCCCGTGGACGTCCGTGCGGTACGCGAGGGGGCGGACGGCCGGCTGCTCGTCGAGACCTCTGACGGTACCTGGTCGACGCGGACGCTGATCAGTGCCACCGGCACCTGGGACCGGCCGTTCCGGCCGGTCTATCCGGGACAAGAGACCTTCCGCGGACGGCAGTTGCACACCGCGCAATACGCGGGGCCCGAGGAGTTCGCCGGGCAGCGGGTGGTCGTGGTGGGTGGCGGCGCGTCCGGCACCCAGCACCTCCTGGAGATCGCGCCGTACGCGGCGGCCACCACATGGGTCACCCGGCGGCCACCGGTCTTCCGGGAGGGGCCGTTCGACGAGGGTGCGGGCCGCTCCGCGGTCGCGTTGGTCGAGGAACGGGTCCGGCAGGGGCTGCCGCCCCGCAGCGTGGTCTCGGTCACCGGCCTGCCGCTCAACGACGCCATCCGGCAGGGGCTGCGGGACGGCGTCCTGGACCGGCAGCCGATGTTCGACCGGATCACCCCGGACGGCGTCGAGTGGCTGGACTCACCGGAACACGGTGGCGCGCGGCACGTCGACGCCGACGTCATCCTGTGGGCGACGGGATTCCGGGCCGCCCTCGACCATCTGGCGCCGCTCCGGCTGCGCGAACCCGGCGGCGGGATCCGTATCGAGGGGACCCGGGTGGCCGCCGATCCGCGGATCCACCTGGTCGGCTACGGCCCGTCGGCAAGCACCATCGGGGCCAACCGGGCGGGACGCGCGGCCGTGCGGGACATCAGGCGACTGCTGGCCACCGAGGCCGCCGCCGCGTGATGTCCCGGCCGCTCAGGTCGGTGACTGCGAGGCAGGGGACTGCGCCGCGGTCCTGTTCGGGCTCTGCTGCGGCTGACCGCTCTTGTGCTGCTGCGCGTTGAACTCCGCGACGTTGCGCTGGTGCTCCGTGTAGTCGGAGGTGAAGCGGGTGTCGCCGGGCTTGACCGTGACGAAGTACAGCCAGTCGCCGGGTGTCGGGTTGAGCGTGGCGCGCATCGCGGTCTCGCCCGGGTTGTCGATCGGCGTGGGCGGCAGGCCCATGCGCTGGTAGGAGTTGTAGGGGCTGTCGATGCGGGTGTCGTCCGAGCTGGTGCGGATCGTGTGGCGGCGCAGCGCGTAGTTGATGGTGGAGTCCATCTGGAGCGGCATGCCGCGCGCCAGCCGGTTGAGCACGACCCGGGCGACCTTCCCCATGTCGTTCCTGGTGGATGCCTCGGCCTGGACGATGCTCGCGATGGTGACCGCCTGGTAGACGTTCATCGCGTTGCGCTGCGGACCGGCCGCGGCGGGGGCGCCGTTGAACTTGTCGTTCGCGGCGTCGACCATCGTCTGGAGCAGTGACTCGGGGGTGGCGCCCTTCGCGACGGAATACGTGGCCGGGAAGAGATAGCCCTCAGGGTTGCCCTCGGCGTCGTGCGGCAGTTTGAGACCGGCCTTGCCGATGGTCTTGGCGGTGGACCCGACGGGCAGGGCGAGCACCTTGTCGACGGCTTCGTAGACCTGGCTGGCTCGCCAGCCCTCGGGGATCACCAGGCTCACGGGCTTGGGCGGCTCGTCGCCCAGGGTCAGCAGCGGCACCGCCACGGCGGTGCCGGCCACGACGGCGCCGGTCACGACAAGGACGAGCTTGCCCCGGCGCGTCAGTCGAATCGTGCTCCGTGACGGAGTGTTCATCTGCATGCGGGCACGTTAACCCGCATACACCCACAAACCTGGCATATCTTCAGCTTGTCGGTTCCAGTTGCGCATCCCGGCGGACCAGGGCCGCGTAGCGTCCGCCGAGCGCCAGCAGTTCCTCGTGCGTGCCGCGTTCGGCCACGCGCCCGGAATCCAGGACCACGATCTGGTCGGCTCCCCGGACGGTGGAGAGGCGGTGCGCGATGGTGAGGGTCGTCCGGTTGGCGGACAGGGCGTCGATGGCCTCCTGGACCGCGTGTTCGGTGCGGGTGTCCAGCGCACTGGTCGCCTCGTCGAGGATGAGGACCGGCGGGTCGCGCAGGATGGTGCGGGCGATGGCCAGCCGCTGCTTCTCCCCGCCGGAGAAGCGGTGGCCGCGCTCGCCGACGACCGTGTCGTACCCGTCGGGCAGCGCCGCGATGTGGTCGTGTATCTGGGCCGCCCTGGCCGCCGTGAACAACTCCTCTTCGGTGGCGTCCGGCTTGGCGAAGCGGAGGTTGTCGGCGACCGAGGCGTGGAAGAGGTACGTCTCCTGCGAGACGACGCCGACCGCCCGGGCGAGCGTGTCGAAGTCGAGGTCGCGCACGTCGACGCCGTCCAGGGTGACCCGGCCCCCGGTGACGTCGTAGAGCCGCGGCACCAGATAGCCGAGCGTGGACTTGCCGGCGCCGGTCGGGCCGACGATCGCCAGGCTGCCGCCCGCGGGGACGGTGACGTCGATGCCGTCCAGTACGGGGCCGTCCTTGGCCTCGTAGCGGAACTCGACCTCCTCGAACCGCACCTCGCCCTTGACCTGGTCGATGTGGACGGGCCGGTCCCGCTCGGTGATGTCGATCGGCAGGTCGAGGTATTCGAAGATGCGCTGGAAGAGAGCGAGCGAGGTCTGGATCTGGACACCGGTCGCCAGCAGGCTCACGGCCGGCCGGAAGAGGCCCTGCTGGAGCGAGACGAAGGCGACGATGGTGCCGATGGAGACCTGGGGTCCGCCCAGTTGGAGCGTCATCCCCGCGGCCCAGTAGATGACGGCCGGCATCGCGGCCATGACGATGGTGATCACGGCCATGCGCCAGCGGCCGGCCATGCTGGACCGCACCTCCAGGTCGACGAGTTGCTCGGACTCGTCAGCGAAGGACCGGGTGAGGGAGTCGGCGCGGCCCATCGTGCGGCCCAGCAGGATGCCGCTGACGGACAGCGACTCGGTGACGGTCGCGGCCATCGCGGCCATCTGCTTCTGGCGCTGGGTGGTGATCCGCTTGCGTTCGTTGCCGACGCGGCGGCCGATCCACACGAACACCGGCAGCAGGACCAGCGAGACGATGGTCAGCCGCCAGTCGAGGGCGGCCATCGCGACGATCGTGGCGACCACACCGGTCAGGTTGGACACCAGGGAGGTCGCGGTGGAGGTGACGGTGGCCTGCATGCCGCCGATGTCGTTGGCGATGCGGGACTGCACCTCGCCGGTGCGGGTGCGGGTGAAGAAGGCGAGCGACATGCGCTGGAGACGGCCGTAGACGGCGGTGCGCAGATCGTGCATGACGCGCTGGCCGACGGTCGTCGAGATCAGCGTCTGCAGCACGCCGAAGACGCTGTTGAGGACGGCGCTGAGGATCATGCCGAGCGCGAGCAGGCTCAGCAGACCGGTACGGCCCTGCGGAATCGCGACGTCAAGGGTCTCCTTCAGCAGGAACGGCGTGGCGACGGACACCAGCGACGACGCCCCGACCAGCAGGCCGACGATCGCGAGCCGCCCGCGGTAGGGGCGGAAGAGGGCCAGGATGCGGCGCACCTGCCGAGGCTGGTCCTTCGCGTCGGCAGGCGGTGTCCAGGAGGGAGTGCGGTCGGGTTGCATGGGCTCCTACGGAGGTGAGGGTGCCGGCCCGAGGACCGGCCGGCGACTACTGGAGGATCTTAGCTCATTGTTACCTATACTCACAATGAACATCCTCCTGATATTGTTCCCGCATGACCACCCCCGACCCCGAGGGCCGGCTCGCCGAGCAGCTGCTGCGCCTCACCCGCCGGGTCCACCGCATCCAGAAGCGCCATCTGGAGCGCCGTGACCTGGGCGTCACCCCGGCCCAGTCCCGGCTGCTGCGCACCCTGGCGCACTACGCCTCACCGCCGCGCATGGCGGACCTCGCCGAGCGCCTGGAGGTGGTGCCGCGCGCGGTGACGACACTGGTCGACGGGTTGGAGGCGAACGGCATGGTGCGCCGGGCACCGGATCCGACGAACCGCCGGGTGACCCGGATCGAGCTGACCGACGAGGGGCGGGCGACGCTCGGGGAACTGCGCGCCGCACGCCGGTCGGCGGCGGAGGAGATCCTGGCCGCGCTCTCCGCCGAGCAGCGCGAACTGCTCGGCGGGCTGCTCGACACCCTCCTGGACGGCACGGTCGCCCAGCGCTGCTGAACCCTCGGGTCGGTGCCGGGCCGGTCCGGCGAGGGCGTGCGGCAACCGGGCGCCGCCGGAGGGCCGGTCGGAGGCGGTCCGCCTGCCGGGACTGCCGCCGCCTGTCTGGGACGGCGGTCCGCCTGCCCGGGACTGCGGGCCAGTACGGGACGGTGGCCGCGTCGCCCCCGGCACAAGGCCCCCGCGGCAACGGCCGTCACTCCGGTACGTCCGTCACTCCGGTACGTCCGTCACTCCGATACGGCCGTCACCCACCAGCAGCCGTCACCCAGCAACGGCCGTCACTCACCAGGGCTGTCGCTCAGCAACGCCGTCACTCAGCGACGGCTGTGTCTCAGCAACGGCTGTCGTCGTCGGCGAGCGCCCCTTGGACTGTCGTCAGTGAACGGTCGTAGCAGCCGTGCGAGCCGGACAGCCGGTAGCGTTCGCTCGTCGTACCGACCGCGTGCCGCTGGTCACGGGGCACGTTCAGGGTGTAGGTCGCGTCGCCGGAGTAGGTGTCGTCGAACCGCGACCACGAGAGGCGCCGACCGCCCAGGCCGGCCTCCACCGACGCCCGGTCGCCGAGGGTGAGAACCGTGCGCAGCCGGTCGTCCGCTCCGATGGTCGTCACGCCGTCCATCGTGTACGTCCGGTCCGTACGCGTGGTCCGGGCCACCCCGCCGGCGCCGACCGTGACGGACTCCCCGTCCGTCCAGGTGGCGTCGAGCCCGTCCGTTGTCTCACCGTCGGTCCAGCGGTGCGCGGAGGTGTTCGCCAGGGTACGGCTGACGGTGGTCGTCACCCGGCCGTGCGAGGTGTCCAGGTAACCCGCGACGGTCAACCGGTGACCGGCCCGGGTATCGACCCGGTGCTCCACGGAACCGGGCGTGTACGTGGAGGAGTTGACGAGGTCGGTCACCCGGTGCGTCGTGAGTCCGCCGGTGACCCGGGCGCGGTGCGGGTCCTGCCAGACGAGGACGTTCACCGGCGCGCTCCAGCCGGACTGCCCTTCGGGAACACCGTCCACGGATATCTCGACCCGGTGCGGACGGCCGTCGTTGAGCAACCCGGCGAACGGGGTCAGGTCGTACTCGACCGGCCGCACGTCGAAGGCGCGTGGGCCCGGAATCACGTACCAGAGGAAGGGGTTGGACCAGCCCCCCGTCCATACGTTCGGGAACGGCGCGGCGATCCCCGCCAGTTGGCCGTCGACCTTGATCCGCACCTCACGGTAGGGGCCCCGGTCGGCCTTGCAGGAGTACGGTGCGGGATCGGCCACGGTCAGGTACCAGAACTCCTCGCAACCGCCGCCGGATCCGGTGGCATACACCTCGGCGACGATGCGCTCGCTGTTGCGCGGAGTGGTGAGGGTGGTGCCCTGGCCGGTGTCGGTGAGGGTGAGGACCCGGTCCGGCGTGGCGACGGCCCTGCCCGCGTAGAAGGTCAGGGTGACCTTGACGTCGATGACACCGGTGTAAGTGTCGTCCACGACGTTCCCGATGAGCATCTCGACGTCCTGCGGATCGTTGAAGGTGTCGCTGTAGCGGGTGACGTCCTTCTCCACGGACCACTCGATACCGTCCGGCGAGGGCTCCGGCGTGGAAGTGCGCAGGATCTCGACCCCGCCGACGTGCAAATAGCCCAGCCGGTCGTACTGACGCCCGCGCACCTTGCCGTCGAGGCGCAGCACGACCTTGCTCCAGCGGTCACCGCAACCGCGCGGTGGCGTGTACCCGCCCCTGTACGGCGTGAAGTCGCGGAACTGGACCTCCGCGAGCGTGACCCGGCAGGACCTGGTACCCGGAACGGCGACCGGCGGCGCGGCGGTCACCGGGTCGTGCCAGTCGGTGCCGAACTCGGCCGGGACGTCGGCCGGAACCTCGGCCGGGGCGGGAACCCGGGGCTGGGTCGGGGCGGAAACCCCGGGCTGGGTCGGGATGTGTGCCCGAACCGGCAGGATCCGGGCCGAGGCCGCCGGGGAGCCGAGGAGGACGCTCGCCAAGAGGGCCACTCCTGCGAGCATGCACATGACTATCCGTCTTCTCATGGCCGGTGTTCTACGGGGCGGTCGGCCGTCTCGGCAATGCCGCGTCCAGCCGGACGAGGCCGCGCGGTCCCCTCCACCGGCAGGCTTGTCCGTTTCCGGCGCCACCGTGGAAAAACCCCTTGATTTTCGCCGTGCACCGACGCGAGCCTTGCACGGTTTGCTGCCGCCGCTCCTGTCCTCACCCCCGACCGATTCCGCCCTGACACGAACCACTGGGACCTCATGCAGATCCAAGACCTTCCGTATCCCGACCCGGGTGTGCCGGACGCACGCTCGGGCCCCCGATTCCTGTGGTGGCTCGGGCGCAATCAACTGGGTGGCCAGCTGAAGGCGCTGGCCTGGGGCCTGCTTCATTTCACCTCCGTCTCGTCGCTGCCGTTCTGCGTGGGCCTCGCCGTCCAGGCCGTCGTCGACCGCTCGGGCACCCGGCTCGCCCTGGCCGGCCTGCTGATGGCGGTCTGCGGGATCGGCGTCGCGGTGGGCGACACCTTCCTGCACCGGGCCGCCGTCACCAACTGGATCACCGCCGCCGCCCGCGTCCAGCAACTGCTCGCCCGCAAGGCCGCCCTGCTGGGTTCGGGGCTGACCCGACGGGTCGCGGCCGGTGAGGTGGTGGCCGTCTCGACCGGCGACGTCGAGAAGATCGGCTGGTTCGTCGAAGCCGTCTCCCGCTTCACCGCCGCCGCCCTGACGGTCGTCCTGGTCTGCGTCGGCCTGCTCGTCTATCAGCCCGCTCTCGGCGTCCTCGTGGCGGTCGGCCTGCCCTTGCTGGCCCTCGCGGTCCTGCCGCTGCTGCCCCGGGCCACCCGGCGCGCCGATCTCCAACGCGAGAAGGCGGGTCGGGCGACGGAACTGGCCTCGGACACCGTCGCAGGACTGCGGGTGCTGCGCGGCATCGGCGGCGAGGAACTGTTCCTCGACCGCTACCGGCGGGCCTCGCAGGACGTACGGCACGCCGCCGTACGCAGCGCCCGGATGTGGTCCCTGATCGCGGCACTCCAGGTGCTGCTGCCGGGCCTGCTGCTGGTCGCGGTCGTCTGGCACGGCATCGGCCTCGCCCGCCAGGGCCGTATCGAGGTCGGCGAACTGGTCACCGTCTACAGCGCGGTGATGATCCTCGCCTATCCGCTGCAGCACTTCCAGGAGATCGCCATGGCATACTCCTTCTCCCGCCCGTCGGCCGAGCGAGCCTCCCGCGTGCTGTCCCTGGAGCGGCATACGGACGCCGGCGGATCACGCGCGGCCGAGGTGCCCAGCGGTGATCTGTACGACCCGGCCACCGGCCTGCTCGCACCGGCCGGCCTGCTCACCGCCGTGGTGTGCGGGGACCCGGACGCGGCGGGACGTCTCGCCGATCGGCTGGGCGGCCATCCGGCCGAACCTGGGCCGTCGGTACTGCTCGGCGGCGTACCACTCGACGAACTCCCCCTCGACAGCGCCCGCACCGCCGTCCTGGTCCAGGACAAGGATCCGGTCCTGCTGTCCGGCACGCTCCGCGACCTCCTCGACGTACCCGTGTCCGCCGGCGTCCGCGCCGAGGACGCGCTGGCGGCCGCGCAGTGCGGCGACGTACTGGAAACACTCGTCGAGGGGTCCGCGGACACGCGGGATCCCATGGACGCCCGGATCACGGAACGGGGACGGTCCCTGTCCGGCGGCCAGCGCCAGCGGCTCGCGCTGGCCCGGTCGCTGGTCACCGATCCCGAGGTGCTCGTCCTGGACGAGCCGACCTCGGCCGTCGACTCGCACACCGAGGCGCGGATCGCGGAGGGCGTGCGGAAGCTGCGGACGGGACGTACGACGGTGGTGTTCACCTCGTCGCCGCTCGTCCTGGACCGCGCGGACCGGGTCGTGCTGGTGCACGGCGGCGAACTGACGGCCGTCGGCGTGCACCGCGATCTGCTGCGCACGGAACCTCGGTACCGGGCCGTCGTGACCCGCGAGACGGAGGACGAGTCGGTGGCGCTCGGAGCCCGGGACGACCGGGACGACCCGCGGGATCCGCTGGACGACCAAGCCGCCCTGCCGGGCGTCCTTGAAGAGATCGAGGAGAGCGCATGATCGGCGTTGCGCCACCGGCGTACGACCCGGCGGCCCCGACGACCGCCACCACCCTGCCCGTCGGCACCGCGAGGACCGTACGCGCCTACGTGGCCGAACTGTTCCGGCGGCACCGTCGCGCCTTCCTGCTCCTCATGGCCGTCAACACGATGGCCGTGGTCTCCTCCATGGCGGGCCCCTACCTCCTCGGCGGACTCGTGGAGCGGGTGTCCGACGAGGCGCGGGAACTGCACCTGGGCCTGACCGCCGGGCTGTTCGTGCTCGCGCTCGCCATACAGGCCGTGTTCGTGCGCGAGGTGCGGCTGCGCGGCGCGGTGCTCGGTGAGCGGATGCTGGCCGACCTGCGCGAGGACTTCCTCGTTCGTTCGGTCGGGCTGCCGCCCGGCGTCCTGGAACGCGCAGGCACCGGCGACCTGCTCTCCCGCATCACCACGGACATCGACCGGCTGGCCAACGCCATGCGCGAGGCCGTGCCGCAGCTGTCGATCGGCGTCGTCTGGGTGGCGCTGCTGCTCGCCGGACTCGTCGTCACGGCGCCGCCGCTCGCGGCGGCCGTCCTGCTCGCCGTGCCGCTGCTGGTGATCGGCTGCCGCTGGTACTTCAAACGGGCCCCGTCCGGCTACCGCTCGGAGGCCGCCGGATACGCCGCCGTGGCCGCCGCGCTCGCCGAGACCGTCGACGCCGGCCGCACCGTCGAGGCCCACCGTCTGGGCGCCCGGCGCATCGCCCTGTCGGAACGCCGGATCAAGGAATGGACCGCGTGGGAGCGGTACACCCTCTGGCTGCGGTCCGTGCTCTTTCCGGTCATCAGCCTCACCCACGTAGTGGTGCTCGGCTCGGTCCTGATGGCCGGCGGGGTCTTCGTCCTGCGGGGCTGGATCGGAGTGGGCCAGCTGACCACGGGTGCACTCATCGCGCAGATGCTCGTCGATCCGATCAACCTGATCCTGCGCTGGTACGACGAGGTGCAGGTGGCCCAGGTGTCGCTGGCGCGCCTGGTCGGGGTGCGGGAGATCGAGCCGGACGCCGGGGACGCAGAGCTGGCCCCCGAAGGCCGGGACGTACACGCGGACCGGGTGCACTTCGGCTACCGCGAGGGGGTCGACGTCCTGCGCGAGGTGTCGCTCTCGGTCGCGCCGGGCACCCGGCTCGCCCTGGTCGGTCCCTCGGGTGCGGGCAAGTCCACCCTGGGCAGACTGCTCGCGGGCATCTACGGGCCCCGCAACGGCCGGATCACCCTGGGCGGCGCCGAGCTGTCCCGGATGACCGCCGAACGTGTCCGCTCCCACGTCGCCCTCGTCAATCAGGAGCACCACGTGTTCGTGGGCACCCTGCGCGACAACCTGCTGCTCGCCCGCACCGACGCCGCGGACGCGGAGCTGTGGGCGGCACTGGGCGCGGTCGACGCGGACGGCTGGGCGCGGGACCTGGAGGACGGGCTGGACGCCAAGGTCGGCTCGGGCGGTCTGGCGCTCACCCCGGCACAGGCCCAGCAGATCGCCCTGGCCCGACTGGTGCTGGCCGACCCGCACACTCTGGTCCTGGACGAGGCGACCTCGCTCCTCGACCCCCGTGCGGCCCGTCACCTCGAACGCTCCCTGGCCCGTGTCCTGGACGGCCGCACCGTGGTCGCCATCGCCCACCGGCTGCACACCGCGCACGACGCCGACGTCATCGCCGTCGTCGAGAACGGCCGCATCAGCGAGCTGGGCAGCCACGGCGAGCTGGTCGCGGCCGACGGGGCGTACGCGGCGCTGTGGCGGTCCTGGCACGGGTGAGTGGAACACCGCGAACGCCACGAGTGGAGGCGGCGCCACGGACCGCGGTGTGTAGGAGCAGGCCAGCGCCTCGGATCGTCCAGGTGATCGGCGCACCGCCGGGTGCCCTGGCACCCATGGCATCGAGGGGTGGCGAGCGGGGCAGGCGGTAGGGCGAGACGCCCCGACGCCGGCGGTCACGCTGCTCGGGGGAGCGGGCCGCGGCGCAGGTGGAGCGGCGGACACGGGCGCGGGACGGGGGCCGTGGCGTTGCGCGGTCCCGAAGCGGAGTGAAAGGCTGGAGAACGGCACCGGTTCGGGGGATGCCCGGGAACCGTCGGGTTCGAGCCGGGTGAGACCTGTGCCCCGCGTGCCGGTGGTCCACCACCGACCATGGCGGGAACGGGCCGTCCCCACCACCTGGAGGTACCCGTGAACAGCTCCGACGGATGGGGGGACGACGTCTACCAGCCGGATGGATCCGAGATCCAGGAGGACTCGGGGCTGCTCGACGCCGAGGACACACTGGTCGACGACGGTGTCGAAGATCCACTCGACCGAGGCTGGTCTCCCCCCGAGAGGCCGTGGGCGGTGGAACACTCCGGTGTGACGGCGGCCGAGGGCCACGAGGGCGAGACGCTGGACCAGCGTCTGGCCGAGGAGCAGCCCGATCTCGCCGTACCCGACGGTGACGGCATCGGCGACTGCCAGGGCACCGACGGCGAACTGCTCGACAACGAGGTCGGCGACCTCCGCTCCGGCCGCCTCGTCGCACCCGACGAGGGTGCCCACGAGGACGATGAAAGCGCACTCGTCGCCACCGACGTGGGCATCGACGGCGCGGGTGCCTCCGCCGAAGAGGCCGCGATGCACGTCGTGGACGAGGACTCCTTCTCCACCTGAGCCCGGCCGCGCCCACCCGCCGGCCGTCCCGCGCGAGGAGCCGCCATGCACCAGGACAAGCACCCCGACTACCACCCCGTGGTCTTCCGCGACCGCTCCGCCGGCTACGCCTTCCTCACCCGGTCCACCGCCACCAGCGACCAGACCATCGACTGGGACGACGGCGAGACGTACCCGGTGGTGGACGTCGAGATCTCCTCGGAGAGCCACCCCTTCTACACGGGCAAGGCCCGCACGGTCGACTCGGAGGGCCGTGTCGCTCGCTTCGAGCGCCGGTACGGCGGGGCGGGGCGGGACTCCGCCGGGAGCGGCGGGGCCGCCTGACCCCGGAGCACCCGCCTCCGGACCGCCCGGCCGAACGGGCCACAGCCACCACCGACGCGCCCGCCCCCGTGCCGGAGCGCCCGCTCCGGCGCTGCGACCACGGCTCGAAACCCCTCCCGGACCACTGCCCGGACACCGCCCCGGTCCCGGTCCTCGGCCCCGGTCTCCACCCCGGCCTCGGCCCGGATCGGCGCCTGGGCCCCGGCACCGATCGCGGACCCCGCTCAGATCACGTTGAGCGCCGCCGCGCAGCCCACTCCGCCGAGCAGCATGAACACCGGCATCAGCACCTTCAGCTCGACCCAGCTGCCCGCCCGGAACCGCATGGCCTTGGGCGGACCCAGGGGGTACCAGCGCCTGCGGCCGACCGGGATCGGCCACAGGATCGGGCAACCGGAGACCGTCAGCGCGTCCCCGATGTCGTGCACCAGCGCCCCCAGCACGATGGGCAGCCCCAGCCACAGGTACTCCTGGCCGGGATCGGTGAACAGCCAGTCGGAACCATTGCCCGGTTTGTCCAGAACGCCGGCAAGGATCCACGCGCTGGTCGCGGCCAGCAACCACACCAGGATGTCGCTGCTGGACCCGCGGGCCGCCCGCCACAGCAGTCCCTCGATCGCCAGCACCATGTGGACGAAGAGGATCGCCAGCACCGCCCACCGGCCGCCGGTGAACGCCAGGGCCGAGGCACCCGCGCCGATCAGTACCGCCCACAGCCAGGTGTGCGTCAGCGTCCGGTGCCCACCGGAGCGACGTGTGTCGCCCCTCATCCGGGTGCCCTTGTAGACGGCGTAGGAGAGCTTGTCCACGATCTCGCACAGCCCTCGCGACAACGGCCCGAAGGCGCGCGAGATAGTGGCCGCCTTGTGATCGAGGTCCGGAGCGAGCGCCGCACCGGCGCTGATCAGGGCGCCCACCAGGAGGACCGGCCAGGGCATCGGATGCCCGGCCGCGGCGGCGGCCGCCCCGACGCCGAGCCAGGCCGCGGCCCCCGACAGTGAGTGTGCTGGTCCCATCATCGCCGTTGCCCGCCCCATTCCTCTTGTACCGCTGTCCAGTTGACCGGGTGCATTGACGCTCCGTCGGCGACACAGCGTAGCGGTAGCGATCTTCGTACTCGCAGCCGATTCCCGTATCCGCCGGGTCGCCAGGCAAGATGGGTGCGTGACCCTCATCGATCAGCTGCCACCGACCGCCGACCCCGACGCCCTCTACGAAGCCTTCGAGTCGTGGACGCGGGATCGCGGTCTCACGCTCTACCCCCATCAGGAGGAGGCGCTGATCGAGGTGGTCTCCGGCGCGAACGTGATCGTGTCGACGCCCACCGGGTCCGGCAAGAGCATGATCGCCGCGGGCGCCCACTTCGCCGCGCTGGCCCGGGACGAGGTCACCTTCTACACCGCTCCGATCAAGGCGCTCGTCTCGGAAAAGTTCTTCGAGCTGTGCAAAATGTTCGGCACCGAGAACGTCGGCATGCTGACCGGTGACGCCTCCGTCAACGCCGACGCCCCCGTGATCTGCTGCACGGCCGAGGTGCTGGCCTCCATCGCCCTGCGTGACGGCAAGGACGCGGACGTCGGCCAGGTCGTCATGGACGAGTTCCACTTCTACGCGGAGGGCGACCGCGGCTGGGCCTGGCAGATCCCGCTGCTGGAACTGCCACAGGCCCAGTTCGTCCTCATGTCGGCCACGCTCGGCGACGTGTCCTTCTTCGAGCAGGACCTCACCCGGCGCACCGGCCGGCCCACCTCCGTCGTCCGCTCGGCGACCCGTCCGGTGCCCCTCTCCTACGAGTACCGGTTCACCCCGCTCACGGAGACCCTCACCGACCTCCTCGAAACCAGGCAGGCCCCCGTCTACATCGTCCACTTCACGCAGGCGCAGGCCGTGGAGCGGGCACAGGCGCTGATGAGCATCAACATGTGCTCGCGCGAGGAGAAGGAGCAGATCGCCGAGTTGATCGGCAGTTTCCGCTTCACCACCAAATTCGGCCACAACCTCTCCCGTTACGTCCGTCATGGCATCGGTGTGCACCACGCCGGCATGCTGCCCAAGTACCGGCGGCTGGTGGAGAAGCTCGCCCAGGCCGGCTTGCTGAAGGTCATCTGCGGCACGGACACACTCGGTGTGGGCGTCAACGTGCCCATCCGGACCGTGTTGTTCACAGCGCTGACCAAGTACGACGGCAGCCGTGTCCGCACCCTGCGCGCCCGTGAGTTCCACCAGATCGCGGGCCGGGCCGGCCGGGCCGGATTCGACACCGCCGGTCTGGTCGTGGCGCAGGCTCCGGAGCACGTCATCGAGAACGAGAAGGCCCTCGCCAAGGCGGGCGACGACCCGAAGAAGCGCCGCAAGGTGGTCCGCAAAAAGGCGCCGGAGGGTTTCGTCGGCTGGACCGAGAACACCTTCGACAAGCTCATCGCCTCCGAGCCGGAGCCGTTGACCTCCCGTTTCCGGGTGACGCACACCATGTTGCTGTCGGTGATCGCACGTCCCGGCAATGCGTTCGAGGCGATGCGCCGGCTGCTGGAGGACAACCACGAGCCGCGCAGGCAGCAGCTGCGGCACATCCGCCGGGCGATCGCCATCTACCGCTCGCTGCTGGACGGCGGCATCGTCGAGAAGCTCGACAAACCGGACACCGAGGGCCGTATCGTCCGGCTCACGGTCGACCTTCAGCAGGACTTCGCCCTCAACCAGCCGCTGTCCACGTTCGCGCTAGCCGCGTTCGAACTGCTGGACCCGGAGTCGCCGTCGTACGCGCTGGACATGGTCTCCGTCGTGGAGTCCACCCTGGACGACCCGCGGCAGATCCTGGTCGCGCAGCAGAACAAGGCGCGTGGCGAGGCGGTCGCCGCGATGAAGGCGGACGGCGTCGAGTACGAGGAGCGCATGGAGCGCCTCCAGGACGTCACGTACCCGAAGCCCCTGGAGGAACTCCTCTTCCACGCGTACAACACCTACCGCAAGAGCCACCCCTGGGTCGGCGACCATCCTCTGTCGCCGAAGTCCGTCGTCCGCGACATGTACGAACGGGCCTTGTCCTTCACCGAGTTGGTGTCGTTCTATGAACTCGCACGCACCGAGGGCATCGTGCTGCGCTACCTGGCCGGCGCCTACAAGGCCCTGGAGCACACCGTCCCCGACGACCTGAAGTCCGAGGACCTCCAGGATCTGATCGCCTGGCTCGGCGAGATGGTGCGCCAGGTCGACTCCAGTCTGCTGGACGAATGGGAGCAGTTGGCCAATCCGGAGGAGATGACAGCCGAGGAGGCCCAGGAGCGGGCCGACGAGGTGAAACCCGTCACCGCCAACGCACGCGCCTTCCGGGTTCTGGTCCGCAACGCGATGTTCCGCCGGGTCGAACTCGCCGCCCTCGACCAGGTCGACGAACTCGGCGAGATGGACGCCGAGGCCGGCTGGGACGCGGATGCCTGGGGCGAGGCCATGGACAAGTACTGGGACGAGTACGAGGACCTGGGTACGGGCCCCGACGCACGCGGGCCCAAGCTGCTCGTGATCCAGGAGGAGCCGCGCAACGGTCTGTGGCGTGTCCGTCAGATCTTCGACGATCCGAACGACGATCACGACTGGGGCATCAGCGCGGAGGTCGACCTCACCGCGTCCGACGCCGAAGGCCGTGCGGTCGTCCGCGTCACCTCCGTCGGCCAGCTGTGAACACTGGAGAATCACGCCCATGACGAACCCCGCCGAAAGGCTTGTCGACCTGCTCGACCTGGAGCAGATCGAGGTCAACATCTTCCGTGGCCGCAGCCCGCAGGAATCCCTGCAACGGGTCTTCGGCGGCCAGGTCGCGGGCCAGGCGCTGGTCGCCGCGGGGCGCACCACGGACAACGAGCGCCCGGTGCACTCGCTGCACGCGTACTTCCTCCGCCCGGGCAGGCCGGGCGTGCCGATCGTGTACCAGGTGGAGCGCATCCGCGACGGGCGCTCGTTCACCACCCGGCGGGTCACGGCTGTGCAGCAGGGCCGCACGATCTTCAATCTGACCGCCTCCTTTCACAAACCCGAGGAAGGACCGTTCGAGCACCAGCTGCCGCCGGCCCGGGAGGTACCGGATCCGGAAACCCTGCCGACGATCGCCGACGAGATCCGTGAGCACCTCGGGGTCCTGCCGGATCAGCTGGAGCGGATGGCGCGCCGTCAGCCCTTCGACATCCGTTACGTCGACCGGCTGCGGTGGAACGCCGAGGACGTCAAGGACGCGGAGCCGCGCAGCGCGGTGTGGATGCGGGCGGTCGGCCCACTGGGCGACGATCCGCTGGTGCACACCTGCGCGCTCACCTACGCGAGCGACATGACCCTTCTCGACGCGGTGCGCATCCCCGTGGAACCGCTGTGGGGACGGCGGATCTTCGACCTGGCGTCCCTCGACCACGCCATGTGGTTCCACCGCCCGTTCCGCGCGGACGAGTGGTTGCTGTACGACCAGGAGTCACCGGTCGCGACCGGTGGCCGTGGGCTGGCCCGTGGTCGTATCTATGACAGGGCGGGGCGCCTGCTCGTGTCGGTCGTCCAGGAGGGCCTGTTCAGGGCCCTGTAGCCGAAGGGCTCGCGCTCTCGTGTGCCGGGTGCTTCCGCCGCGCAGCCGGCCGAGCAGTCCGCGGGGCCGCTCGGGTGTCCTGGCCGTGGGCGGGCCACAGCGAGGGGTGGCTGCCTTACTGCGAGCGGCCATCGGGGCCGGTCGCGGCGGGGGCTGGACGACGGGCGCGACAGAACGCGGTGCGGACCGCTGCGCACGCGCTTCGTCCACCACACGTGCCAGCTCGCTCCTCAGCCAGCCGATCTCGTCCTGCTGGTCCGCTGTCATGATCTTCTCCGCGAGGTGTGCGGAGGGCGATCCCGGCCGGCCGTGGACGGGCGGCCCTGGCCGGAAACGGTTGAGATGGGCACGGTCGTGGGCGTCCGGGACGACGTCCGCGACGTGGGCGGGGTCGCGGAAGGCGGCCACGGCCCCGGCGCGTTCCCATGGGTCGTCGGTCTGCCGCAGCAGGAATCCCAGGTGACGTCCGCGCCAGTTGCGGGGGCGGAGGTCGAGGCCGGCCCCGAGCCGGCCGCGCAGTTCCTCGGGCATACGGCCCGTCAGCAGGTCGGCGCGCTTGCCGTCGGCCCCGAACTGTCGTAGTTCGTCGGCCAGATAGAGCCAGACCACCGCACGATAACGATTGACGTAGAGCTTGACGGGCGCCACCAGGCCGAGGCGCGCGAGTCGGGTGAACCTGCCGGTCGGCACGTGCAGGAGAGCCGCGCCCGTCGCGGTGCCCACGGTCGCGACGTCCTCCCGGAGTGTTTCGGGGAAATTCTCCGCCGAGCACAGCCGATCGATCTCCGCCCGTGCGACCCGGCGTCCTCCGCCGCCCTCGTCCGGTACGGTCCGGATCCGCCCCAGATGCACGGCGAGATCGAACTCACCGCGCCTGAGTCCGAGTTCGCGTGCCGCGCGGCTCGGGGTGCAGGTGAGATGGCGAGGTGGTGTGACAGTGCTGCCCGGCATGGTGCTACTCCCCCGTGGAGTCGGTGCTCACGCTGTGTGCGTTCGCTGTGACATATGACGTTAGCCGCTCGCACGGATGTCGTGGCGAGCCTGTGGACAACTCCATCGGGCAGGAGAAATGCGCAGGTCAGAGAGGTGCGATCAGAGATCTTTTCGTCAGAGATCCGCCTGGGATACGGCAGAGATCTGCCAGGTGTCTGCCGTCACTGATCCGAGGCAGGTCCGCGCTCGGGTTGCCGGGCGTCCACGCCGAGGTGCTCACCGACCCGGTTGACGAGCAGTGTCATCTCGTAGGCGATCTGCCCGATGTCCACTTCGGCGCCGCTGAGCACGCACAGGCAGCTGCCGGATCCCGCGGCGCTCACGAACAGCACGGCGTCGTCGTATTCGATCATGGTCTGGCGTACTCTGCCCGCGCCGAAGTGGCGTCCCGAGCCCTTGGCGAGGCTGTGCAGCCCGGAGGCTATCGCGGCGAGGTGCTCGGCGTCCTCGCGGCGCAGGCCGGTACTCGCCCCCGTCACCAGCCCGTCGTTCGACAGCACCAGTGCGTGCCGTACGTGTTCCACGCGTTCGGTCAGGTCGTCGAGCAACCAACCGAGCCGCTGGTTCTGCGCCATGTTCCGTCTCCCCGTGTGATGTCGCCCTCTGGCCGGAGGATCCCCCAGCCAGCCTTACCCACGACCGTCGTCCCGGCAAGGAGGATGGGAGGCATGGCACAGAAGATGACCGATGAGGAATGGCGGGCGTTCGTCTCTGACGGCACCCGCACCGGAAAGCTGTCCACCGTACGGGCCGACGGGAGCCCGCACGTCGCCCCGATCTGGTTCCTGCTGGACGGGGACGACGTGGTCTTCAACACGGGAAAGGAGACGGTGAAAGGGCGCAATCTGGCCCGTGACGGGCGGGTCGCGCTGTGTGTGGACGACGACCGGCCGCCGTTCCACTTCGTCGTGCTGAACGGGCAGGCCCGGCTGTCGGAGGATCTCGACGAGATCCGGCACTGGGCGACCAGGATCGGGGCCAGGTACATGGGCGAGGAGCGCGCGGAGGAGTTCGGCGCGCGCAACGGGGTACCGGGTGAACTGTTGGTCCGTGTCGCCGTGGACAAGGTGGTGGCAGTTCGGGATCTGGCGGACTGACGGCGTTTCAGTGCAGCGCCGCCGGGTCGGGGTAGGGCGTACTCGCGACGCCCGGCCCGGCGGTGTGCCCGCCGGAGGCGGGGACCCTGGGACCGGTGAAAGCTGTGGTGGCGAACCAGTCGTGGCGCGAGCGGCGGGTGGCTCCGCGCGCGGATGGGGCGGCGCCGCACCGGCCCCGGCCCCGGCCCCGAGCCGACACGTGCCACCGCCCATGGCAGCCCACGGACGGCCGGCCGAATGCGATGTGATCCAGATGTTCCAGGACCCGGACACCAGCCGGAAGCGGACGGGCGAAGGGGATCTTTGTCGAGAGGCGTCGGTATCCGACACGGAAAATGTCCCGACCCGATCGCTTCACGCTCGGACACGGGCGCGGAGGCGCCTTTCGTGCCGGTGCGGGATCATGCGGAACATGAGCGACGACCACACACATGTGCAGGAGTTCTTCACCGCCCGCGCGGCCGATTGGGACCGGCGGTTCCCGGACGACGGCCCGGCCTACGCCGCCGCCGTCACCGCTCTTGGACTGCGCCCCGGGGACCGCGTGCTCGACGCGGGGTGCGGTACTGGCCGAGCCCTGCCGCCGCTGCGCGCGGCCGTGGGCACCTCGGGAGTGGTCGTGGGCGTCGACCTGACTCCGGCGATGCTCCATGAGGTGGTCCGTGCCGGTCGGGAGCGGGACGGCCGGCTGCTGCTCGCCGACGTGGTCGCGCTACCGCTGCGTACGGCGGCGTTCGACGCCGTGTTCGCCGCCGGGCTGATCGCGCATCTCCCTCATCCCGGCGCGGATCTAAGGGAGTTGGCTCGTGTGGTGCGGCCGGGCGGCACGCTGGCCCTGTTCCATCCGATCGGCCGCGCGGCGCTCGCGGCCCGCCAGGGGCGGCGGATCACGCCGGACGACCTGCGCGCCGAAGCCAACCTGCGGCCGTTGCTGACGGGTTCGGGGTGGCGTATGACCTCGTACGTCGATGAGGACGCCCGGTTTCTCGCCCTGGCGGTCCGGGAGGGCTGAGCACGGCCGGGGCGCCCCACCAGGCGGGAGCCTGCCCCTTCTCGGCGCCCCGTCCGCCTCAGCCGAACCCCCGTCCTCCCGGTCTGCTCCCCTCCGCCACCGATCTGCCCTCTTCTGTCACCGCGGCCGTGACCTTACGTTGAGAAGAGCAGGCGAAGGACGGAAGACGGCTCGGCACTGGAGGAAGGTGGTCCGCATGTTCGACAGGATCCGCGCGTACATCGCCGGATTCGGCGGTTCCGCACCCGCGGAGAACGCCGGACTTCGTGAACGACGTGCCCACAACTTGTTCGAAGCTGCTGCCGCCCATGTGGCGGCCCGTGCGGAGGACGACCAGGACCAGATCGACGAGACGGCGGCCTGGGTGTCGCCGGAGGCGTTGTCGTTCGGCGTGAGCGAACTTGCCTGTCGGGCCGTCATCGCACTGGCCCGGGAGCGTGACGAGTCGCCGCGCGCGGTGGCCCGTGACCTCCTGGGTCTGCCGGCGGCCTGATGGCGTATCCGCCGCTACTCCGCGGTCGTTTCGCCCGCTCCAGGCGGAGAACCGCAGCTCCTGGTGTGAAAGAGAGTCGTGACAACTGGCTTCCGGTCACACTATGGTGCGCGCCGTTGGACGAACCACTGGGGAGGCTGGGATGGCCGGGACGGACGAGGAGGTCGTCGCCGCCGCGGACGATGCGTTGTACGTGCTCACGGCAGTACTGCTGACGCCCGCGCAATTTCCGAGCGTGCTGGGCGACGACTATCCGGCGGCGTGCGCGGCGCTCGGCCTTGCGCCGCTGGCCGACGGGTACGGTCTGGTGCTCGGCCAGGACGGTGCGGGTGCCCGCTGGACGGTCGTCATCGACGACGTCTCGCTGGTAGCCGTGGCGATCGCGTCCTGGGACTGCGGCATGGAGCACGACCTGTCGCCGGACGAGCGCACGGTCGTCGCGGCTCTACCGGGCTGGCCGCTCTCGGTCGCGGTAGCCGCGCCGGGGGTGCCGGCGCCGCACGACCCGGGTCCTGATGTGGTGGACGGCCCGCGGTTGACTCCGCCGGACACCAGTACCTGGGGCCCGGCCCAGCGGCGGCTGGGCGCCGACGAGATCGCGTTGCAGTGGGCGGTCTGGCGCGAGCAGATCGACGAGGCCGACCTCCCCGCGCCCGCATCGGCTCCACGGCGCGTCCCCGCAGCGGTCTCGGAACCGGCCGCGGAAGCAGCCTCGGACGAGGCGCCGGAAGCCGCTTCGGAGGGGGCGTCGGAAGCCGCTTCGGAGGGGGCGTCGGAACCGGCTGCGGGCCACCGTGGCATCCGGCGCGTATTGGCCGAGGCCAGGGCCTACGTGGATGCGCCACCGCCCCTCGGCCGGATCCGCTCGGCCTTCGCACCGGGCAACGCCCGGACGCTCCGCGCCGACGGCCCTGGCTGGTCGCTGGTGGCCCGCACCGACGACATCGCCTTCGTCCTGCTGGACGACGAGCCCGGTGAGGTACTGCCGGTGGGCCGCGGCCCGGAGTTGCCCGGCCTTCTGGAAGCCCTCGACAAGTTGGCCGTACGCCCCAGTTGACCGCCCCCGGGCCCGCGTCCCTGGCATGGTGCGGGCCCTGCCGCCTGTAACCGCCCGGTCCGCCTCCAGGTCCCTCGGGCGGCGTCCGGGACGGTGCACAGGCACGGAACCGGTGTCCGGGCGGTGCATACGCACGAAGCCACGTTCTTGTGGCCGGAGCGACCGTTCAGCCCTGCCATGGCACCCGGCCCGGAAGGCCGCCGACACGAGCGGTCCGACGGGATCAGCCCGACGCAGCAGCTGTCACAGGCGCCGAGAGCCCCGTGCGGGCACGATGAGCGCGGCGGTCGCCCCCTCGTTCCGGCGAGGCCAGACCGTGCCAGAGCGATCGGAAACGCCGGGATCACGGCGACGACGCCGTCGCGTCACCGCCCCCGACCATGCCGGCAGATCCAGGGGCGGCGATGGGATCGGCTGCCGCGCGCCGAAGGGGCCACAAGGTGCCGAAGGGCGGCACGCCGCAGCACCGGTCTCTCAGCGCCCGATTTCCTTTCGGGCCACTCGGCGCAGCCTGCGCCGCTGTGAAGGGTCCAGCGTCAGATACGCGGCGGCCGGAACCCCCACCACGATCAGGAACGCCACCCACCAAGGCAGCCATATCAGCAGGATGAGCCCGACCGCCACACCCCCTGCGGCGATCTTCGCGTTCTTCGACATGTGCGTCGCCTCCTTCGCGGCCACTGCCGCTCTCTGTTGTGAAAACGGGCCCGTGCTTCCCACGGTTCCGGACCGCGACCCTGAGACGTCCCTGATACGCGTCCCTTACGCATCCCTGAGGCCGGACTTCTCTGCCGCCTGTCGAACACCAAGTGAAGTGACTCAGGTCACAGCGTAGCCGTTCGGGGTCGGCCGCGGCCGTGAGGTACCTTCGGCAGCCTCTCCCCCCAGTAGTCAAATTTGAGGAGACGGGTCGAGCCGTGCAGAGCATCACCGCGGTGCCATCCTCCGAGTCGACCGAACTGAGCCACTGCTGTGCCGTGTTCCTGCCGGCCGATCCCGCACGAGCCGGCCACGTCGCCTTCTGGCGGCCGGACGGTCCCCCGCCCGCCACCGCCGGCTCGGGTGCCGTCACGGACCTGGGCGTGGCAGTACCCGGCGAGCACGGGATCGAGCGGGTACGCCTACCGGCGGTGCTACTACCGGTACGCGCCGCCCTGCCGGTGCTCACACGCGCGCGTACCGACACGCGTGCGGACCGGGCCACCGCGTTCTGGGGTTCGGCAGCAGTGCTGGCCCTGCACTTCCTGGCCCGCGGCCTTTTGCTGCCCGGGCTCTCCCCCGCCGATCACGACGCCTGGCGGATCGGTCCCCTGTCCGCAGGTGACGCGGAACTGGTCCGCGAGCTGGCGGCCTCGATGCCGCCCGAGGCACACGCCGTCCCGGTGAGCGACGCGGGGCCGCCCAGGCTGCCCGATCCGGAACTGCTGCTGCGCTCCTTCCTGGACGCCATCGCCGACACGCTCCCCCGCTCCCCCGCCGCGCCGCTGGTCACCGGCGGCCCGGCGTACGCGGCGGCACAGCCGCAGCACCTGCCCCGGCAGCGGGCGTGGGCGGACGACGTGGCCGCGGGCCACGACGCCGGCGTACGGCTCTCGCTACGGATCGAGGTGCAGGGCCTCGACGACGCGCTCCACGACGCCGCCGCGCCACGGTTCCGCGCTGTGCTCCAGGTGCACACCGTCGGCGGACCGGCGTCGGTCGCGGACGCCGCCGAGGTGTGGTCCGGCGGCCCGGCGGTCACGTCCTTCGGCCCCCGCGCGCGGCTGGACGCACTGCTGGCCCTGCGCCGCGCCGCCCGCGCCTGGCCGCCGCTCACGGCCCTGCTCTCGGCGACCGTACCGGACCGCGTCGAACTCGCTGACGACGAGGTAGCCGAACTCCTCGGAGCGGGCACCCGGGCGCTGTCCGCGGCGGGCGTCGAAGTGCACTGGCCCAAGGAACTGTCACGGGACCTGTCCGCCGGAGTGGACATCGGCCCGCCGGGCGACGGGGACACACGGGCCGCGGAACGCACGCGGATGCCCTCGTTCCTCTCCGCCGACGCACGGCTCGCGTTCACCTGGCGGTTCACGCTGGACGGCCGGGAACTCTCCCGTGCGGAGCTGGACCGGATGGCGGACGCCGGACGCCCCCTCGTGCGGCTGCACGACCAGTGGGTGCTGATCGACCCTCAGGAGGCGCGTCACGCCCGCGCGCGGCAGGACCGCGCCGTCACGCCCGTCGAGGCGCTCGGCGCCGCACTGACCGGCTCCACGGAGGTCGACGGCCGCAGGGTCGACGTACGTCCCACCGGGTGGCTGGCGGAGCTGCGGAAGCGGCTCATGGCGCCCGAGGGGCAGCAGCCGGTCGGCCCGCCCGCGGCGCTCGCCGCCACCCTGCGCGACTACCAGGTGCGTGGTTTCAGCTGGCTGGCCCGGATGACGTCCCTGGGGCTCGGCTGCTGCCTGGCGGACGACATGGGGCTCGGCAAGACGGTCACGCTGATCGCCCTGCATCTGCGCCGCCAGGCGAACGCCGCCGCGGCAGGTCCCACGCTCGTGGTCTGTCCGACGTCCCTGCTGGGCAACTGGCAGCGCGAGATCGAGAGGTTCGCGCCCGGCACACCGGTGCGTCGCTTCCACGGCCCGGGGCGCAGTCTGGACTCCCCGGCAGACGGGGAGTTCGTCCTCACGACCTACGGCACGCTCCGCCTGCACGCGGGGCGGCTCGCCGGGGTTCCCTGGGGGATGGTCGTCGCCGACGAGGCCCAGCACGTGAAGAATCCGTACTCGGCGACCGCGCGGGCCCTGCGCTCCGTCGAGGCACGCGCGCGCGTGGCGCTCACCGGCACCCCCGTGGAGAACAACCTCTCGGAACTGTGGGCGATCCTCGACTGGACGACCCCGGGGCTGCTCGGGCCCCACGGCGCGTTCCGCGCCCGGTTCGCCCAGGCGGTCGAGGGCGCCCGTGACCCCGCCGCCGCGCAGCGGCTCGCCCGGCTGGTGGGGCCGTTCCTGCTGCGCCGCCGCAAGTCGGATCCGGGGATCGCGCCCGAGCTGCCGCCGAAGACCGAGACCGATCATGCCGTGCCGCTGACCGGGGAACAGGCGGGCCTGTACGAGGCCCTGGTCCGGGAGACGCTGGAGGCGATCTCGAAGGCCGACGGTATGGCACGCCGGGGACTGGTCGTGAAGCTGTTGACCGGACTGAAGCAGATCTGCAATCACCCGGCGCAGTTCCTCAAGGAGGACGATCCGCGGATCGCGGGACGGTCGGGCAAGCTGGACTCGCTCGACGAGCTCCTCGACACGATCCTCTCCGAGGGGGCGGGCGTTCTCGTCTTCACGCAGTACGTGCGGATGGCACGCCTCCTGGAACGGCATCTCGCGGCCCGTGGGGTGCCCACGCAACTGCTGCACGGCGGCACGCCCGTGGCCGAGCGCGAAACGCTGGTGCGGCGCTTCCAGGCGGGCGAGGTGCCCGTCTTCCTGCTCTCCTTGAGGGCTGCCGGGACGGGGCTGAACCTGACCCGGGCCGAACGCGTCGTGCACTACGACCGCTGGTGGAACCCCGCGGTGGAGGCGCAGGCCACCGACCGGGCGTACCGCATCGGGCAGACCCGGCCCGTACAGGTGCACCGGCTGATCGCCGAGGGAACCGTCGAGGACCGCATCGCGGAGTTGCTCGGCCGCAAACGGGAACTGGCCGACGCCGTCCTCGGTTCCGCCGAGGCGGCCTTCACGGAACTGACCGACCGGGAGCTGGCCGACCTGGTGGAACTGCGCGGGGAGGCGCGATGACCCGGTACGAGGAGGAGGCCGAGCGGACGTTCCCCGCTCGGCCGCCCGCGCGCGGACGGGGCTTCGCGCAGACGTGGTGGGGCCGGGCATGGCTGCGTGCCCTGGAGGACACGGCCCTGGACGGGGCGCAGGTGAAGGCGGGACGCCGGCTCGCGCGCTCGGGAGCGGTGGGCGCGGTGTCGGTGCGGCCCGGCCGGGTCACGGCCGTCGTCCGCGACCCCGGCCGGGCGGCGCACCGTGCGGACGTCCTGCTGCCGGAGCTGTCGGACGAACAGTGGGTCCGGTTCCTCGACCTGGCCGTCGAGCGCGCCGGGCACCTGGCGGCGCTGCTCGACCGCGAGATGCCACCGCACCTGGTCGAGGACTCGGCGGCCGCGGGCATCGAACTGCTCCCCGGGCTGGGTGACCTGGAGCCGGAGTGCGACTGCGGAGCCTGGGACCACTGCGGGCACACCGCGGCGCTGTGCCACCAGGTGGCGCGACTGCTGGACGAGGATCCCTTCGTGCTGCTGCTGTTGCGGGGGCGGGACAGGCAGGTCCTTGTGGACGCCCTGCACCTGCGTACCGCGGTGCCCGAGGCGACGGAAGAGGCGCCGGAAGGGGTGGACGCCGCGGAAGCCTGGGCGGCCGGTGACATCCTGCCTCCCCTGCCGGCTCCGCCCGTCCTTCCGGACGCGCCTGGCCGGCCGCCGTCCTTCGACGCCGAGGCTACGCCCGCGCCCGGCATCGACCCGGTTCCCCTCGGCCACCTCGCCGCGCGGACCTCCGTGGAGGCGTACCGCCTGCTCGCCGTGGCACTCCACGGACCGGAAGGGGCGCGGGACGAACCGGAGCCGACGCTCGGGCAGGACGTCGTGCGGCTCGCCACCGGGGCTCCTGCGGGGCCCGTGGCCCACCGGCTGGCGGACGGGTCGGGGCGCGGTCGGGAAGGGCTGGCGACGGCCGTGCGCGCCTGGCGTCTCGGGGGCGTGGAGGCGCTGTCCGTGCTCGACGAGGAGTGGCCGGTGGAGGGAGCCGCCCTGGCACGCGCGTGTGCCGTTCTGGATGCCGCCTGGGACGAGGACGACCGGCCGGTGTTCGATCGGACGGGCAACCGGTGGACGGTGCGAGGTGAGGGCGTCCAACTGCGGTGGGGACGGGACGGCCGCTGGTGGCCCTTCCGCGCGGACGGTCACTGGATCCCGGCGGGGGACGCGGCGCGGGATCCCGCCACGGCACTCGCGGCGGCACGGTTCTCCGTCGCCGCGGAGCACGAGGGGCCGCCGACGGGCCCCGACGGCTCGACGACCGCGCGGGGGTGACGGACTAACGGCTGCCGGGCCAACACGGCGCGACGACTGGACGAGTGGGCGACACACGTGTTCATCCGGCAGTCGCACCGGATTCCGCCCGGGGATCAAATGTGGCCGCCGTCATGGAGCTTGACCCGAACTTGCCCCTGGGAGAGCCGGTGTCCTCATACGCCACCGGCCGAAGTCCGGCTGACCGGGAACGCCATCGAGGTGATCGACGCGATCCCGCTCACCACGCCCTCCGGGAAAGGCCGTCACCGGACTGTCCAACCAGAAAGGACGCGACCAGGCTCCCACGGTCACGACGCCACGACGTCGCCCTCACTGAAGCAGTCGGACGATCCGGTTGCCGCCGGGGTCCCCGTGCTCGGCAAGCTGCTCGCGGTGGACCTCGGCACGGTGGCCGGTGTGCGCGGGAAGATCGAGGGAATCGCGCGCGTGGACCGCGACACGCTCGCCCTCATCGACGACAACGACTTCGGGATGACCGGCGGCTCGGGCGCCTTCGACCCTGGGCAGTCGGCTCGTGGACAGCGGCATCGAGACCACCGTGGTCTACGTCCGGCTGACCAAGGGCGCCTGAAGGGCTCCGAGCCGGAGCACAGCCGCGCCGGACGATCGTCCGCACGCGCGCGTGGGGCGGCAGGAAATCCGCCGCCCCACGCGCGCGCGATCGTTCCCCCACACGCGTGCGCAACCGTTCCCACCCACGCGTGCACAGGCATTCCCACACGCGCGTGCGGTGAGCCCCACACGCGCGTGCGTTCAGCCCCTGGCGCCGAGAAGGTGGTCCATGGCGAGCTGGTCGAGGTGTTCGAAGGCCATGCCGCGGGCGGCGGCGGCCGCCACGTCGAAGTCCTCGTAGGCGCCGCGGTCGGCCAGGAGTTCCCGCAGGCCGTCGGCGGCGGTGGGCTGCGCGAGCTGGTCGAGGCGGGCGGCCCGGAGGGCTTCCTGGACCTCGGGGTCGGCCCGGAAGGCGGCGGCGCGGTCCTTCAGGATGAGGTAGTTGCGCATGCAGCCGGCCGCGGAGGCCCATACGCCGTCGAGGTCCTCGGTCCGCGGGGGCTTGAAGTCGAAGTGGCGCGGGCCGTCGTAGCCCGCGTTCTCCAGGAGGTCGACCAGCCAGAACGCGGCGCGCAGGTCGCCGGCGCCGAATCGCAGGTCCTGGTCGTACTTGATGCCGTTCTGGCCGTTGAGGTCGAGGTGGAAGAGCTTGCCCGCCCACAGGGCCTGGGCGATGCCGTGGGGGTAGTTGAGACCGGCCATCTGCTCATGGCCGACTTCGGGGTTGACGCCGTACAGCTCGGGGCGCTCCAGGCGCTCGATGAAGGCGAGCGCATGGCCGACGGTGGGCAGCAGGATGTCGCCGCGGGGCTCGTTCGGCTTGGGCTCGATGGCGAAGCGCAGGTCGTAGCCCTGGGCGGTGACGTACTCGCCGAGCAGGTCGAATGCCTCCTTCATGCGGTCGAGGGCGGCACGGATGTCCTTGGCGCCGCCGGATTCGGCGCCTTCCCGGCCGCCCCAGGCGACATAGGTCGTCGCGCCCAGTTCGGCGGCCAGGTCGATGTTGCGGATGGTCTTGCGCAGGGCGTAGCGGCGCACGTCGCGGTCGTTGGCGGTGAACGCGCCGTCCTTGAAGACGGGGTGGGTGAAGAGGTTGGTGGTGGCCATGGGCACTTTCATGCCGGTGGCGTCAAGGGCCTGGCGGAACCGCTTGATGTGCGACTCACGCTCGGTGTCGGAGGAACCGAAGGGGATCAGGTCGTCGTCGTGGAAGGTCACTCCGTAGGCGCCGAGCTCCGCCAGGCGCTGCACCGATTCGACGGGGTCGAGGGCCCGGCGGGTGGCGTCCCCGAACGGGTCCCTGCCCTGCCAGCCGACGGTCCACAGACCGAAGGTGAACCTGTCCTCAGGGGTGGGCCGGTAGTTCATGCCGCGGCTCCTTGCTCGCTTGCGACTATTTCGTCATGGCGGTTTACAAATTAGTATGCGGTCGCATCCCTGGGAAGGGAGAAGATGTCCCCGAAGGGGTGACGCCCGGTCGTCGCCCATCCGGACAGGCCGAAAACTCAAGGCCGGATCCCGCGAGCCACGGAAAAGGGAGAGCCCGATGTCAGCAGCCGATGGTCCGCTCGTCGTCGGCGTGGACACGTCCACCCAGTCCACCAAGGCGCTGGTCGTCGACACGGCCACGGGCCGGGTCGTGGCGAGCGGCCAGGCGCCGCACACCGTCACCACCGGCGCGGGCCGGGAGAGCGACCCGCGCCAGTGGTGGGACGCACTGTGCGAGGCACTGCGCCAGTGCGGCGACGCGGCACGCGAGGCCGCCGCAGTGTCGATCGGCGGCCAGCAGCACGGCCTGGTCACCCTGGACGGCGCGGGCGAACCCGTCCGGCCGGCCCTGCTGTGGAACGATGTCCGCTCGGCGCCGCAGGCCCACCGCCTCGTGGAGGAGCTGGGCGGTCCCAAGGCGTGGGCGGAACGCACCGGCAGCGTGCCCGGCGCGTCCTTCACGGTCACCAAGTGGGCCTGGCTCGCCGAGCACGAGCCGGACGCGGTCCGCGCCACCAGGGCGGTGCGCCTGCCGCACGACTATCTCACCGAGCGCCTCACCGGGCAGGGCACGACGGACCGCGGCGACGCCTCCGGCACCGGCTGGTGGGCGTCCGGGACCGAGGCGTACGACGAGGAGACCCTCGCCCATGTGGGACTCGACCCGGCGCTGCTGCCCCGCGTGGTCCGGCCGGGCGAGGTGGCGGGGACCGTTCGCCACAGCCACGATCTGCCGTTCTCCAAGGGCACCCTGGTGGCACCCGGCACCGGTGACAACGCCGCGGCCGCGCTCGGTCTCGGCATCCGTCCCGGCACGCCGGTGCTGAGCCTCGGCACGTCCGGCACCGTGTACGCGGTGTCCACGCACCGTCCCGCCGACCCGACCGGCACGGTCGCGGGCTTCGCCGACGCGCGCGGCGACTGGCTGCCGCTGGCCTGCACCCTGAACTGCACCCTCGCCGTCGACCGCGTCGCCACCCTGCTGGGCCTGGACCGCGAAGCGGTCGAACCCGGTGGTGCCGTCACCCTGCTGCCGTACCTGGACGGCGAACGCACCCCGAACCTGCCGAACGCCTCGGGGCTGCTGCACGGGCTGCGCCACGACACGACGGCGGGGCAGTTCCTGCAGGCGGCGTACGACGGCGCCGTCCATGCGCTGCTCGGCGCCCTCGACCTGGTGCTGGACGAGGACGCCGACCGCAGCACGCCCCTGCTGCTGATCGGCGGCGGCGCCCGTGGCACGGCCTGGCAGCAGACGGTACGACGCCTTTCGGGACGGCCCGTGCAGGTCCCCGAGGCCGGGGAACTGGTCGCGCTCGGCGCGGCGGCACAGGCCGCCGGGCTGCTGACCGGCGAGGACCCGGCCGCGGTCGCCCGCCGCTGGAACACGGCCGCGGGTCCGGTGCTGGACGCGGTGGACCGGGACGAGACGACGCTGGCCCGGATCTCCGCGGTACTCTCCGACGCGGCCCCGCTGCTGGCCCGCGGGACGGACTCGCCGTGACCGGTACCGCACGGGAACGCCGTTGAGGGACACGGAGCGAGGATCGACGCAGGCATGACCGCACCGCCGCACGAGGGCCCGGCCGCACCGGGCCGCGCCCTGCCCGACACCCAGCAGGGCATGCGTCGCCGCAACCTGGCACGGGTGATGCACGCCGTCAGTGCCGAGGGGCCGCTGTCCCGGGCCGCGGTCGCCTCGCGCATCGGGCTGACCCGGGCCGCGGTGTCGACCCTGGTGGAGGAGCTGACCCGGTGGGGCCTCCTGGAGGAACTCGGTCCCGAGCGGCCCGGCCGGGTCGGCCGCCCGGGATCGGCGCTCGCCGTCAGCGGCCGCGGGCCGGCCGGGATCGGCGCGGACGTGGGCGTCGACCACCTCGCGGTGTGCGCGGTCGACCTGCGCGGCGAGGTACGCGCGCGTGCCGTGCGGCACGGTCCCAACCGGGGCCGCGCCGCCGGACCGGTGGTCGACGACCTCGCCGCGCTCGTCCGCGGTGTCGTCGCCGAGGCGGAACGGGCGGGCCTGTGGGCGGCGGGGCTCGCCGTGGCGGTCCCCGGCCTGGTGGCCCGTGACGCCCGCACGGTCGTACGCGCCCCGAACCTCGACTGGCGGGAGACGGACCTCGGCGCCCTGCTGCCCGTCGGCCTACCCCTGACCGTCGACAACGAGGCCAACTTCGGTGCGCTCGCGGAGCTCTGGCTCGGCGAGGGAACCCCGCGCGACTTCCTGCACGTGTCGGCCGAGATCGGCATCGGCGCCGCGGTCGTCGTGGACGGGCAGTTGCTCCGCGGGACCCGGGGCTTCGCGGGGGAGCTGGGCCATGTCCCGGTCCGGCCGGACGGACCACGCTGCCCGTGCGGCGGGCGGGGCTGCCTCGAACAGTACGCCGGTGAGGAGGCGGTCGTGCGTGCCGCCGGCCTCCCGTCCGGTGAGGACCTGGTCGGGCGGCTCGCCCGGAGCGCCGACGGCGGACACGAGGGCGCGCGCCGGGCCCTGCACGACGCCGGCACGGCACTCGGCATCGCCCTGACCGGCGCGGTGAACCTGCTCGACCCCGAGTCGGTCGTACTGGGCGGCGCCCTGGCGGGCCTCTCGCCCTGGCTGCTGCCGTCGCTCACGGCCGAGCTGGCGGACCGCACGGCACGACCGCCGTGTCCGGTGTCGGTGTCACGCTTCGGTCCCGAGGGACCTTTGCTCGGCGCGGCGCACTCCGTGGTGCGCGGTGTCCTCGACGATCCGGCGTCGGTGGCCGAACACGCCACCTGAGGGGGTCTCAGCCGAGGAACTCCTCCACCGCCCCGACGAACTGCCCGGCGTCGTCGAGCCAGGGATAGTGACCGGCGCGCGACTGGACCGTGAACCGCGCGTCGGGGAACAACGCGGCGTACTCGGCCACCGCGCGCGGCGGGGAGTTCAGATCGAACTCCCCGGCCGGCAGCAGCACCGGGCGTGCGAAGGCCGCGATCGCCGCGCGGGTGGCATCCGGGTCGAAGGCTCCCGCGGCGGCGAAGACGGCGGCGGCCGCGTCGTTGCGCTGCTCGTCCTCGGCTGCCCGGTGGCGCCGCGCGGTCTCGTCCCAACGGCCGTACGCGAAGGGCGCGAGGGACCGCCAGGCGTCGGCGGTCGCACGGCCGGCGACGATCTCCTCAAGGGCCGCACGGGCGGCCGGGTACCAGGGTTCGCCGCCGCGCAACGACGCCGTCCCGCGGCGCAGGTCCGCGTCGATCTGGATGCCGACGGCCAGCACGCTGGGGGTGATCAGCGCAAGCCTGCGGACGTGTTCCGGGTGGCGTTCCACGTAGCGCACGGCGAGGTTCGCCCCGGCCGAATGCCCCAGCAGATCCATCCGGTCGAGCCCGAGGTGCTCGCGCAGGGCGTCCACGTCCGCGACGAGACGGTCGCAGCGGTACGAGTCCTGGTCATCCGGCATCCCGGAGGCACCGGTGCCACGGAGATCCGGCACGATCAGCCGGTGGTGCGCCGACAGGCCGCCCAACTCGCCCAGGTAGGTGGAGGCTTGCATCGGGCCGCCCGGCAGGCAGACCACGGAAGGGCCGTCCCCGAAGACGTGGTAGGCCAGTATGGTGCCGTCGGGCGCGGGGAAGGCAGGCATGATCCCGACCCTCGCAGAGACGTTCGGCACGGGCAATCGGATTGTCCGGCGACCGCGAGTGGAAGGTGTCCGACGACCGCATGCGGACGGCGTGCGAGTTCGACACCGGGAGGCGCGCATGGCGGACTGGGTGCCCCGCGAGGAGTGGGTCAAGTCCCAGCCCATGGCTCTGCTGGCCTCGTGTGTGGTGATGCTGGACGATCGGGGCCGGGTCCTGATGCTCCGCTACGGACCCGGGCAGCCGGCCGCCGGGACCTGGTGGTTGCCCGGCGGGATGCTGGACCACGGCGAGGATCCGTGGACGGCGGCGCGCCGCGAGATGCGGGAGGAGACGGGCCTCGAACTCGCGCCGGCGCCCAGGTTGATCGGCATCGACCACCGGGCGGACGTGCTCGGCACGGGTCCGGTCCTCGACTGCTTCTTCGACGGGGGAAACGTCGCCGGGGACACGGGGATCCGGCTCAGCTCCGAACACGACCGGCACGGACTGTTCAGCCTCGACGAATTGGCCCGCATGCCGCTCGCCGCGCGGCTCCCGACGCTCGTCTCCCTGCACGCGGCGGCAATGGAGGGAACGGTCACGTACCTACGTGAGGGCGATCCCGTCTGACCGCCGCCACACGGCCCGGGGAGCCGGGCCTGTCATCGTGGTTCGGCCCTCTTCCACGGACCGACGGCGAGTTTTCCGGTCGTGCCGAGGTCCAGTTCCGGAGTCACCATCACCGGCGCGGCACCCGGCTTCGCCCACACCCTCACGTAGGGGGCGTTCACCGGGGTGCCGGACAGCACGGTATTGCGCCACACCAGGCCGGCGTACGCCTCCTCGCCCGGCTTCAGGGCCAGCGGCTGGGGCGGACCGTCGGCTCCGGTGCTCGCGGCGACGGAGGATCCGTCGTGCAGGATCTGCACCTCTTGGACGTTCTGGTGGGACTCGTCGAGCACGCTCAGCCGGGGGTATCCCTCGATGTGGTACGTGTCCGGGCCGCAGTTCACCAGATGGAGGTTGACCACGCGCAGACCCATGGCGGCGTCGCCCCCGTCCGCATACACGCGCACCCCCGACGGCGGGCAGGAGCCGTCCGGGGCCGGCGCCTCGGCGGTGGGAACGCCGCGAACGGTGACCACCTCCACCTGAGTCCAACCGGCGGCGTCCGACGGACCCGCGAGCATGTCCACGGTGCCCGCCACCGTGGCGTGCGGCTCGACGGACGACAGGACACGTGTCGTGTTCACCGGCGCGGCACCGCTCGCGGGCCGGAACCGGAAGGTGATGGTGTAACGGAAGGGCGTGTCGTGGTGGTTGGTGACCTGGAAGACCGCGCAGCCACCGGCCCTGCCACCGGCGTCGGTGATCGTGACCTGGTCCGTCTCCGGTTCGGAACTGCCGCCCGTCGTCGCCGAAATCGTGGCCGTCGCCGTCGGCGTGGCATCGCACGCGGGGGGGGTGGCCTCGCCGGAGGACCGACCGGGCACCTGGCTGCCGCACGCGGTCAGGAGCAACGCGGCGGTGGCGACCGCGAACGGCGGGAGTGACATGACACGCATCCGCAGAGTCGACCAGGATTCGAACACGATGTGCTGTGATCAGGACCACTCTTCCGGTCACAGCACTGTCACAGGCAGGGCCCGATGAGCCGATTCCAGCGCCGAATTCCCCCGAACAGGTGACCGAGTTGTCCACAGGTTCGCCTTCGTCCACCGAAACACACGGCGCCCTTCTGCCCAACCCACAAGCGCCGTACCGTGATTCACGCAGGGCGCGGCCCGGCCACCGGCTTGGTCCCGGCGGGCGCGTCGCGGGGGACGACGGACCGAGGGGGTTCGCGGATGTCGGGGGAGACCGCGTCTGGGCTGCGCCGGGACGCCATCGGGCTGCGCGAGGTCCTGTTCCAGAGCATCACGGCCATGGCACCCGCCGCCGCGGTCGCCGCATCCGTTCCGTCGGGTGCTGCCTTCGCGGGCGGCAGCCTCCCCCTGTCCGTACTGATTGCGCTGGTGGCCTGTCTGTTCACCGCCTCCTGCGTGGCCGACCTGGCTCGGGAGCTGCCCGCGGCAGGCTCGGTCGCCACCTACGCGGCGCGGGGTCTGCATCCCGCCGTGGGATTCCTCGTCGGCTGGGGTTATGTGTTCGTGGAAGCACTGGTCCCGCCGCTGCTGCTCCTGCAACTGGGCTTCACCACGGCCGGCACACTGCACGAGGAGTGGTCGTCGTATCCCGCGGAACTGTGGTGGCCCTGGTCGCTCGCGGGCGCCGTCGTCATAGCGGTCGCCGGGTATCTGGGCGTGCGCGCCTCGGCCCGCTTCGGCCTGGTCCTCGGGGTGTTCGAGGTTCTGGTCCTCCTGGTGTTCGCCGGCTGGCTCATCGGCAGGGCGGGTGCGGACAACACCCTGTCGGTCTTCGGTACCTCGCACACCGCCGACGGCCACGGAGGCATGAGCGGCGTCTTCGCGGGCTCCGTCTACACGGTGCTGGCGTTCGCCGGCTTCGAGGCCGCGGCCCCGCTCGCCGAGGAGACGCGCGACCCCCGGCGCACCATGCACCGCGCGGTGCTCGGCGCGGCCCTGGGCATCGGCCTGTTCTACGTGGTGACGACCTACGCCATGACCGTCTACTTCGGTCCTGACCGCTTCGGGACGTTCGGCGCGTCGGGCGCGGCGTCCTGGGAGGGAGTCGCGCGGGCATCGTTCGGACTCTTCTGGGTGCTGATGTTCCTCGCGGTGGTGAATTCGACGATCGCCAACGCCAACGCGTGCGCGAACGTCTCCACACGCACGGCCTACGCGCTGGCCCGTATCCGTGTCCTGCCCGGCTTCCTCGCGCGGCTCCATCCCACGTACCGCTCCCCCGTCGCGGGCATCGCGGTGCAGAGCGCCGTCGCCGTGGGCGCGATGCTCGGTCTCGGTTTCGGCTACGACCCGGTGACCGCGTTCCTGCTGCTGGCCACGGTGATCGTCACCGTCGTCATCGGTGTCTACATCGTCGTCAACCTTGCCTGCGCGGGGTACTTCCTGCGCCAGGGGCGCGCGGCCCTCGAACCGGTACGGCACCTGCTGTTCCCGTTGCTGGGCATCGTGGCGTTCGTCCCCGCCCTGCTGACCGCTGCCGGAATACCGGCGTTCGACTTCGTGACCCGGCTGACGGCGCCGGTTTCGTACGCCGGCCCGGTGGTCGGCGTGTGGATGGCGGCCGGAGTCGTCGTCCTGGTGATCCTGATACGGCGTCACCCCGAGCGGATAGCCGACACCGCCCGTGTCCACCTGGACGAACCCGTGTCCGCCGGCCCCCGGCAGAATGGAGCTGAACAGCGATGACCGACCCGCGAGTGCTGACCGTACGACCCGAACCGGGTGAGTACGCCTGGACGTTCGGCGGTGCCCCGCCCGTGGCGCGGATCACGCCCGGAACGGTGCTCGACCTGTACACGGAGGACTGCTTCGGCGGGCGGGTGCGGTCCGAGAAGGACCTGGTGTCCGAGGTGTGCGAGTTCCCGTTCCTGAACCCGCAGACCGGGCCGTTCCACATCGAGGGCGCCGAGCCGGGCGACACGGTGGCCGTGCACTTCGTGTCGATCGAGCCGGCCCGTGACTGGGCGGCGTCGACCACGGTGCCCCTGTTCGGCGCGCTCACCTCGACGCACACCACGGCCACGTTGCAGTCTGCGCTGCCCGAGACCGTGTGGATCTGGCAGCTGGACCGGACGCGCCGCACCGCTCTGTTCCGCGCGCATGACAGCGACATCGAGGCCGAGTTGCCCCTCGATCCGATGCACGGCACCGTGGGCGTGGCCCCGGCCAATCTGGAGGTGCGCTCGGCGCTGGTTCCCGACGCGCACGGCGGGAACATGGACACACCCGAGATGCGGGCGGGTGTCACCTGCTATCTCGGGGTGAACGTCGAAGGTGCGCTGCTCAGCCTGGGTGACGGGCATGCGCGGCAGGGCGAGGGCGAGACCTGCGGGGTGGCGGTCGAGTGTGCGATGAACACCGTCGTGATCGTCGAACTCCTCAAGGGCGTCTCCACCCCGTGGCCCCGCCTGGAATCCGACACCCACATCGTCTCCACCGGTTCGGCGCGCCCGTTGGAGGACGCCTTCCGGATCTCCCAGCTCGACCTCGTGCAGTGGCTGGTGCGTGACTACGGATTCGCCGAGCTGGACGCCTACCAGTTCGCGACTCAGGCGGTCGAATCGCCGCTGGCCAACGTGTGCGACACCAATTACACGTGCGTGGCGAAGATCCGCAAGGAGTGGCTGCCGGACCGCGAGACCCATCGCGGACTGCACGCACGGCTGCGCGAGACCGCGGCGGGGCTGCGCGTCTGACCCCGCCACCGCACTTCCCCGAGTCCCTCATTCCCGAAAGGCGATCGCCCATGGACCGGTCCCGACCGCTGCCCAGCAGACGACGCATCCTGAAGGGTGCGGCCCTCGCCGCGGTGCCCTACGCACTGCTGCCCGGCACACGCGCCGCCGCGCAGACGCAGGCCGTCGACTATCCGTCCGCCGAGTGGCAGCCCGCCAGCACCGCCAACTTCACGGCGTCCACCCGCCCCAGCGCCTACTCCGTCGACCGCGTGATCGTCCACGTCACCCAGGAGACATATGCCACCACCCTGTCCATCTTCCAGAACCCGCAGAAGCAGGTGTCGGCGCACTATGTGGTGCGGTCCGCCGACGGGCACGTCGCCCAGTGCGTGCGCGAGGCCGACATCGCCTGGCACGCGGGGAACTGGAGCTACAACACCCGCAGCATCGGCATCGAACACGAGGGGTGGGTGGACCAGCCCGCCTATTTCACCGACGCCCTGTACGAGCAGTCGGCGAAGCTGACGGCGGCGATCTGCGACAAGTACGGCATCCCCAAGGACCGGACGCACATCCTCGGGCACGCGCAGGTGCCCGGTACCGATCACACCGACCCCGGGCCGAACTGGGACTGGGTCCGCTACCTCAGACTCGTCAACCTCGCCTGACCCCACCCGCCGCCCGCGCAGGGGCTCAGCCCTGCGGTCCGTAGGGCGCACGCCGGGCGTGGTGCGCCGGCGCGCGCCCGTCGCCCATCGTTCGGGTGAGCCCGGTCGAAACGGTTGTCCGCACCGACCCCCCGAGTGACGATGTCCCCAGCCGCATCGCCGTCCGGGGGGAGGCCGAGTTGACCGATCCATGGGTGGCCCTGGAGCCGGGGGTCGACCCGACCGAGCGCGTTCGTGTGCTGCGCCGGGCGCATGAGACGTTCACCACGGCCGGCACCGTGTCGCGTCCGGTGCGGTCGGTGGTGGCGGACTCTTGGCGGCGCTCCGCACGGGCGGGCGTGGGGCCGGACGGCGGCGCGCACGTGGAACTGACGGACGGCGACCTCGGCGCCTACCGCGCCGAGCACCCGCTGGCCCAGGTCATGCCGCTGTTCCGCGAGCTGATGGGCACGTTCGCGGCGGACGGCGAGCATCTGCTCGCCGTGTGCGACACGCACGGCAGGCTGCTGTGGGTGGAGGGCCATCCCGTCACCCGGCGCAGGGCGGACCGGATGAACTTCGTGCCGGGCGCGCGCTGGGCGGAGAGCGCGGTCGGGACCAACGCACCGGGCACGGCGGTCACCGTCGACCGGCCCGTGCAGGTCTTCGCGGCCGAGCACTTCATCCGGCAGGTACAGCCGTGGACGTGTGCCGCGGCGCCGGTGCACGATCCGCGCACCGGCCGGGTGCTCGGTGCCGTGGACATCACCGGCGGGGACGGGCTGGCACACCCGCACAGCCTGGGGTTCGTGCAGGCGGTGGCGCGCGCCGCCGAATCCCAGCTGGCGCTGCTCGCCCCGCCGCGGTCCGTGGGCGAGGCGGGCGCTCTGACCGCGCTGGGCCGCGACGAGGCGCGGCTCCTGCTGGCCGGGCGCACGCTCGTCCTCAGCCGTCGGCACAGTGAGCTGCTGGTGCTGCTGGCCCGTCACCCGGAGGGCCTGACCGGAGACGAGCTGCTGTGCTCGCTGTACGAGGACGAGTCGGTGACGCCGGTGACCATTCGCGCCGAACTGGCCCGATTACGCAGGTTGTTGGGGCCGGAGCTGCTGGCGTCACGGCCGTACCGGCTGACGGCCGCGGTGGAGTCCGATGTCACCGTGGTGGAGCGGCGGCTGGCAGCGGGCGCGATCACGGCAGCCATGGCCTCGTACGCCGGGCCGCTGCTGCCCGGCTCGCAGGCGCCGGCCGTCGTACGGCTGCGACGGAGTCTGGCCGACGGTCTGCGCGCGGCGCTGATCGCGCGCGGTGACCCCGATCTGCTGGCCGACTGGGCGCACGCGCCCTGGGGTGAGGACGACGTGGAGGTGTGGCGGGCGCTGGCCGTGCTGCGGCCGACGCCGTCGGTCCTGGCGCGTCTCACCGAACTGGACGCACAACTGGCGGCACCGCACGGCCCGGTCGGCGTCCCGACCGGGACGCGGACCGGCCGCGCAACGTGGTTGCAACGTCCGGGTCCTTAGCCTCGCCGCCCGAGCTGTCCAACGGCGGGCAGCACTTCACCGGAGGCAGACCACGATGACCCGTTACACGGCGCCCGGCACCGAGGGCGCGCTCGTCTCCTACCAGGCGCGCTACGACCACTTCATCGGCGGGGCGTACGTGCCGCCGGCGCGCGGGCAGTACTTCGAGAACCCGTCGCCGGTGAACGGGCAACCGTTCACCGAGGTGGCGCGGGGCACCGCGGAGGACGTGGAGCGGGCGCTGGACGCGGCGCACGCGGCCGCGCCGGGCTGGGGGCGTACGTCGGTGGCGGAGCGGGCCGGGATCCTGCTCAAGATCGCCGACCGCATGGAAGCCTCCCTCGAACCACTGGCGGTGGCCGAGAGCTGGGAGAACGGCAAGCCGGTGCGGGAGACGCTGGCGGCCGACATCCCGCTCGCCATCGACCACTTCCGCTATTTCGCGGGGGCGATCCGAGCGCAGGAGGGTTCGCTGGGCGAGCTCGACGACGACACGGTCGCCTATCACTTCCACGAACCGCTGGGTGTCGTGGCGCAGATCATCCCGTGGAACTTCCCGATCCTGATGGCGACCTGGAAGCTCGCGCCCGCGCTCGCCGCGGGCAACACCGTGGTGATCAAGCCGGCCGAGCAGACCCCGGCGTCGATCCACTACTGGATGAGCCTGGTCGCGGATCTGCTGCCGCCCGGTGTGGTGAACATCGTCAACGGCTTCGGCGTGGAGGCGGGCAAGCCGCTCGCGTCGAGCCCGCGGGTGGCGAAGGTCGCGTTCACCGGGGAGACCACGACGGGGCGGCTGATCATGCAGTACGCCTCCGAGAACATCAAGCCCGTCACGCTGGAACTCGGTGGCAAGTCGCCCAACATCTTCTTCGACGACGTGTGGGCGCGGGACGACGACTTCCGGGACAAGGCGCTCGAAGGATTCACGATGTTCGCGCTCAACCAGGGAGAGGTCTGCACGTGCCCGTCCCGGGCGTTGATCCAGCGTGGTCACTACACCGAATTCCTCGACGCGGCAGTCGAACGCACCCGGCAGATCAAGCCCGGCCATCCTCTGGACACCGACACGATGATCGGCGCCCAAGCCTCCAACGACCAACTGGAGAAGATCCTCTCCTACCTGGACATCGGCAGGCAGGAGGGCGCCAGGGTCCTCGTCGGCGGTGAACGCATCGATCACGAAGGAGAGTTGAAGGGCGGGTACTACGTCCAGCCGACCATCTTCGAGGGCGACAACCGCATGCGGATCTTCCAGGAGGAGATCTTCGGCCCGGTGGTCTCGGTCACCTCCTTCGACGACTTCGACGACGCCGTCAAGATCGCCAACGACAGCCTGTACGGCCTCGGGGCGGGCGTGTGGACGCGCGACGTCAACACCGCGTACCGCGCGGGCCGGGCCATCCAGGCGGGCCGCGTCTGGACGAACTGCTACCACGCCTACCCGGCCCACGCGGCGTTCGGCGGTTACAAACAGTCCGGGATCGGCCGGGAGACGCACCGGATGATGCTGGAGCACTATCAACAGACGAAGAATCTGCTGGTGTCGTACTCGCCGAAGAAACTGGGCTTCTTCTAGACGCAGAAATAGGGCGCCTGACCCGGGAAGATGACCGTCAGGCGCCCTGCTCGGCGTGCATCCGAGCGGCGAGTTGAAACACGGGGCGGGGAGCTGTGGCGCGGGGCACCGAGTCGGTGTCACACGGGACGCAGCAGCCACGCGGACCTCCGGGTGCGCCCGCGCGTACGCCCCCGCTTCCGGCAGCGCGCTGCCGTCGGCCGGCTTCCGCGCGGCGGCGCCGGCCTCCGCGGGAGACGACGGCGGATCCGGTTCAGTCCGCCGATCCGACGATCCGACGACCGCGCGTTCTCCAGCCGTAGCGACGTCAACCGCGGCCGCAAACCAGGCACCGACGAGCGTGCGAACCGGACGGGGCGCATGCGGCGGAAAGCATCAGAGGGGCACGGGCCACAAACGACTGCCGCGATCCGCAGTACACGACGCCAGGACTGCCAGGCCGAGACCGGGGCCGTCCGCGCCGTCAAGAACCCTTCGGTTCGGGCAGCTCCGCCCAGACCCGGGCCGCCATCAGATCCGCCTCGCCCTGCGGCGTACCGGCCTTCACCAGGATGAACCCGCGAGACTTATCCGGAAACGTGACCTCACGCATCTCCGTCCCCAACATGCCTTGGACCGGCTCGTCCGGCACGACAGCCTCCCTGCGACGACTTGCCGCACACCGTAGAGGGTCTCCGCGGCAAGCGCGAGGACCCTCCGCCGGACGGCCTACAGCACTGTCATCTGCGGCGGCTCCGGCGGCGGCTCCGGCTCGGCGGTCGATGCGCGGCCGACCGCCGCTCATCGGCTCTGCCCATGGGGCCATGGACTCTTCGGTGGCTCTTCCGCGGGAGACCTGGTGCCTGTGGGGCGCATCGCCGTCAGCAGGGCCGTCCCGGTGACGGCGAGTGCGAGCATCGTGCCCGCCAGCGCCCAGGCGGTAGCCGTGTCGCCGAGGGCGGCGAGCAGATAGCCGGCCAGGAGACCGCCCAACGGGACGGCGCCGTTGGGGAGAATGCCACTGGCCCCGCTGACCTGACCCAGGAGTGGGGACGGTGTGGCCTCGACGCGGTAGAGACCTACCGCGACACCGCTGAGCGCGCCGATGCCGCCGATGCCGAACCAGGCGATGCCCTGGACCGCGGGGTGGCCAGTGGCCGCGACGGCTGTGGCACACAGGGTCCAGCCCCAGAGCGCGAGGACGACGATTCGGCGGGCCGAGAACAAGGCGGAGAGATGTGCGGCGGCTGCCGCGCCCACGAGGCCGCCGATGCCGGAGCCGGCCAGCAGCAGGCCGAGGACCCAGGTCGGCTGACGGTCCTGGGTGGCGGAGACGATGAAGAGCAGGATCATGCACTGCCAGAGCATGTTGGTGGCGCCGAACAGGAAGTTCGTGATGCGCAGGAAGGGTTCGTGCCAGAGCCACGTGACGCCTCGGCGCAGTCCCTCGGAGGGCGGGCTGTCCGCGGTGTCGGGGTGGCCGACCGGGTTCATGCGGCGGCCGTCGACCATGCCGAGGGTCAACGTGGCGACGGCGTAGGAACCGAGGTTGGCAAGGAACGGCAGCCACCGCATGACGCCGTAGAGGACGACTCCGACCGCGCGGGACAGCAGGACGGTGGCATGGGTCTGTGCTTCGTACAGGGACAGGGCTGTGGGGCGCTGGTCCTCCCGGACGACGTCCCGGATGGCGGCCGTCTCGGCCAGTTGGAAGAAGACGAGGAAGCACCCTTCGACGAAGACCAGGGTGATCACTGCGGGCAGGAACCAGCTCACGTCGAGCATGCCGAGCGTCACCATTACGGCTGCGGTGGCGAGTCCGCCGGCTTGGCATACGGCCATGGTGCGGCGCCGGTTACGGGTATCGGCGTTCAGTCCGGCGGGCAACTGCACGAGGATGTTGGGCAGTGCTCCGGCGAAGGTGACCCAGCCCGCGGCCACCGGGGAGCCGGTCTCGGCCAACGTCAGCAACGGGTACGCGATGCGGGCGCTGTTGGTGCCCAGCAACGAGGTGCCGTTGCCCAGCCACAGCAGCATGAAGTCACGGTTCTTCCAGACGGAGTCGGCTTTCATCGGCGGTCCCGCATGGCCGGCCGGTCCGACGGGTCCGCACCGGTCGGCCCTCGCGTTGCTGTCGGGACGCCGCGCACCGGTACGGCCTGGGTGACGGGGTCGACCACTGAAGCTGCCATGGCTGCTTGTGTCCTTCGGACTGCTCGGCATTCCAGGGACAGGTCGGAGGGGCGCCTGGCCAGGGAAGGTGCCTGGCCAGGCACCCCATCCTGCTCGTGCCGTGCGGACCGACGATCAGGTCAGGGTCGGTCGGCATCGGCTCCGGGACGTCTAGGTGACCGTCAGTGTCACCGGGCCGCCCGGCATCGGGGTGCCGTTCGGGAAACCGAAGGACGAGGACTGGTACGCCTGGTCGGAGAGGCGCAGGGCGATGGTGTACGTCCCGGGGGCCACGTGGGACGGCAAGGGGAAGCTCATGGTCAACGGGCCGCTGAAGGTCAGGGGGGCGCCGCCGGTCACGGCCGGGATCACCTGCCCCGAGGAATCGATCAGGTAGACGTCGTAGCCGTCGACACCCGCGGTGGTGCCCGAGACGTTCACGGTCAGGCGGAGGTCGGTGGAGTGGTCCGTCGCCGGGACGGTGGTGGGCGAGAGCGTGGCCTGGTCGATCTCGGGCAGCACCGTGTCGGGTGCGGAAGTGATCGTCAGACCGGTCTCCGGTGCGCCGAACTCCGAGCCGTACAGCGCGACGTTCCCCGCACGGTCCGTGATGATCACGCCGGTGATGTGGCAGGTGAAGACCTTCCGCGGCACGTAGTAGTCCACCGAGACGGTCCCGTCCGCCGCGGTCGTCGCCGTGCTGGAGGGCTGTCGGCAGCCGTTGACGCTGTCGGTGTCCACGACCGCCGACGCGACCCCGTCCCGGTCCCCGTGGGGCCGGAACCCGACCTTGATCGTCCGGGCGCCGTGCCAGGTGTCGACCGGGTTCGGCGTTGCCGTGAAAGTGTCCGCGGAGAGCACGTCGTTGGAGGTGACGTGGACCGGCGCGGCTGAGAGGTTGTCGTAGCTGCTGGTGTTGCCCGCGTTGTCCGTGAGCTCGACCTTCGAGACGGTCCACGTGCCCGGTGCCGCATGTGCGGGGAAGGTCACGGACACGCCGCAGGAACTGGCGTCCGTCTGGCCCCACCCGATGTAGCCGCAGCCCTGGTAACCCGCGTACCAGGTCCACTCGATGGCGAACGAGCCGGTCAGGTGCTGCCCGCCGGGACCGGTCAGCGTCAGCGTGCCGCCGGAGACGCCGGCCTGGGAGTCGTGCACGTCGAGCTCGTAGGTCATGCTCGACGAGCCCCCGCCGACGTAGACGTACGGCTGCCGTTCGTTGTCCACCGCGAGGGCGTCGTACGTCGGGCCCTGTGTGTCGGCGAGTGTCTTCGCCCTGAACGTGTTGTGGAACGCGCCCAGCCGGGCGGCGTCCCAGTCCAGCGAGGTGCCCTGGGTGTCCCATGCCTCCAGCCGGGTGACGGCCCAGGTGACCGATGTCCCGGCCGCGTACTGCGGAGGGGCCAGGGTCCACTCGTAGGTGGCCTTCTGCGGCGTCGACCCGGGCACCAGGGTGATGTCCTGGCCCGCGGAGCCCACGTCATAGGTTCCGACCAGCGGTACGCCCAGGTAGGTGCCGGCCGTCGCGCCCTGGCGGCGCAGGTAGACCCGCGCGCCCATGCCGTCGGTCCCCGGGGTGGTGTCCGTCATCGTCCAGCGGAGCGTGACGGTCTTGCCGCCGGCCGTCGCGTCCACCGCGGACGGGGTGAAGTCCATGTCGGTGACGGCCATGGTGCCCGTCTCCTGCGCCGCGGCGGTCCCTGTGATCGGTGCCAGGGCCAGCGCGAGCCCCACCCCGATCACCGCGGCCATCCGTCTCAGCCGTATCCCCACCTGTGCCCCCTCATTCTGTTTCCGTCCCGCCCCGTGCCTTCGGGGCAGCCGGACTGTAACAGTCGAATCACCCACCGTACCGGGAAAATTCGGTGATCTGTTCGGCTGCGTCCGTCTCGTCGGCCGGCGGTGCCGTGGCCCTTCGGCGAGGTGGACGCGGGTGCGGGTGACCTGGGTGGTCGGGGGGCGGCTCCCCGCACGCGGCTCGGGACGGGCGGGCCATCGCGACCTCTCACGGGTCAGGTGGTGTCCTCGTCCTGGAGGGTGAGGAGGGCGTTGTACGCCTGTTGGGTCAGGGTGTTGCGGGGGCTGGGGCCGGTGTTGGCCAGGGCCACCAGCGCGGTCGAGTGCTGGGGGTTGAAGCCTGCGAAGCCGGTGAAGCCGAAGGTGGCTCCGGAGTGGTGGTAGACGTGGGAGCCGTCGGGGCGGCGGCGGATGTTCCAGATCAGGGACAGGCCGCGGCCGTGCGGAAGGCGCAGGCGGGGGCGCGGGACCTCGCGCAGGGCGATGCGCAGGGTGGCCGGGACAGTGGCCGTGCCGGGGTCGACGAGGGCTTCGGTGAGGGTCAGCAGGTCGCGCGCGCTGGTCCGGACGGCGCCCGCGGCGGGCAGGCCGGGGATGAGAAGAGGGGACCGGACTCGGCCGTACCGGTGGCCGGTGGCCTGAGTGGCCGTCTCGGGCGGGGTGACGGCGCAGGTGGTGTCGTGGAGACCGAGCGGTCGCAGTACCCGGGCGTGGAGGAGCGCGGCGTAGGGGGTGTCGCCGGCCGCGTGGGTCAGGGCGTGGCCGAGGAGTCCGACGCCGAAGTTGGAGTAGCGCATGCGAGCGCCGGGGGTGGTGCGCAGCCTGGTGCGGGTCAGTGCGTGCAGCACGTCGTCGCGGCTGAAGCCGGCGTAGGGGTTGCTGAACAGCTCAAGGCCCGCGCGGCGGCGCAGGCCGGGCGGGAGACCGGGCAGTCCGGCGGTGTGGGTGGCGAGATGGGTGAGGGTGATGGCGGTGGCGCCGCGGGGGAAGCGGGTGCCGGTGGGGAGGTGGTGCATGAGGGGATCGTGCAGGCCGAGTTCGCCGTGGGCGGCTTGTTCGGCCAGGAGCAGGGCGGTGAAGGTCTTCGTGAGGGAGCCCGCTTCGAAGCGGGTGGCCCCGTCGGCGGGTGTGCTGCGGTGGTGGCTGGTGTGGCCGCGTACCAGCAGGGCTCGGTCGCCTTCGCGGTGCAGGCCGACCGCGATCACACTGGCCCCCGGGGCGGCGGACAGCAGATCGCGGACCGCCCGCCGTGCCCCGAGGTGGGCCGACGGGTGGTCGGGGCCGTCCGCGGGACTGCCCGGACGAGTGCCGGCGGAGGTGTGGTCGGTCATCCGAGGGGACCAGGTGCGGCCGGGGTGTCCAGAACACGGGTCAGCGCGACGGTGCCGGCGATGGCGGCGACGATGGTGGGGTGGTTGTGGTCCCGGAACCGGGTGACGGGATCGTCGTCGACGGGCTGGTCGTCACGGGGCATCAGGCCGTCGGGGTGCTGGAGGTCGGCCAGGCACCGCCAGTCGTCCGGGTCGGTGCACGGCTCGGGCAGGCAGCTGCCGACGATGAGGAGTTCGCCGATCAGATCCCACTGGCAGGTCTCGGTCCAGATGTCCGTCCAGACCGGCAGCCAGCGGGTGAGGTACGCGGCCATGTCGTCGGGCAGTCCGCCGGGGAGCCGGCCCCAGTCGGTGAGGTGGAAGACGGTGTGGGTGACGTGATACCCGGTCATCCAGTCGATGTACCAGGGTGCCGGGGTGTGGCCGAGCCAGGTGGCCCGGGCGAGCGTCTGCCAGCCGGGCGCCCCCGTGCCCTGGTCGTGGCCGGTGATGCGCAGGACGTTGGCGACGGAGAGCCGGCGGTTGGGCACGTGCTCGATGACGTGTGCGGCGCCGGCCCGCCGTCCTGCCCGCACCCCTCGCGAACCCCCGTCCGTGACGGCATGACGGTCAGCCCGTGACCAGCCCGTGACGCCACACCATCGACGTCCCCCGGGCCCCCTGTCCGCCCGTCCCGGCCGGCTCGTAAGACGGGATCAGCGCCCGTAGCGCGCGCAGCGCAGGGGCGTGTGGGAACCGTCGGTGAGGCAGATCCGCACGACCGCCGCCCCGCCGGGGACGTCCGCGGGCACGGTCATGAAGAAGCGGGCGCTCGAACCGCACACGACGTTGGGGCTCAACTCGTCCCCCAACTGCCCGTCGTGGGTGTCGAGGGTGTACGCCCGGGTGGCCCGGCAACTCGCGATGTCGGCCGAACTCACCGACTTGTGCTCACCGGACACGATCACCGACCGGCCGTGCCACTCGATGAGGCCCCTCGTGTACGTGTTCCCGATGGTGACGTCGAATTCGCTGATCGGGTAGTCGGCCGCGTGGGCGTCGGCGGCAGGGGCACCGAGGAGTGTGCCCGTGGTCAGCGCGACGGCGCTGAGGGCAGCGGCGAGATGAGTGCGCATGCGGTCTCCAGGAGTCGAGCCTGTCGCAGCTGTCGGCTGACAATTGCCCCAGTGTCCGGGCACGTAGTGATCGCGTCTACGAGCAGTTCGAGCCAATTGCCCGACGACGTGAATGTCACCCTCGGCCGTGGCTGCGGGTGTGCCCGTCACTGGGCGGGGAGCCGTACGGAGTAGATCGACGGGGTGTCGAGGCTGCGGGAGACGAGCATGGCGCCGGTGACCGCGAGGAGCAGGGGGACCATCAGGGCGTCGATGGTGCGGGTGAGTTCCAGCATCATGACGACGGCGGCCACGGGGGCCTGCATGGCGGCGGCGAGGACGGCGGCGGCACCGATGACCGCGAAGCCGGCGGCGGGACCCGGCCAGGCGTGGGTCCAGCCCTGCCCGATCAGGGAGCCGAGCAGGGCGCCGGTGGCGAGGGTGGGGGTGAAGAGTCCGCCGCTGGCCCCGCTGCCCAGGCTGCCCGCGGTGGCGATCGGTTTGAGGAAGAGGAGGGCCACCAGCGTGGGGGCGGCGAGCTGTGCGCCCAGGGTGAGCTGGACGATGTCCTTGCCGTTGCCGAGCAGTTGCGGATACGGGACGGCCAGCGCGCCGACCGCGGTGAACACCAGCAGGGGCGCGACCAGTCGGCGCCGTCCCGCCGGACGGCGTTCGTACGCGATCCTGATCATCCTCACCCAGCCGACGGCGACCAGCCCGGCGAGAGGGCCGATCAGCACGGCGAACACGGCGAGCGACGCGGACAGCGCCACGCCGGACAGCTGGTAGGTCGGTCCGGTGGGGAGCACCGTCCAGGAGACCGCGGTGGCGATACAGGACGTGGCCAGGGCGGGCAGGGCCAGCCGCAGCGACAGGACGCCGAGCATCACCTCCAAGGTCATCAGCGCACCGCCGAGCGGGACGTTGTACACCGAGGCCAGGCCGGCACCGGCGCCGCAAGCAGCCAGCAGTCTGCGGTGCGCGGTGTCGATGCGGGCCCGGTCGGACAGCCAGGAGGCCAGTGCCGCGCCGGCCAGCCGCGGTGCGGCCTCCCGGCCCAGGGAAGCGCCCATGCCGACGATCACCACGGAGACCACCGCGGTGCCCAGGCTCCGGCGCAGCGGCAGGTGTCCCTCGTCCCGCCACAGCGCGGTGCTCACTTCCGAGCCGCCGGGCCCCGTCCACCACCGCAGCAGCCACCAGCCGATTCCGGCCAACGCCCCGGCCGCGGCCAGGGCCACCACGCGGCGCGGCGCACCGGCCCGCTCGACCGCGGTCAGAAAATCCCCCGAACCGTAGGAGTAGGTGAGGTGGGCCGCCCCGTGCAGCAGCGCCATCAGGGCGGCACCCGCGAGTCCCGCCAGCACGCCGGTGACCACGACCAGTACCCAGAGCCGTGCGGACAGCCTGGGGACGTCCGCAGGATCGATGAGATTGGGCTGCGCCGACGTGCCGCCACCCGTGGCCTTGTTCCTTCCGCGGTCACCGCCTCGGCCCAGATCCATCGCTCGCCTTTCCGGGGAAGTCGGCCGTCGCACAGCCCTTGGCGTGCATCGTCTCCCGGCGCGGCCGGGCAGGACGGAGTGGAGCGCGCGTGTCGCGCCGCCCGGGACCGGGGCAGCAGGGGCAGCAGGAGCCGGGCCTGCGGCGGGGCTGCCCGACCGCACGGGAACGTGGACGCCCGACACGCGCCCCTGGCGGACCGCCGGACGTCCCGCCGACCGGACCGCCGGACGTCCCCGCCGAGCAGATCCCCGGACATCTGGACCCGGACACCTGGACACCCGGTCGGACGGTCACCGGACGGGGAGCCCGGCCGAGCGGGTCGCAGGACCAGGACCCCGCCGAGCGCATCAGCGGCAGCCGAATGGCGGGAAACAGGGATTGACAAGTAGGCACGGGCCAGGGCCCGGTTCCGGGATCTCCCGTACGCCCCTGTGTTTTCAGACGTCCGGCGGATACCAGCGCAGTTCGACGGTGTTGCCGTCCGGGTCCAGCACGTAGAGGGAGACCGCGACGCCCCGGGCGCCGAACCGCTCGCCGGGGCCGTCCACCACGGTGAAGACGCCGGAGTCGACGACCTGTTGCCAGTCGAGCGGCTCCACCACCAGGCAGATGTGGTCGACGTTGGAGCCCTCCGGCCGCTCGGCCGGTGCCTCGACGAGGTCGATGATGGTGGTGGGGCTCACCCGGACGGACGGGAAGGGTGCCTCGCCGGCCCGCCACTGGTCCACCCGAACCGGTTGCAGGCCCAACGGCCCGGTGTAGAAGGCGAGCGAGCGCTCGGTGTCGGCGGTGTTCAGGACGAGGTGGTCGAAGGCGATCACGCGCATGGGTCTCTCCGCTTGGTCGGGGCGCCCGGTGCGCCGATGGCGGTACGCCGGGGCCGGCGGCGCCCCGGACCTCGCCGGTCCGGGGCGACGGCTGGTCACCGGTGCGAGCATCGCCGAGCGGACATCCACGGGTCCAACACATGTTTGTCATCCGATCCATCGTGTTTCACGATGGATCGGTGGACCTCCAGCAGATGCGCTACGTCCTCGCGGTCGCGGAGACCGCGAGCTTCACCCGCGCCGCCGAGCGGTGCCACATCGTCCAGTCCGCGCTCAGCCACCAAGTGGCCCGTCTGGAGCGGGAACTCGGTGCCCGGCTGTTCGACCGGACCAGTCGGCGGGTGCGGCTGACCACCGCCGGAGAGGCGTTCCTGCCCGCCGCCCGCCAGGCCCTGGAAGCGGCCGACCGGGCTCGGGCCGAGGTGGCGGCGGCCACCGGCGAGATACGGGGCGCGCTGACGGTCGGATCGATCCCCACCGTGGCGGCCGTCGACCTGCCGGCGGTGCTCCGGGACTACCGCCTGCGCTACCCCCGGGTCCGGATCAGCCTGCGGGCGGGCTCCAGCGAACGGCTCGTCGAGCAGGTGCGCGACGGCAGGCTGGACGCGGCCTTCCTCGGCGTACAGCCCGGATTCCGGGCACAGGGCGTCCGTGACAGGGAACTCGCCCACGGGCAGCATGTCGCGGTGGTCGCCCCGGGCCACCCGCTCGCCGCGCGCCGCGAGGTGGACCTGCGTCTCCTCGCCGACGAGGTGTTCGTGGACTTCGCCGCGGGCAGCGCCGCCCGTGCCCAGTCGGACCAGGCGTTCGCGGCGGCCGGCCTGCGGCGCGAGGTCGCCTTCGAGGTCTCCGGCGTCGAACTCATGGTCCGGATGGTCCGCCACGGACTGGGCATCGCGCTGCTGCCCGCGTCGTTCACCACGGAGCTCCACGGACTGCGCTGCGTGCCGATCACCGACGGACCGGTGCGGGTGGAACGCCTCGTCTGGAGCCGGTTCACCCCGTCCCCCGCGGCCGCCGCCTTCCTCGCCATGCTGGATGCCTCCCGGCCGGGTCCGGCCGCCTGACCACACGTCTCCCGGCACCTGGGAGACCTGGCCGCGTGGTGCGCACGGTCCGGCCCGGCGGATGACGGTCCCGACCCGGACACGGGCCTCGGGCGACCGGAACAGTGCTCGTGCGCAGGCGGCCGTCACGGTGTTGACCTGCGGTGATCAGCGGTGCCATGGGGCGGTGGGCCGCTTCGACGAGGTGTTACCGGAGATCTTGACGCGTCCATAGAAAGCGCTTAACGTCCACACCCATGTCGTCAAACCCCGTACCGTTGGCCGACGTTGGTGTCGGCGACCGTGGGACGAAGCACGCCGGCTGCACGCCCCGGCACCAGGGCGTGGCGAGCGTGCTGAGCGTGGCCGGGCCGTGGCGGGGGCGATCCGTCGCCGCGCCCCGGATCGCGCACGACCGGACTGCCAGGACGCGGCCGAACCGGCGGGCGGGTACTCCGCCGGCCAGTTCCGCTCCGTACGGCCGGTCCACGGGCGGCACGGCTGTCCGCCCGGGGTCGAGGACGACGGCTTCATCCTCCGCGGCCCTTGCCGAAGGCACGACGCCGTCTTCGGCACCGCCTCCGGCCGCGGCACGACCGGCCACCCTGACAGGACGGTGCACACCCACGCGCCGGCCTCGCCCGACCGGTGGCCCGACTCGGTCGCCCGGGGCAGCGACACCGCCGCCACCGCGCCGTACCCCGGCAGTGGACGGCGAGCAGAACCACCGGGTCCACACGTACGCCGGAGCCGTCGGCACGCCTCCCGGCGGGATCGTGGCCGCGATCGCCACGCGGCCCCGAACATGACGGCCGCCGACGGCCGGCCGTCCCGGCACCTCTTCTCCTTCTCCGCCGGCCGGCCAAGCTCCGCCGCCTGACCAGGGCCGACGCTCCACCGGAGCCACCCGCCCTTTCCGAATCGGCCCCACCCTGTTCCCTTCTCGCACCACCCGCTTCTGTTTCGCACCATCCGTTCCCTTTTGGGCTGCCCGCAGGTCCCTGCCCGCGCACCGCACTCCCTCCCGCGGGGCGGGGCCGCGCCTGCCCTCACACGGAAGGCTCGATCTCGTGAACCAGCCGAACTCGCCCCGTCCGCACCCACGCGGTGCGGACCTGGTGCCCACCCGCAGGCAGGTCCTCACCCTCGGTGTGGCGACAGCCGCCGCGCTGGGGCTCGCCCGGATGGGCGCCGCACAGGCCGCCACGCCGGGCCCGCAGACGGACGGCGGCCGGGTCCTTGAGTCCCTCAACGGCACCTGGGACTTCCTGCCCGCGACCCCGGACGCCTCCTATCCCCCGCCGTCCGCGGGGTGGAACACCATTCCGGTGCCCGCGGAATGGAACATGAGTGGCGGCCCGTTCAGCACCGGCTGGCAGGCGTACGACCTGCTCGGCACGCCGGCGGAGTGGAACTCCGTCACCGCTGCCTGGTACCGGCGTGAGCTGTCCGTACCGGCGAGCAGCGAGGGCAAGCGGATCGTTCTGCGCTTCGAGGCCGTCAACGCCGCGGCCACGGTGTTCGCCGACGGGGTCCAGGTGGCGCACCACACCGACGGCCTGCTGCCCTTCGAGGCCGACATCACCGAGCAGGTCGCCTTCGGCGGGACCACCACGGTCCACCTCCTGGTGCGGTCGCCGGCCGGTCTGCGCCAGGCCGACGGCTACCACTTCCCCGGCGGGTCCTGGTGGGGCCAGTGGGGTGCCGGCATCTGGCAGGACGTGTGGCTGCTGGCCCGTGAGCCGGTCTCGGTGGCCGACACCGCGGTGGTCACCTCCGTCACCGACAAGGCGTTCACGGCCACCACGACGCTGCGCAACGACGGCGCCGCCGCCCGTACCGTACGGGTGGAGCACACCGTGTGGGACGGGCCGCGCCAGGTGCGCAGAGCGAGCGCGCAGGCGAGCGTGCCGGCCGGCGGCACCGCGCAGGTCCGGACGGTCTCCGCGTGGGCCGACCCGCGGCTGTGGGGTCCGGACGACCCGCACCTGTACGAGCTGCGGGTGGACGTGCGGGAGAGCACGAACGGCCCGGTGCTGGACTCGGCCACCACCCGCTTCGGTTTCCGCGAGGTCACCGTCGACGGGCCCGTCCTCAGACTCAACGGGAAGGCGCTGCTGCTGCGCGGCGACTCCTGGCACTACATGGGCTCGGTGCAGAACAGCCGTGCCTACGCCGAGACGTGGCTGGGCATGGCCAGGGACGCCGGTGTCAACTACATGCGGATGCACGCGATGCCGTACCCGCCGGTGTACTACGACGTCGCGGACGAGTTGGGCATGCTGATCATCGGCGAGTCCGGGATCTACGGGTCGTCGGGCAACTACGCGATGAACGCGGACGACTTCTGGACCGCCTGCCACACCCATGTGACCGACTGGATCGTCCGCGACCGCCACCATCCGTCGATCATCGCCTGGAGCGCCGAGAACGAGATGCTGGCCCGCTTCGGGCAGGGCTATGCGGGGAAGATCGCCGAGCTGAAGCCCACCGTGCTCGCGAAGGACACCTCCCGGCCGGTGTACTTCGAAGGCGACGGGGACCCGCAGGGCGCGGGCGACATGCGCAGCAACCACTACTCGCTGGAGATCACCAGCACCAGCACGGCGATCCCCGAGAGCGCCCGCGCCCTGGCTCCGGGACAGCCGCGCGGCACCGAGTGGGACCGCAAGAAGCCGTGGCTGATCAGTGAGTTCAGCTCGATGTACTACGCGAGCCCGTCCGACGTCAGCGCGATCGGCGGCCCGGGGGCCTTTGCGGACCTGGACGGTCTGTGGGCCACGCACGCGACGATCGTCCGGGCCCAGATCGAGGGCTTCCGGCTGGCCGGCATCACCGGGATCTCCCCGTGGAACACGGTCTGGTACGGGATGCGACCGCTGCCGTTCGACGGCACCTCGGTGCCACAGCAGGACCCCGGCGGCTCCGGACCGGTGCTCAAGCGGGTGGGACGCTACGCGGCCACCCTCAATCCCGGGTTCCAGGAGGGACTTCCGTCCTGGCAGCCCAACCCGATCCATGGCGCCGTCGCCCGCGCCTTCTCCCCCGTCGCCGCCTTCGCCCTGGACTACCGCACCCACGTCTTCGGCGGCACGAAGTTCACGCGTGACCTGCTGCTGGTCAACGACGGGGCGGAGGACGCCAAGCTCACCGTGCGCTGGCAGGCCGGGGGCGGGGGGCTGCCCACGCGGAGCGGCAGCGCCACCGTCACCGTCCCGGCGACCGGGCGCAGGACGCTCACCACGGCCCTGAGCCTGCCGAAGGTGGCCAAGGACACCCGGGCGGTCTGGCAGGTGACCGTGGAGCAGCGCGGTGAGCAGGTGTTCGCCGACCGCACCCCGTTGACCGTGTACGCCACGGCCCCGGCCACGTTGGGCGTACCGCTCAAGGCCGCGGTGGTGGCGGGGACCGACGGCGCGACCACGTCCGCGCTGACCGCTCTCGGTGTCACGACCCGGAAACTGGCGGACCTGTCGGCGCTGCCCGACCCGGGCTCGGGCGAGATCCTGGTGATCGCCGAAGGCGCGGAGACCGGCGCGAGTGCCGACGACGGCACCCGGGTCACGGAGTTCGTCAAGGCCGGCGGGCAGGTGCTGGTGCTCGCGCAGAGCACGCTGCCGCAGATCCTGCCCTGGCCGGTGGTCGCCTCCGCGAGCGCCCAGACGGTCAGCCACATCACGGCCCCGCACCACCCGGTGCTGACCGGCATCGGGGCGGACGACCTGCGCTGGTGGCAGACTCCCGACGAACTGGTGGTGAGCATGCTGCTGGCCAAGCCGGGGTTCGGCAGCATGCTCTCGCTCGCCGACGCGGGTCCGGCGCTGTGGGGCTCCGCCCTGGCCGAGGCCCGGTACGGCAAGGGCCGTTACCTGCTGTGCCAGTACCCGGTGGTGGCCGCCCGAGCCGCCGAGCCCGTCGCCGCCAGGCTGCTGCGCAACCTGCTGCGCTGCACCGCGGGTACCCCCGAGCCGGCCCGCGCCACCGCGGTGCTGGCCAGCGCCCCGAAGAGCGGGGTGGCGCCGGTCCTCAAGGCCGCCTCGGTGGACCTGGCGGCGCTCACCTCGGTGGACGCCGCCGCGCTGGCCACCGTGGAGCTGCTGTTCGTGGACGCCTCCCCGGGCAACGAGACGGCGCTGGCGTCCCTGAAGGACCACGCGGCGGACGTGACCGACTGGCTGTCCGCGGGCGGCACCTTGTGGATCAACGGTGCCACCCCGGACACCTGGCCCGCGGTGGCCGGGTTCCTGCCCGCCGGGGCCACGCTGTCGCCGGTGGACACCGCGCATCGCAACGGCGCGGTGACCACCGGGGACAGTCCGCTGACCGCCGGCCTCACCAACGCCGACCTCGACTGGCCCGGCACCGCCCTGGCCGCGCACACGCTCTCGGTCTCCGGCGGGGAGAGCGCCGCGACCACCCGCGCGGTGTCCTGGAACGCCCTGCGGGGCGGCAACGAGCAGACCAAGTACAGCAAGGCGCTGGACAGCACCCGCGGATTCACACCGGGTACCGTCCTGTGGCGCGGTGCGGGCGGGAAGGGCTCGGTGGTCGTCGACCAGTTCGCCTGGTCGAACGCCTTGGCGCTGCCCACCCAGGTGGGTCTGGCCGCCCGGCTCGCCGCCAACGCCGGCGCCGCCTTCGTCGCCGGATCGGGTTCGGGCGACCTGCCCACGACCGGTTGGCAGCCGTTCACCGAACCCGACAGCGGCGCGGCAGCCAACGCCTTCGACCGCAACCCCGGCACCCGCTGGAGCAGCAACGGCGCCCAGAAGCCGGGCATGTACTACGGTCTCGACCTCGGCGGGGTCCATCGCATCACCCGGGTGGTGTGGGACACCTCCGCCTCCGTCAACGACTACCCGCGCGGTGTCGACGTCCAGGTCTCCTCCGACAACACCACGTGGACCACCGTGCTCAAGATCGCCGACACCACGTCCGTCGTCGCGGCCGGGGTCCTGGTCCTCACCTTCGACCCCGTGGAGGCCCGCTATCTGAAGATCGTCGACACCGGTTCGACGGCGACCAACTACCTGTCCCTGCACGAGATCTACGTCTACGAGGCGACGAGCTGACCCCACTCGCCGCACGACGTTCCGGCCCCGCTCGCCGCACGGTGGGGGGTGCCCGCCCTTCTTCACGGGGGCGGGCACCCTGCCCGCGGGGCCGGCGCACACCGGTCACCCGGTGGCGCTCTTCCTGAGCCTGTCGAGGACCGTCAGCTCGCGCGGGGACAGCGGCGGTTCCGACAGGTGGGGCAGCGGGGAGCCGCTCACCGCGGCCAGGACGGCGCTCGGGCGCAGGAGGCGGGTCGGGGCGGTCCGCAGGCTGGTGACGTCCCACAGGGCCGAGGCCGCGTCGTAGGAACCCGTGGCCGATCGGGTCAGCATGCGGGAGTAGCGAGCGGTGAGGCGGTCGGCGATCGTCGGCTTCCCCCCGCGAACCGCGGGGTACAGCACGTCCGTCCCGACCGCGGTGGCCCAGGCTCCCTCGACGCACTGGGCGGCGCCCCGCAGGACCCGGCGGGACAGGCCGGGAGCGACGGGGCCGGTGCGGCGCACTTCCCGGGCCAGGACCTGGGCGCCGAGCGCCGCGACGCTCATCCCCTGGCCGTAGGCGGGGTTGAAGGTCGCCAGCGCGTCTCCCAGGACGATCAGGCGTTCGGGCCAGGAGGGGGACTTCTCGAAGAAGCGGCGGGCGTTGCTGGTGCTGCGGCTGACCACCACGTCCGTGAGCGGTTCGGCGCCGGAGATCAGCCAGCCGACGAGCGGATGCGGCAGGTCGAGCGTGTACCGCACGAAGTCGTCGGGGCTCTGCGGGGGTTCGCCGCCCCGGGTACCGCCCAGGCTGACCATCCACCGGTCGTCCTCGATCGGGAGGATCATCGCGCTGCGACCGGGCCGGCCGTCGTAGGGGTTGGCCTGGATCACCGTCAGCGGAAAGCTCTCCGCGCCCGCCGGAGTGCGGTAGACGCGGGTCGCGTTCGCCAGGCCGGAGTCGACGTTCCGCTCGGGCACACCGGTGATGCCGATCCCCTCCAGCCACCGGAGGATGTGCGAGCCGCGTCCGCCGGCCTCCACCACGATGTCGGCGTCGAGTTCCGGCCCGAGCGGGTCCCCCGCGTCCGACGCGCCGACGCGTACGCCGTGCACCCGTCCGGCGTCGCCCAGCAGGCCCTCGACCGCGGCCCGGTGGATACGGACGTTGCCGCTGACACTCAGCACGGCCTCGCGAATCACCCAGTCCAGCAGGGCCCGGGTGCAAGTGATCATGCTGGGCCCGTCATGGCGATAGCGGTGGAACCACCCGTCCGGGGTGAGGGCGACCATGCCCGAGCTCAACGAGACCTCGTGCGCCCCCGCGGCCAGCAGCCGTGCGCGTACGCCCGCTGTGGGCAGCAGGTCCTCCATCGCGGCCAGGCCGCCCGCCATGAGCAGGTGTGCGTGGTGCCCCTGGGGGACGCCCTTCCGGTTCTCGGGGCCGTTGGGCAGGACGTCGCGGTCGAGGAGGAGGACTTCGTCGACTGCGGGAGACAGCGCTGCGGCAGCCAGCAGTCCGGCCAGCCCCGCTCCGACGACGACAGCTCTACCCATGATGCTCCTTCATGCCGAGGTGGGTGCAGTCACTGCTCTCTCGCTTGCCGCGGTGTCGCGAGCCGGACGCGCGCCAGCGCGTCGGCCAGGTCGAGCAGTTCACTGGTGAGGCGGTACTTGCCGGGATGCGCCACAGGGGCGTGGCCGTCGGCGGGGTTGCGGCGTGCCGCCTCCACGGTCATGGCCGCCTCCGAGGCGGCTCGGGCGCTCCTGGACGTGTGGCCCTGGTCGACCGCGGCCTGGTACGCCTCCTCGCCCACGCGGTCGTCGAACTCGGCCGCCAGACGCAGCAGCGCGTCGTGGATCGACACCTCAAGCAGGTGGAGACGGGTCCTCGGCAGTTGCCAGAAGGACGGCTGCGGCTTCGGCACGGTCGCCACGTCCCGCACCTCCAGCCACAGCGGCTCCAGGCTGCGGAACTCGGTCAGGCTGCGTCGCTCGGCGGCGACCGCCGAGACCAGTCCCGGCAGGACGAAGCCGGCGGCGCAGAGCAGGGCGCCGAGGGAGGCGGCGGGCGGGGCGACGGTCGTGGAGAGGAAATCCAGGTCGTACCCGAGCCACCGGGCCACGACCGCCGTGGCCTTGGTGCAGACGAACCCGGTCACGTCCAGCGTCAGTCCGGCGAGGATCAGCCTCAGGCCCGTTCGGAGCAGGCCGGTCACCTCGTCCCGCGCCCACCGCAGGCACAGCAGGGACATCATGATGGTCGAGGCCAGGTGTCCGGTGAGGTAGAGGACGATCATCTCCCGCATGTATCGGGTGTTCGCATAGTAGGTGTCGAGGTCCTGGAGCCGTTCCGTGCCGGCGTCCGCCAGGGAGAAGAGGACGATGATCGTGATGATCAAAGAGGCGTAGACGGCCATGCCGGCGCGGACCATCCGCCGCACCTGCCGGGGCGGGCCGCCTCTCCAGTGGATCAGCAGGATCAGCAAGGAGCCGCTGTAGGCGGACAGCGTGCTGTAGGTGAGCGGCGCACCCGCGTTGGGGATGCCCGTGAATCTGTTGAACGCGGCCAGCGTCGCGGGGGCCGCGCAGAAGAACGTCAGGGCGCCCAGGCAGATGGATGCGCAGGTGGGCAGGGTCAGCGGGTTCCGGGGAGCCGTCCGCGGGTGGCGAAAGATCAGGACGGCGGCCAGGAAGAAGACCAGAGCCGCTACGTACACGACAAGGCTCATGTGCCGTGGCCCCGTTCGGCTCCGCCGCCGGTGGGGGCCGGTTCCGGGCGGGCCGCGGTCGGGGCCGGTCCTGGCCGTGGGGGGCCGACACGGGCGCGGAAGGCGGCTACGGCGTCGGAGGCCGCGAGCGCGTCCGCGAGGGGGCCGAGCGCCGCCGGCTCCGGTGTCCGCGCCAGTCGGTCGGCGATGTCGAGGGGGCGGGCGTTCGGCGTTCCGCTGTGTTCGGCCGCCGCGGCGACGGTCACGGCCCACGCCGTCGACGTGGCGCGCTCGGGGTCGCCCGTCGTGTGCAGTTCCGCCGCGTACGCCCGGTCGTAGAGTCTGCGGTCGCAGAACTCCTCGATGTCCCTGAGTCCGTTGAGAATGCTGCTCTGGCGCCAGATCAGCCACATGAACGGTGAGAACGGACGCGGCACCCGCAGGGCCCGCCGGGTGAGGACCTCGTCCAGTTCCCGTTCGAGCGGGGCGAGCCGGAGGTAGTCACGCCGTGACTGGCGCAGTTCCGTCAGGCGGGGACCGGCGAGGGGCACGAGGACCCCCGCCGTGGTCAGGAAGGCTCCGACTCCGGCGCAGACGGGTGCGATCGTCGTGCTCAGCATCGACAGGTCCTGCCCGCTCCAGCGGGCCACCACGGCGATCAGCTTGGAGATGCTGTAACCGGTGCTGATCAGGGTGCCGAAACCCATGATCAGCAGGCCGCCGCGCAGCCAGGGACGGCGTCGCACCTGGCGGGCCCAGCGCAGCGACCACAGCGAGGTGACGGTCACGGCCGTCAGGTGCGCCACGAGGTACAGGACGATCATCTCGGCGATCCAGGGGGCCGCCGAGTAGTAGGTGTCGAAGTCGGTCCGGCGTTCCTCGTCCGCGCGCCCGATCACGAACAGCACGGCGATGGCGACGACGACCGCGGCATAGCCGCACACCCAGCGCCGAGTGGTCCGGCGCGCGTCGGACCCCGCGCGCCAGTGGGCGATCAGCACCAGCGACGCCGCGCCGTAGGCGGTGATCGATATGTAGGTCAGGGGCGCCGCCAGGTTGGGTACACCACTGAGGTCGTTGATCGCCCCCACGGTCGGTGGCGCGCCGAAGAGGAAGCACAACGACGCCAGGGCCAGCACCGCGTTGATGGCGCGCAGGGCGGGCTCGCGCCAGTGCCGGACGAGGTCGGGCAGCTTGATCAGGAGTCCGAGCGCCAGCGCGGCGCAGCTGACGTAGTTGATCAGCCCGCTCATCTTCGCGTCCCCCCGCGGTAGTTGAGCGCGGCTCCGATGCGTCCGGCGAGGTCGTCGGTGTCGGAGGGGAGTTCCATGAGGGACCGCATGCGCCGGCCGACCAGGAGTCCGAACAGCTCGGCCTCCCGCTCTTCCGCGAGCAGGAAGTCGGTACGGGCGGCGACCGGTTGGGGATCGCCGTGTCCGGGAATCTGGTCCGGGGTAATTTTGCTCATTTTATACATGTGCCACATTTCATGACCGAAGATCCCCGTCTGGTGCCACGGGACGGCATCCTTCTCGACGAGGACGTCGTCGTGTTCCGTGCGTTCCAGCCAGAGTCCGGTGGCTGCCGACGCCGCCGGGAAGTTCACCTTGTGCACGTGGATGGGCCGGCCACGCCACTCGATCGCGGCCTGGACGAGGGCCTCGAAGAGCTGTTCGGGGCGCGCGGGGGCCTGTGCCCGGATCGGGTCGATGAGTGTGTCGGCGAATCTGCGCATCTCCTTGTTGCGGGTCTGCGCCAGCCGCCACCGTTGCAGTCCGCTCATCATCGCCATGTGCGGCTCCCCGTGGTGGCCGGCCGCGTACGGGAGCGGGGCCTCGGCGAGCCGGGCCGGGCGTCGCACCGCCGGACGGGCGCGACCGTGCGCGGGGTCCCGGAGAACTCGGCCTTCATCGGCAGTCTCCGCCGGTCGGTCCGCTGCCTTCGGTCCCGGTCCCGGGACCGTCGGCGTCCGGACAGGTGATCATGTCGGCCCACCGGCTGAGGCTGCTCAGCGCGTCCGGGAGGATGTGGGGCGCCCGCGCGGCGAGGCGAAGGATCTCGGGTGTGCGCAGTGCGGCGAGGGGGTCCGATCCGGCCTCCAGACCTCGTAGTACGGGTTGCAGCGCTTCGTTCAGCGCTTCGGGTTCGTCCGCGGTCAGAAAGCCGGGCGGCTGCGCGAAGAAGCGGCGCAGCCTGTCCGCCGACTCCAGGCTGGGGACCCCTTTGGTGAGCCAGTCGCTCATGGTCTGGCGGGACACACCCGCGTGGGCGGCGAGTTCCTCGACCGAGTAGCGCCTGCCGTCGGGCCGTCGCCGTGTCCTGCGCAGGAGTTCCAGCCGCTGTCGAACCCGTTCGGCCACGGACGTCTCGTCGGCCCGCCCGCCGTCCAGCAGGGAGCGGACGACGCCCTCGGGAACACCTGCGCGCAAGGACAGGTCGTCGACGTCGAGGGCGTCCGTCAGCCGCTCGGGGCGTCCGGCGGCGTGCGCGAGCCGCTCCAGGGTCTCCCCGAGCCGTGCGTAGGCGTCTTCTGCTGCCACCGAGCACTCTCCCCGGCTGCGTCGGCCGACGAGGTTGGACCGGCACCCCGGGGGTGCCTGCCCCACCTCAGAAATGTCAAATGCTCCAGCCCTGTTACGCAAGTCTGATTGACATCTCGCGCGGAGAATAGCAGGCAGGGCACGTGTTGTGATGCCCCGTCGGGACATCCGTGGCCGGTTCCGGTCGGGTCCGCCTCGGCCCTGGAGCCGGCCCCGGAGCGGGGCGGGCGCGCGGCCCCGGTCGGGTAGCGTGGGCGCGGAAGTCCCGTGCACGTGTCGAGGTGTCGAGGTGTCGAGGTGTGGGGAGGCCCGGACGGTATGGCAGAGGCGATCGGCTCCGAGCCGCCCGCCGAGGGCGCGCCGCGCCGTTCCACGGTGCGCTGCGACGGTGAACTCCTCAGCTGCGTACGGCTCGTTCCCTCCTCCGGAGCGTCGGCGGACAGTCGGCCGACCGTGGTGTTCCTGCACGGGGCGGGCACCAGTGACAAGGCGCGTTTCACCGGCCTGATGGCGGAGGCCGCCGCCCGCGGGCACGAGGCGTTGGCCTTCGACTTCTCCGGGCACGGCGAGAGTACGGGGACACTCCCGGAGTTGAGTCTGCGCCGTCGGTTCCACCAGGCCCGGGACGTGATCGACCAGCACGTTCCGCGCGGCCGGCGGCTGGTCCTGGTCGGCTTCAGCATGAGCGGGCAGACCGTCGCCGACCTCGCGGCCCACTACGGTGCGCGGGTCGCGGCCGTGGGGCTGTGCGCCCCGGCGGTGTACGCCTCGGCCGCCTGGCCGTTGCCCTTCGGCGACGGTTTCACCGAGGTCATCCGGAGACCGGACAGTTGGCGGGATTCGCCGGCGCTCGGGGTCTTCGCCGCGCTGACCGCGCGTACCGTGCTGGCGACGCCCGGCACGGACGCGGTCATCCCCCCTGCCGTGACCGAGGCCGTCGCCGGTGCGCTTCAGGTGCGCTCCCGGTTCACCCGGCTCGTCCTTCCGGAGGCCGACCACCGCCTGGGGCGGTGGTTCGCCCGCGACGAGTCGTCACGGCGCCGTTTCGTCGAGGCCCTGCTCACCGGCGGCTGAGCCGCCCGTCCAGGCCGTACGGCGCCGGGGGGACGGTCAGCTGTCCAGGCCACCGCGGCGGATCAACTGGCTCGCGATGACATTGCGCTGGATCTCGTTGGTGCCCTCGCCGACGATCATCAACGGGGCGTCCCTGAAGTACCGTTCGACGTCGAACTCGGCAGAGTAGCCGTAACCGCCGTGGATGCGGACCGCGTTGAGGGCGATCTGCATGGCGGTCTCCGAGGCGAAGAGTTTGGCCATGCCCGCTTCCATGTCGACCCGGTGTCCGGCGTCGGCCTCCCGTGCCGCGAATTTGGCGACGCCCGTGTGGCCGCCCATCGCGCCCGCGAGGCTCATCCAGCCGCGGGCCACTTCCTCCGTGACGAGGACGTAGCAGGGGGTGGACACCGGTGTGCCGCCGTACTCCTCGGGGACGGCGAGGCCGAAGACGCCGAGCTGCTTCATCCGCTCGATCAGGTCCGCGGGGTAGGTGTCGGTGTGCTCCAGTTCCCGGACCACGGGCCTGACCTCCTTGTCCACGAAGTCACGCACCGTGCGGACGACGAACCGTTCCTCGTCCGGCAGGATGTCCAGAGTGCTCATGCTGTGCCGCTCCTCGCTCACGGCCGTGCGGCCGTGGGTGGTCCGGTGGGCGTGCGGGGTGGTCAGATGACGCCCGCCGCCCTCAGTCGCTCGATGTCGTCCGCGTCGTACCCCAGTCGGGCCAGGATCGCGTCCGTGTGTTCGCCGACGGCCGGAACCGGGTCCATGCGCGGCGCGGTTCCGGCGAGGTCGACGGGTGGCAGCAGCGCCGACACCGTCCGCTCACCGGGGAGAGCGACGCTCCGCCAGCGCTGCCGGGCGCTCAGCACGGGGTGGGCCAGGAACTCCGCCACATCGTTGACACCGGCGTTGGCGATGCCCGCGGTGTCCAGCAGTTTCATCACCGCGCGGCTGTCCAGCTCGCGAAAGCGCCCGGCGATGACGGTGTTCAGCTCCTCGCGATGGGCCACCCGGTCCGGGCCGGTGGCGAAGCGCGGGTCCGCGACGAGGTCCGGTCGGCCCAGGAACCGCTCGCACAGCGCGCTCCACTCGCGTTCGTTCTGGACCGAGAACAGGACCTCCTTGCCGTCGGCGGCCGGGTAGGCGCCGTAGGGGGCGATGGTCGCGTGCTGGGTGCCGAGCCGCGGAGGCTGGCCGCCGCCGTAGCGGGTGTAGTACGCGGGCTGGCTCATCCACTCCGCCAGCGCCTCGAACAGGGAGACCTCGACGGCCCGGACCGTACCGCGGGTGGCACGGGCGAACAGCGCGGTGAGGATGCCCGAGCAGGCGTACATCCCGGCGGCGATGTCGGCGACCGAGATGCCGGTCCGGGCACTGCCCTCGGGGGTGCCGGTCAGCGAGACGAGGCCGGTCTGGCACTGCACCAGCAGGTCGTACGCCTTGCGGTCGGCCCAGGGTCCGCTGGTGCCGTAGCCGGAGACGGAGCAGGGGATCAGGCGCGGGAAGCGCTCCGTGAGGACGTCGGTGCCAAGACCCAGACGGGCGGCCGCGCCCGGGGCCAGGTTCTGCACGAACACGTCGGCGTCCGCGAGCAGCCGGCCCAGGATCTCCTTTCCCCGGTCGGTCGCGAGGTCGAGTGTGATCGACTCCTTGGAGCGGTTGAGCCAGACGAAATAGCTGGACTCACCGTGCACGGCCGTGTCGTACCGGCGGGCGAAGTCACCGCCGTCCGGCCGCTCCACCTTGATCACCCGGGCCCCGAGGTCGGCCAGTTGCCGGGTGGCGAAGGGGGCCGCGACCGCCTGTTCGACGCTCACGACGGTGATGCCGGTCAGGGGCGGTTCTTCGACGGGGTCGATCATGCGGCGGCCTCCAGGAGGGGGTTCCCGGCACGGACTACGATCGAGAGCCGGCGATCCCCGTCATGAGCGGTCACCGGACTCATGGGCTGTCACCACCATCATGAGCCGTCGGGCGAACCGGAGTGAACAGCGGTCCGTGACCGGTCGGCACCGTGAGCGACCGTGGCCGTGGCCGGGCGGGTCGCGCGGCGGCAGCGCACCAGGACAGGGAGACCATGGACGAGACCCCGCACCCGCTCGGTTCGCACGTCGCGTCCTGGGCTCCCGGGCCGGTCACGGACACCGACCCGCTGCCCGCGGGTCCGGCCGCCGCCGTGTCCGCGCTGCTGGACCTGCCCGCGCCCGTCGCGGCCGACGGCGATCCGCTGCCGCCGCTGTGGGAGTGGTTCCACTTCCTGCCACTGGCCGGCCCAGCGTGACCTCGGCCCGGACGGGCATCCGCGCGCCGCGCGGTACCTGCCGCCCGTCCCCGACCGGCAGCGCATGATCGCCGGCGGACGCTGTGAGATCACCACTCCCCTGCGCCTCGGCGAGCCGGCCGAGCGGATCAGCAGCCTGGCCGCGGTGACGCCCAGGCGCGGCCGCTCCGGCGATCTGCTGTTCGTCACCGAACGCCACGAGTTCCGGCAGCACGGCCGTCTCCGCCTGGTCCAGGAGCAGGACGTCGTCTACCGGTCCGGCCGCAGCACCGCGCGGCACCCGCACACGGTCGACGGCGGCGCCGCACCGGAGCCTGCGGGCCCCTGGCGGCTGTGGCTGCACCCGGATCCGACGCTGCTGTTCCGCTTCAGCGCGCTCACCGCCAACGCCCACCGCATCCACTACGACGCGCCGTACTGCCGTACCGTCGAGGGATATCCCGGTCTCGTCGTGCACGGCCCGCTGCTGGCCCTGCTCATGCTCGAACTGGTCCGCCGCAACGCGCCCGGCCGCCGGGTCCGCACGCTGGCCTACCGGCTGCACCGTCCGGTGTTCGCCGGCGAGCACGTCCTGGCCGACGGTGCGCCCGACGGCGACGGCGCCCGACTGCGCGTCGCCACGCACCGCGAGGCCCGGCACGCCACGGCCGAGGTGACCTTCGTCTGAGCGGCCGGACCACGGCCACAGGGGGCCACGGTCGGGTTTCGGCCAAGGGTGTCCGTATCTCAACCAGTAGGCGGAGACACGGCTGTTGGCCCGCACAGTTGATCAATAACCTGGTGCCCGCAGGCTGTGACTCACACTAGGAGCCCCATGTCCACCGCTCAGCAGGTACCTGACATACTCTCGCCCGAGTTCGCCGCAAACCCCTATCCGGCCTACCGGGCGATGCGGGAGAGCGCTCCCCTCATCTGGCACGAAGTCACACAGAGCTACATCATCTCGCGCTACGACGACGTCGAACGCGTCTTCAAGGACAAGAACAGCGAGTTCACCACCGACAACTACAACTGGCAGATCGAGCCGGTGCACGGCAAGACCATCCTGCAGTTGAGCGGTCGCGAGCACTCGGTCCGGCGGGCGCTGGTCGCACCGGCCTTCCGCGGCAGTGATCTCCAGGAGAAGTTCCTGCCCGTCATCGAGCGCAACTCCCGTGAACTGATAGACGCCTTCCGCCACACGGGCTCCGCGGACCTCGTCCACGACTACGCGACGCGGTTCCCCGTCAACGTCATCGCGGACATGCTGGGCCTGGACAAGGGCGACCACGACCGGTTCCACGGCTGGTACACCTCGGTGATCGCCTTCCTGGGCAACCTGTCCGGCGATCCGCAGGTCGCGGCGGCCGGTGAGCGCACCCGGGTGGAGTTCGCCGAGTACATGATCCCGATCATCCGGGAGCGGCGCGAGAACCTGGGCGACGACCTGCTGTCCACGCTCTGCGCCGCCGAGGTCGACGGCGTACGGATGAGCGACGAGGACATCAAGGCATTCTGCAGCCTGCTGCTCGCCGCGGGCGGTGAGACCACCGACAAGGCCATAGCCAGCATCTTCGCCAACCTGCTCGCACATCCGGAGCAGTTGGAGGCCGTCCGCGAGGACCGCGGTCTCATCCCGCGCGCCTTCGCGGAGACGCTGCGCTACACGCCGCCCGTCCACATGATCATGCGGCAGTCGGCGACCGAGGTCGCCCTCAGCGGAGGCACCATACCGGCGGGCGCGACCGTCACCTGTCTGATCGGGGCCGCAGGCCGCGACGAGAACCGCTACCGCGACCCGGACCGGTTCGACATCTTCCGGGACGACCTGACCACGACCACGGCCTTCTCCGCCGCGGCCGACCATCTCGCCTTCGCGCTCGGCCGGCACTTCTGCGTGGGCGCGCTGCTGGCGAAGGCCGAGGTCGAGACCGGCGTCGGTCAGCTGCTCGACGCGATGCCCGACGCCCGGCTGGCCGACGGCTTCGACCCGGTGGAGCAGGGCGTGTTCACCCGTGGCCCGCAGTCGCTGCCGGTGCGGTTCACACCGAGCAGCGCCTGAAGGAACGAGCCGCCGCCCGCGGCCGGACCGGACGGACCTGCCGTCGTCCCGGTCCGCCGCGGCGCCCGCGCGCTACTGGACGACCGGTGTGAACAGCGCGGGCAGTGTCGTAAGACCGCGCATCCAGATGGACGGACGCCAGGTCAGTTCCTCTGGTTCCACCGCCAGGACCAGGTCCGGCAGCCGCTCCAACAGCGTCTCGACCGCCGTACGGGCGATGACGTCGGCGAGCAGCGGCGCCGGGTACGGACAGCGGTGCTCGCCGTTGCTGAACGACAGATGGGCGGAGTTCTCCGCGCCGACGTGTGCCTCGGGCCAGATCTGCGGATCGGTGTTGGCCGCGGCGAGACCCAGTACGACACAGTCGCCCGCCCGGATCTGCCGGCCGCCGAGCTGGGTGTCGCGCACCGCCCAGCGGCCGATGAAGTTCTGGGTCGGCGTGTCCAGCCAGAGGACCTCGTTGAGAGCCTCGCCGACGCTGAGCCGGCCGCCGGAGACGTTCAGGGCGAACCGCTCGTCGGTGAGCAGCAGCCGCAGCGTGTTGCCGATCCAGTTGGCGGTCGGCTGCTGGGCCGCGGCGATCACGGAGATCAGGTCCTGGACGATCTCCTCGTCGGTCAGCCCCGCCGGGTCGAGGATCATCCGGGAGGTGACGTCCGGGCCCGGCCGGTCCCGCTTCTCCTTGACCAGCCGCTGGATCCGTTCGCCCACCCGGACGTAGGCGGCGACCGGGTCGTCGCCCTCCGCGGCGTCGAGCGAGATCCGCAGGTCCTCGACGAGTTGCTGGGTGTCCGTGCCCTGGTGCGGCATCCCGCACATCTGCACCGCCGCGCGCATCGGCAGGGCATGCGCGTAGGTGCTCATCAGCTCGGTCCGGCCGCTGCCGGCGAAGTCGGCGATGAGCCGGTCGGCGATGACCTGGCAGTCACGGGCCAGTTCGAACTGGTCGACGCCCTCCAGCGCCTGGGTGATCACACCGGCCCGGCGCCGGTGCTCCTCGCCCTCGGTGAACAGCACCGAGGGCTGGTAGCCGACGAAGGGCAGCAACGGCCAGTCCTGGGGAATGGCCGGCCACTGGTTCCAGCGCCGCGAGTCCCGGGCGAACAGCTCGTCGTGGCTGGTCACATAGCTGACCTCGGTGTAGCCGAGGACGAGCCAGGCCGGCACGTCCCCGTCGAGCAGCACGGGCGCGACGGCGCCGTGCTCGCGGCGCAGACTCCGGTACAGCTGTGACGGCGCCTGCTGGTACTCCAGACCGGCCAGCGGCACCGCACCCTGGTGGGCCGGGCAGCCCGGGGGCGGTGTGGGGTGGTCGGATCCGGTGTCGGTCACGATGCGCTCTCCTTGACCGCGGCCATCTGGTAGAGGTGATCCACGAGGGTGATCAGTACGTCCTTGCCCGATGCCCGCACCCGCGCGTCGCATTCGACCAGCGGTACGTGCTCGGGAACGGCGAGCGCCTGCCGTATCTCGTCCAGGGAGTACCTGGAGGGGTCGTCGTCGAAGCGGTTGACGGCCACCACGAACGGCGTCTTGTGCTGCTCCAGGCGGTCTATCGCGTACCAGGAGTCGTTCATCCGCCGGGTGTCGACCAGGACGACCGCGCCCAGTGTGCCGGAGAAGAGGCGGTCCCACAGGAACCAGAAGCGCTCCTGGCCAGGGGCGCCGAACAAGTACAGCACCATGCGGTCGTTGAGGCTGATCCGGCCGAAGTCGAAGGCCACGGTGGTGGTGGTCTTCGCCCGCACTCCGCTGATCTCGTCGACGCCGACACCGGCCTGCGTCATCACTTCCTCGGTGTTCAGCGGCCGGATCTCGCTCACCGAGCGGACCAAGGTCGTCTTGCCGACACCGAATCCGCCCACGACGACGATCTTCAGTCCGGTCTCGGCGGCATCGGCCAAGGGCGCGCGGCTGGAAGGCAGCTCAGAGATTGCGGAGCCCATCGAGTCAGAGATTGCGGAGCCCATCGAGCACCTCCTTGAGAAGGGCGGTTTCGGGAAGCGAGGCGAAGGATTGTGCCGCGCGCGGGTGGCGCGCGGTGATCCGGCTGGTGGCCAGCAGGTCACCGAGCAGGATGCGCACCACGGTGATCGGAAGACTCAGCTCCGCGGCGATCTCGACCACGGCCGTCGGGTGCCGGCACAGTTCGAGGATCCTGACGTGTTCCGACTGCATGCCGGCGGTGGGCTCGCACTCGCTGACCACCAGGGTGACCAGGTCGAAGGAGTCGTCGGCGCGGCTGCGTCCGCCCGTGACCGTGTAGAGCCGATCGGGATCACCGGTGTCCACGGGCTTGCGCGTCACGAGGAGGCACTCCCCGCCACCGGATTGCGGGGCTCGGCCCGCAGGTGGTCACCGATCTGCTCGACCAGCTCGGTCATCTGGTTGCCGACCACACCCGGGTCGGCGGCCTCGTCGGCCACCACGGCCAGGTGGGCTCCCTCGCCCGCCTCCACGATGAACAGCAGCCCGCCGTGGAACTCGGTCATGGAGTGGCGGACTCCGCCGGTGCCGTCGCCGAACTCGACGGACGCGCCCTGGGCGAGCGCCTGGATGCCCGAACAGATCGCGGCGAGCTGGTCGCCCTGGTCCAGCGTGAGGTTCTCGGTCCAGCAGAGCTTCAGGCCGTCCCTGGAGAGCACCAGGGAGTGACGGGTCCCGGGAGTACGTTCCAGGAGGTTCTGCAGGAGCCAGGTCAGGCTGTTGTCGGTGGTCTGCATGGCAGGTGATGGGACGGTGGTGCCCGGTTGTCCGGTCACCGGCCCGTTCCTCCAATCTCGCGAACTTGGGGCAGGGGATGCCAAGGCTCTGGGCGTCGCACGGACGACGCCGTGGTGCTACTCCGGGGCGGGCGGCTCCGACTCCGCGTCGTCGGACGGGATCGCGTCGCCCGCGCCGGCCCGGCGTCCGCGGTGGAAGGCGCCGAACTGCGCGCCCGCGTCCCGGGCCGCCCCGCGTCCGCCCGCACGCGGTCCGTCGCGGCCGGGGGTGTCGTCGCCGGTCTTGCGCTGCCGTCGTTCGAGTTCGGCCTCGGCCATGGTCCGGCCGGGGGCACGCACCGGCAGGCCGTTGGCCGTGGAGGCGGTACGGCGGGTCAGGGCCGGCTCCGGCTCCGGCTCCGGCTCCGGCTCGGCCACGCTCGGGGTGTCCGGTCGGGAGAGGGTGAACAGCTCGGTTTCCAGGGCGGGAACGGGCCCGGGGGCAGGGATCACCGTTTCCGTGCGGGGCTCGGAGGCGGCGGGGCCGGGGTCGCGCTGCTGGGCGAGCAACTGCGGCGGCAGCAGGACGACGACACCCGTGCCGCCGCGCGACGACGGCCGGTAGTTGACGCTGATCCGGTACTTGGCGGCCAGTCGTCCGACCACGGCCAGACCGAGGCGGGTGCCCTGCAACGAGGCGAGGTCGGTCATCTGCCCCGCCACCGCCCGCTCGGCGTGCCGCATCGCGGCGTCTGCCATCTTCAGGCCGCTGTCCTCGATGGTCACGACGATTCCGGCGGTGCGCTCCTCCACGTAGACGTGGACCTCGTCGATGGGCGGGGAGAAGTTGGCGGCGTTGTCCATCAGTTCGGCGAGCAGGTGCATGACGCCCTCGGCCGCGTAACCGGAGATCGCGGCCTGGGTGGAGCAGTGCATGCGGACGCGCTGGTAGGCGGCGATCCGGCCGACCGCGCCGCGCAGGATGCTCTCCATCACGATGGGCTTGTTCCAGGCGCGGCTGGACCGGCCGCCCATCAGCAGGGCCAGCCGGTCGGTCATGAGACCCAGCTGGGAGGTGCTGTGGTCGAGACGCAGCAGATCGCCGAAGACCTCCTCGCCGTACCGCTCCTGGAGTTCCCGGAGGTCGGCGAGCATGCTGACGGCCTTGGCCTGGACGCGGCTGAGGGCCTTGGCCGAGGCGGCCTGCGCGGCGGCGGCGCGCCGCTCGCTGAGGGCCATCTCCCGCAGGAACAGCTCCACGGGAGTGCGCAGCAACGGCAGGGTCGGCCAGTCCAGTTCGGCCATGACGACCTCCGCGGAGCTGCCCTCGCGCAGCCGGGCGATGGCCGCGGGCAGCGTGTGCTGCGTCAGCCGCTCCAGCTCCGCCGCGCCGAGCGTGCGCTCCCGCTCGGCCTCGTGGTGCTCGGCGCGGGCCGCGGCGGCCTGCCGGATGGCTTCCTCCATGAGGGTGGCGAACGCCTGCACGATGCGCCGCAGTTCCGGTTCGGCGACGGACCCGGAGTTGGCCACCGCGATGTCGGCGCCGGCCCCGTCGTGCAGTTGTTTCGCCACGGCCGGCAGCGCGACGTTCGCCACGTGCAGGGCGCTCGCGTGCTGCTGGGCCAGCTGTGCGTTGAGGGTGCTGAGCCGCGCCGCCTGCTCGTCGGCCGTCCGGCGGGCGCGTCGTACCAGCCGGGAACTCACGAGGGTGGCGCAGCCCAGGCAGAGCCAGGAGGCCCCGGCCACCGCCAGCGTCCAGCCCCGGGCGGGCTCGGGTGCCGCCGCCGAGACACCGCCGGCCGCCGCGGCGGTCGCCAGCAGCACGGCCGGAGGTACGGCCCGTGCGGTGCGGGACGCCTTCGTCCGGGGCTGGCGGGGGGAAGCAGGCACTGACATTCCGCGGTCCCTCTGGTCCTAGAGAGCAGGGCAAGGTCGATCGGCACATATCGACCGCAGGTCAGAACGGCTCCACAGGTGGAGCGGAACCGTCCGGACGGCACCCGGCACATGCTAGTCATCCCTCGGACCGCGCATGCCGGACAAGCTGCACACTCCGCCCAGGAGCGAACTTCGTCGAGAATTGGCCACCTGGACCAAAGGATGTGATAGGGATTTTGTCCGCTGGACACGGCGCGATGTCCCAAACGCCCTGAGTCCGCGTGCAGTTGTCCGGCGTCGCCCAGTGGATCTTCCGTCAACGCCGGCGATCTTCTCGTCCGAGAGGCCATTGCTTTCGGCCGATTATGGCCGAGAGTCGGCCCTGACGAGCCGTCCGGATCCGATGACGGCAGCGGCGGGGCCGATCCTGGCGACGCGTGCGAAGGCGCCCGGCCGGGGGGCCCGGCGGACGCCCTTTCCCGCGCGGGTCGTTCAGCCGGCCTTGCGGGCCACGCCGCCCCAGAAGCCGATCTCGTCGGATCCGGGCGGTGGCGGGGCGTCCGGGCGCCAGAACGGGGCCTGGACGAGGCCGGGTTCGATCAGGTCGAAGCCGTCGAAGAACTGCCCGACCGCGGCGTGCGAGCGCAGGTTGAGGGTCGCGGTGGCCTTGCTGTAGACGGCCTGGGCGGCGCTGCGGTCGGCGAAGTCGCCCGTGGCGTGCGAGAGCACCAGGTAGCTACCGGTCGGCAGCGCGTCGCGCAGCGCGGCGACGACCTCCCCGGGCCGTTCGGCGTCGGTGAGGAAGTGGAGGATGGCGACCAGGAGCAGGGCGACGGGCTCGTCGAAGTCGATGATCCGGCGGACGTCGGGATGGTCCACGATCGCCTGCGGGTCACGCAGGTCCCCGAGCACGATGCTGGTCTCGCCGGAGCGGCTGAGCAGCGCGCCGGCGTGCGTGTGCACGATCGGATCGTTGTCGACGTACGCGACGCGGACGTCCGGCGCGACGTCCTGGGCCGTCTCGTGGACGTTCGGCGAGGTGGGCAGGCCGGTGCCGATGTCGAGGATCTGGCGGACGCCGCTGCCGACGACGTGCCGGACGGCCCGGCGCAGGAACGCGCGGTTGGCCTGCACGCCGACGCGCACCTCGGGGGCCGCGGCGGCGAGTGCGTCGCCCGCGTCCCGGTCCACTTCGTAGTTGTCCTTGCCGCCCAGCAGGTAGTCGTAGATCCGCGCGGGATGCGGCCTGCTGGTGTCGATCTCCTCGGCGCGGAAGCCGTCCTGTCTCACGCTGCGCTCTCCTCTCGGGCGACCATCACGGCCCCCTTGCCCGCGGCCGGCCGACCACAGCTTTTCACACCAACACCAGGGCTCACAGGGGTATTTCCGCGGGTCACACGGTGGTACCGGGGTACCGGCCGCTCCTGCGGCGCCCGGTCATCCGCAGGGCGGGGCATCGGCCGTCCGCCCGTCGCCGTGGCACGGTTTCCGGCCGGACCGCCTCAACCGTGGCCCGGCTTGCTCAGCGGGCCGGCCGCCGTCGGCCGGGTGAGCATGCCGGGCCGGGCTCGTGTCCTGGCCCCGGCGCCGGCACGGGGGTTCCGTGCCGACGGGTTCGGCCTGCCCGGGCCGGCCGGCGCCCGACGGGGTGCGCGGTGCGGCCGGCCCGGGCCTCGGTCACGAGCGGCGCGAGCGCCGTGCCGCGGCGAACGCGACACCGGCTCCGAGGACGATCACGACGGCCGCGGCCCCGGCGATGGGACCGACCGGCGCGCTCGAACCGGTCTCCGCCAGCGGCGGGGAGCTGTCGTCCGGCGACGGCTGCGGGGTGGCGGGCGGAGCCGACTGAAGGGGCGGGACGTCCGCGCTGGTGGGGGGCGTCTCGGCGGGCTTGGGGGTGGTCGGGGCCGAGCTGGTCTGGGCGGGGGGCGTGCTGTCCGCCGGGGTGGTGGGCGTCGCGGGCGCCGTCGGGGTCGTCTGCGGCGGGGTCGGGGTGGGCGACTCGGGCGTGCCGGGCGTGCAGGGCTTGTCGCCGCCGTTCCACGCCGCGACGAGGTGGTAGGGGGTGGAGATGTTGCCGGGCTGGTAGGGCGCGGGGCCGTGGCCCTCGCCCGTTCCGCCGTCGTAGGTGACGTCGTCGCCGTACAGGTCGATCTGGCCGTAGCAGTCGGGCGACTTCACGGTGAGCCGCTGCCAGGTCCGCTGCGCGTCGTCCGCGCCGGCCAGGTCCGCGGCGGTGAGGTAGACGGTGGCCTTGTCGACCAGCGTCTGGTGGCCCGAGGACTCCCAGTTCGGGCCCTCGGTGGTGTATTCGGCGAGGGAGACGGGGTACTTGCAGCCCTCGGCGACGGACTGGCCCGCGGCCAGGCGGACTTCGACGGTGCCCGGGACGGTGTCCCACTGGCGGAATCCGCCCTGCGAGGTCCAGTCGGCGCCGACGACGTTTCCGTCGGCGCCGACTATGCGGTACTGAACCGTGGCGGACTGGCACTCGCCGCCCGTCGTGGCGCTCGCCGGGCCCGCGCCGAGCACGGGGACGGCTGCGGCGAAGGCGGTCGCGGCGAGCGCGGCGAGGGTTCTGGAGCTGGGGGAACGCGACAAGATGAGCCTCTGTGGAAGTGGTGTGCGGGAGGTGGCGGGCGCGAGGACGGACACCGGCGGGTTCCGACGCGACCGAAGAACACCGAAGATCCCCGAAGAACGCCGGAGATCCCCGGAGATCCCCGGAGATCCCCGAAGAACGCCGAAGAGCACGGACGGACACGGCGGAACACCGAGAACACCGAGAACACCGAGAACACCGAGAACGACGACGGACACCGGAGAACGCCGACGGACACCGAGGACGCCGACGGAGACCGGCGGTGGCCGATGGGCACAACGGATGCGACGGACATGACGGATACGACGCGGCCAGGGCCGGACGAACCGGACCGAGCCACTCACGCCCCTGCGCTCACTCTAGCCACAGCGAAGCAGCTGAATTCCCGCGGCCCTTCACAACTCCCGTCCATCCTCCACGGGTTCGGCGGGTGCCCGGCGGTCTCAGTGCTCCCGCGGAATCTCCTGCTCGGCCCAGATGATCTTGCCGTCGGGCGCGTACCGGGCGCCCCAGCGATGGGCCACCTGGGCCACCAGGAACAGGCCCCGGCCGCCCTCGTCCGTGCTGCGGGCGTGCCGCAGCCGCGGGGCGGTGCTGCTGCCGTCGGAGACCTCGCAGGTCAGCCGGGAGTCACGGATCAGACGCAGGCGCAGGGGCGGTGAGCCGTAGCGGATCGCGTTGGTGACCAGCTCGCTGACGATGAGTTCGGTCGTCACGGCCAGTTCCTCGTAGCCCCAGTCCATCACCTTCCGGGTCGCACGGTTGCGCAGTTCGCCGACGGCCGCCGGGTCCAGGGGCACGTCCCAGGAGGCGACGCGGTCGGCGCCCAGTTCGTGGGTGCGTGCCAGCAGCAGCGCGATGTCGTCGAGTTGCGGCTTGGGGACGAGTTGCTGCGCGGCGGTGGCGCACAGCGTTTCCAGATCGAGGCCGGGCCGGGACAGCAGTCGGCCCAGCTTGGCCATGCCCACGCCCATGTCGCGGTCGATCCCCTCGACCAGACCGTCGGTGTAGAGACCGAGCAGGCTGTTCTCGGCGAGTTCGATCTCGGTGGCCTCGAAGGCCACCCCGCCCAGCCCGAGCGGCGGCCCGGCGGGCAGTTCGGGGAACATGACCTGGCCGTCGGGGGAGATCACCACCGGGGGCGGATGGCCCGCGCGGGCCAGCGTGCACACCCGGGTCACCGGATCGTAGACGGCGTACAGACAGGTCGCGCCGAGGAACGTCGTGACGGTCTGGTTGGCCGCCTCGCCGTCCGGCTCCTCCTCGCTCAGCCGCAGCACGAGGTCGTCCAGGTGGGCCAGCAGTTCGTCGGGGGGCATCTCCATGTCCGCGAGGGTCTGCACGGCGGTGCGCAGCCGGCCCATGGTCGCCGCCGCCGCGATGCCGTGGCCCACGACGTCCCCGACGGCCAGTCCCACCCGGGCGCCGGAGAGGGGGATCACGTCGAACCAGTCGCCGCCGACCCCGCCGGTCGCGTTGGCCGGCAGGTAGGAGGAGGCGATCTCCATGGCCGTACCGCCGCTCAGGGCGTGCGGCAGCAGACTGCGCTGGAGCGTGACCGCCGCCGTGTGCTCCCGGCTGTAGCGGCGGGCGTTGTCCACGCACAGCGCGGCCCGTGCGACCAGCTCCCGGGCCAGCAGGACGTCGTCGGGGTGGAAGGGGACCGGGTTGAGCGAGCGCACGAACGTGGTGAGGCCGAGGACGGTGTTCCGGGCCCGCATCGGCACGGCGATCATGGAGTGCAGTCCGTACTTGCGCATCCGGGCGGCACGGACGGGTTCCTCGGACACCCACAGCTCGTCGGAGGGGTCGAGGACGGGGGTGAAGATCGGGTCGCCGTCGACGAGCAGGTTCAGGTCGTGCGGCGGCGGGATGAAGTCCACCCGGTCGCCGATCTGCGCGACCGCTTCCGGGCAGCCCTCCCGCACCGAGCTCAGGCCGGCCCTGCGCATCCCGAGCCGGGCGGTGGCCGGTCCGGCGTCGGACAGCCACGCACCGTGACCCTCCAGGCTCAGCACGGGCTCCAGCAGATCGACGACGGCGAAGTCCGCGAAGCGGGGTACGGCGAACTCCGCGAGTTCCTGAGCGGTCCGCATCACGTCCAGAGTCCGGCCGACCTGGCTGCCGGCCTCGTTGACCATCGCCAGGAGTCGGCGCGCGTACCAGCGCTCGGTGATGTCCAGGACCATGTAGCAGACGCCGGCGACCTCTCCGACGGCGTCGACCAGCGGGAAGAACGACGAGGAGTACGCGTGCCGGCGGTGCGGATCGGCCCAGCTCCAGCCCTCGTACTCGTAGTCGGTGACCGGTACCCCGGTCACCATCACCTTGCGCATCAGGGCTTCCAGGGTCTCCGCCTGCAGACCCGGCAGCAGCTCGCCGAGCCGCCTGCCCAGCCGCTGGTCACGGGGCACGCCGCCGAACTGTTCCAGGGTGTCGTTCAGCCAGAGGTAGCGCAGCTGGGGGTCCATCACGGCCATGCCGATCGGGGAGCGGGTCAGGAAGCCGTCGAGCACGGACTGGCGCATCGTCCACTGCGGCAGCTGTTCGCGGCCCGAGACCAGGAAGCACTCCTCCCCGCCGATCCCGAACGACGCCGACACCCGGAGATCGGCCTCGATGCGCCGGCCGTCGCGGTGCCGCAGCGCGATCAGGCCGCTCCACCCCTTGCCCTCGCGGCAGTGCTCCACGATGCCCGTCAGCCGCAGGGAATCCCCGGCCAGCGCCAGCAGGCGGGCGCCGGAGCGTCCGACGATCTCCTCGGCGGCATAGCCGAGCAGCGCCTGTGCGCCGCAGGTCCAGCTGACCACGACGCCCCGCGCGGACACCACCGCGACCGCGTCGTTGGACATGTCGAAGAAATCGCGCTGTCCGGTGGTCGGAGGCGCGTCGGATCCGTTTCGCCCAGGTGCCATCTGTCCCATCCTCTACAAGACAACATGGTCCTGCCTGGCCGCCGGATGCGCACGGCCCGGGGCGTGAGGGGGGGACGGTCACCGGTCGGCCTGCCGGCCGGCGCGGAGTGTCCGGGCGAGGAGCAGGGTGGCGTCGTCCCGGCCGTCCGGGGTGCGCAGCGCGGCGAGCAGCCGGTCGCAGGTCTCCTCCAGGGGCCGGTCGGGGCCGTCCAGGAGGCCGAGCAGGGTGTCCAGGCGGTCGTCTATCGCGTCGTGGCGGGTTTCGATCAGGCCGTCCGTGTAGAGGACGAGCAGGTCACCGGGGTCGAGGTCGACGGTGCTGCTGAGGAAGGTGACCCCGCCGACGCCCAGCGGGACACCGGTGGGCAGGTCGAGCAGTTCCGGGCGGCTGCCGCGCACCAGGACGGGCGGCAGGTGTCCCGCGTTGGCCAGGTGGCATTCGCCGCGGGCGGGGTCGTAGACGGCGTAGAGGCAGGTCGCGATGTAGTGCTCAAGGCCGCTCGCGGTCCGGTCCAGGTGGTGGAGGACCTGTGCGGGGTCGAAGTCGAGGACGGCGAGGGTGCGGGCGGCGGTGCGCAGCCGCCCCATGGTGGCCGCCGCGTCGATGCCGCTGCCCATCACATCGCCGACGACCAGCACGGTCCTGCCGTCGGCGAGGGCGATGGTGTCGAACCAGTCGCCGCCCACCTCGCTCGCGGCGTGGGCGGGCCGGTAGCGGGAGGCGACCTCCAGGCCGGCCAGCCGGGGCGGGTCCTCGGGCAGCAGGCTGCGTTGCAGGGTGACGGCCGTGTTGCGTACGCACTGGAACCAGCGGGCGTTGTCGATGCTGACCGCGGCGCGGGAGGCCAGGTCGCCGGCCAGCACCGCGTCGTCCTCGGTGAACGGCAGCGGGTTGCGGGTCCGCTTGAGGTCCAGGGCCCCGAGCACCTCGCCGCGGGCGATCAGGGGTACCGCCAGGTAGGAGTGGACGCCCGCCCGGGTCAGCAGCGGGACCGACGCGGGATCGCGGGCGATGCGCTTCAGGTCGGGGCCCGTCACGTGCGGCACCAGGACCGGGCGGGCGGTGTGGACGCACTCGGTGAGCAGCCGGTCGGCCGCGTAGGTGACCGGTTCCCCGGGCAGGTCGGCCGTCCGGGTGGCGGGGCTCGGGGAGGCGGCGACCAGGGCGAGGGAACGCATCAGCGCGGGTCCGCCGGCCGGTGCGACGGGATGGCAGGACAGGACCGAGTCGAGGACGTCGACCGTCGCGACGTCGGCGAGCTCGGGCACCACGACCTCGGCGAGTTCACGGGCGGTGTGCTTCACGTCCAGGGTGGTGCCGATGCGGGCGGAGCCGTCGGCGATCAGGGCGAGCCGTCGGCGGGCCCGCTCGGCCTCCTGGGCGGCGCGGTGCCGCTCGGTGATGTCCACGACGGCGCCGGCGACGCCGAGCACCTGCCCGCCGAAGTCCTCCAGTCGGAAGTAGGAGACGGACCAGACGTGGTCGTGGTCGGGATCGGCGGGGGTACGGCCGGTCGTGCGCCGGTCGACGAGCGGGCGGCCGGTCTCCAGCACCCGGCGCATGGCTCCCTCGATGTAGTCGGCGTCCAGGCCCGGCAGCAGGTCGCGCAGCAGCCGGCCCCTGCTCGCCTCCGCGGGTATGCCGTTGATCCGCTCCAGGGCCGGGTTCACGGTCAGGTAGCGCAGGTCCTTGTCCTGGATCGACAGTCCGATCGGGGACTGCGACACCAGGCGCTCGGACAGTGCCAGGTCGGTCTCGACCCGGCGGAGGGCGCCGTGGTCGGCGGCGATGCCCAGGGCGAAGACGGCGCCCCGGTGATCGAGCAACCGCATGTTGCGGAACTCCACCAGCCGGGTGCCGCCGTCCCTGTGCCGGATGGGGAAGGCCCCGGCCCAGCTCACGCCCGTCGCCATGACCTCGGCGAACAGGGATATCACCAGGTCCAGGTCCTCCTCGTGGACGAGCAGCCGGCCCGCGTATTTGCCGAGCGCCTCTTCGGCGCTGTAGCCGAACAGATCCTCGGCCGGGGCGCTCCAGAACACGATCCGGCCGTCGGAGTCCAGCACCACCGCGGCGACGCCGAGGACGTCGAGGAGGCCGTACCGCTCGCGCGACCCGGCCTGCCGCAGGATGCCGTCGGCCCGGAAGGGTTCGGCAGTCATCCCGGTTCTCCCTCCGTCCCGCAGCGGGGCGCTGCACAGCGTCCGGCCCCCGGCCCCGGGCGGTGACCGGTGTGGCCCTACCCATGGTCCCTCGGCCCACGCCGGACCCGCATCCCTCGCCCCTCCGGCGCGACCGCGACCGCGCACACCGGCGCCGCTGCCGCTCTCCGCGCCCTTGCCGCCTTCTCCGCACCTCCCCGTACGGGCCTGCTCCTCCCCGTACCGACGACCGCGACGGCGGCACGGCGTCGCTGAGGGGCCGCACTCACCCACCACTCACCCACCGCGACTGCCCCTGCGCTCTCGGCCACGGTCCGGGCCGGTCCGCGGTCCAGGCACCGGGTCCGGGCCGATCGATCCGCACGCCCCCACGGGCCCGGTCCGGATGCAGGGTGCCCGCCGATCGATCACACGCCCCCGTCGGCCGAGGCCGCCACACAGGGTCCGGGCCGATCGATCACGTACCGCCCGATCCGCCGCACAGGATCCCGGCCGATCGATCACACGCCCCGCCGACCCGGCCCGCCACGCAGAGTGCGGGCCGATCGATCACATACCACCCGATCCACTGCACAGGATCCCGGCCGATCGATCACACGCCCCGCCGACCCGGCCCGCCACGCAGGGCGCGGGCCGATCGATCGCACGCCGCCGCAGGCCACCCCGTACGCCGCCGGTGACCGCGTCCCCTCCCCCCGCCCCGGGGCGACGGCACCGCACGCGAGTTCGGCACAGCCGGTCGACGACGAGCGGTGGACGACGGCCTGATGAGTCGTGAGACTGGAAGCTTTCCCTGCCCCGACCCGGACGGTGATCATGTATCAGGAGATTCCGCGCGTCGAACTCACCCCGCAGGCGGCCGAGTTGATCCGGCGGCTGCGCGCCGCGCACGGCCCGCTGATGTTCCATCAGTCCGGCGGCTGCTGCGACGGCAGCGCGCCCATGTGCTACCCGGACGGCGAGTTCCGCACCGGAGGTTCGGACGTGCTGCTGGCCGAACTCGACGTCGAGGGCGTCGACGAGCCGGTCACGTTCTGGATGTCGCGCAGCCAGTACGAGGTGTGGAGCCACACCCGCCTGATCGTGGACGTCGTCCCCGGCCGTGGCAGCGGCTTCTCCCTGGAAGCACCCGAGGGCGTACGTTTCCTCACCCGTTCGCGTGTGGTCGACGCCTAGCCACCACGGCGGACACCCGCGTCTGCTGCACTGCCCCTGACACCGGCGCATCAGCGACGGTTGACGGGATTTCAGGGGCGGGGGGCGACAGTGACGCGTCGGCACGGGCGGCTCGCGGCGGGCAGAGCGGTACTCACGGTTCTCACGGCGTTCGGCGTGGTGGCCGGTGCGGCGCTCACGGGGGCGGCCCAGGCCGCCGCCGCGTCGGCCGGCACCACGATCGCGCCGGGCGTGACCTACCGGCAGTTCGACCTGCCGGCGGCCAAGGGGACGACACACGTCCACCTGGTCTCCGTCGACCTGGGCGACCCGCACGTCCGCGTGGACCTGCTGTACCCGGGGAAGATCGCGGCCCGCTCGTCGGTCTCCGCGCTCGCCGACTCGGCGGGCGCGATCGCGGGTGTGAACGGCGACTTCTTCAACATCGACGAGAGCCAGCACCCGGGCGTCGAGGCGACGGGCGCGAGCGTGGGCCCGGTCATCGCGCGGGGCCGGGCGGTCAAGGCCGCGGTGCCGCGCGGTCAGCGGTTCGGCCCGTCGCTGCCGCCCGGCACGAGCACCGAGGAGGTCTTCGGCGTGGGCACCGACCGGCGGGCCCGGCTGGACCGGCTCCGGCTCGCCGGCTCCGTCCGCACACCGGACGGCCGGCTGCCGCTCGGCGGCCTCAACCAGTACGCGCTGCCGGTGAACTCCGTGGGCGCGTTCACCGCGCAGTGGGGCAGCGCCTCCCGGCTGCGCGCCACCTGCGGCACCGACACCGACCGGGCCGCCGCGTGCAGCAAGGACACCTACGAGGTGAAGGTCCGCGGCGGCCGGGTCGTGTCCGTCTCGAACACCCCGGGACGCGGCGCCGTCGCCGCGGACACCACGGTTCTGGTGGGCCGGGAGGCAGGGGCGCAGCGGCTGCGGAAGCTCTCCGTGGGCGAGCGGGTGACCGTACAGAACTGGCTGGCCGCCGCCCGCTCCAAGACCCCCTACCGCTTCGCCCTGGGCGGCTTTCCGGTGCTGCGCGCGGGCCGACCCCTCGCCGGCCTCGACGGCAAGACGTCCGCGGTGCGCACCGCCGTCGGCATCGCGGACGGCGGGCGACGGCTGCTGCTGCTCGCCGTGGACGGTGCGCCCGCCTACCGCGGCGGCCTGACCGTCGCCGAAGTCGCGGACGAGATGCGCGCGTTGGGCTCGGTCGACGCCTTCGGCCTGGACGGCGGCGGCTCGACGACGCTGGTCACCCGCACGCCGGGCGCGCACACGGTGGCGGTGCGCAACCACCCGAGCGGTGGCGCCGAGCGCCCGGTGCCCAACGGCATCGGGGTCTTCACGGCGCCATGAGCACGTCGGCCCGGCGGCCCGCCCCGGTCACGGCCGCAGACTGCTCACCATGTCCGCGGTCGCGGTGAGCCCGCTCTGAATGGTAGGGGCCACGCTCGTGCTGGCCAGATAGAACCCGAGCAGCACGCAGACCAGGGCGTGGGAGATCTTCAGCGCGCCGTTGCGCAGGAAGACCACGGCCCAGATCAGGAGCAGCAGCACCACAGAGATGGAAATGGCCATCGCGAACCTCCTCCGCCACGCCAGTTCGCGGCGTTCGGCCGCAAGTGTGGCGTAGCGGAGGGTTCGTCCGGGCGGCTGACGTGTCCTCCGATCGAGTGGTGTTGGCGGTTCCGCTACGCGGACGTGTGGGCGTCCAGGAACGCCTCCAGGCCCGCGAGGTCGTCGGTGTTGAGGTAGTCGACGCCGACGGCGAGCAGTTCGGCCCACAGCGCGTCCCGTGCCGGGCCCGCCGCGTCCGGGGTGGCCCAGAACCGGATCTGCTGCCCGCGCGCGTGCGCCGCCCCCACGGTGTCCCGCAGCTTCTGCCGCTCGGCGGCCGGGAACGCTCCCTCGCCCAGCCAGCTGAAGTTGAGCGTCCAGTTGTCGCTGATCAACGGGACGAAGGAGGCCGGTGCCGTGCTGCCGAGGTCGCTGAGCCGGCCGTCGTAGAACGCTCGGCGCTCGGTCTGCGCCTCCATCGGGGTGCGGGCGGCGCGGTCGCCGGAGATGACGGCGGTGACCGGTCCCGGGTGCACCCGGCCGTGCGCGTACCTGGTGAACAGGTGCTGGTAGCGGCGCAGATGGCGGTCGAGTTCGAGGTAGGTGGAGGAGCCCTCGGTCTTGATGTCGATGAGGAGTTGCAGGGGCCTGCGCGCTCCCCGGTACACGGCACCGCGGTTGGCCTCGACCCGGGCGGCGAGCGGGTCGAGGTAGAGGGATTCGAGGGTGCGGGACGGATCGAGGTCGGTCACGTCGTGGCCGATGAGGAGTTGGTCGCCGACGAGGAAGATGTCCGCCTCGACGCTGCCGAAGCGGTGGTCGAGGGCGTCGAAGAGGGGGCGCTGGTGCTCGTAGTCGTTGTGCGCGTGGGCCTGCCACAGCGGGCGCGGGGCGCGCGGGCCGCGGCTCGCCGACGCCTGCGCGGCGGGCAGGGCGACCGCGCCCGCGAGGGCGGCGCCGAGGGTGGTGAGGGCTCTGCGGCGGGTGGTGAGGGCCATGCTCTGCCTCCCTGATAGGGCCGGTGGGACCGAAGGGAGTATGCGTGCCGAAGGTGTCCGAGTGGCATGGCCGTGCGGGGAGTTGGCCGGACCGACGTCATGCGTTCACTTCGCCGGGACGGCTCGCAGGAGACAGCCCGCCCCAGGTGGGACGGGCTGTCGGTGCGGTCGCCGCGGGACCGGGTCAGGGGGCGCGCAGGTCGACCAGTTCGGCCAGCGCGGCGCGGTGCGCGCCCGCCGTACCGAAGGCCAGGGAGTCCGCCTTGGCCCGCTTGAGATACAGGTGGACGGGGTGCTCCCAGGTCATGCCGATGCCGCCGTGGAGTTGCAGCGCCTCCTCCGCGGCGCGCACGGCGACCGGCGCCGCGTGCGCCTGGGCGACGGCGACCGCGACGTCCGCGTCCGTGTCGGTCGCCAGCGCGTCGGCGGCGGCCCGTGCCGCGGCCCGGAGGCCGGCCACCTGGAGCCACAGCTGCGCGAGCCGGTGCTTGAGCGCCTGGAATCCGCCGACCGGCCGGTTGAACTGCCTGCGTTCCTTCAGATGGCGGACCGTCTCGGTCAACGCCCAATCCGCGAGGCCGAGTTGTTCGGAGGCGAGCAGTCCGGCACCGGTCCGCAGGGCGCGTCGTACGGCGGGTTCGGCCTCGCCCAGGCGGCGGGCGCCCCGCACCCCGTCGAGGACGACGCGGGCCAGTGGCCGGGTGAGGTCCAGGGACACCTGCGGTACGACGGTCACGGCGGCGGCGTCGACCGCGTACAGCCCGCCGTCGTCGGCGGGTACCAGCAGCAGGTCGGCGACGCCCGCGTCCGCGATGCCGGTCAGCTCCCCGTGCAGCGCCCCGCCTTCGAGGCGTACCCGCCTTACGGGAGCGCCCGGCGCGGTGTGCAGGGCGACCGCGAGCGCGCAGGTCGTCGTCGCGGACGCGCATGCGGCCAGCAGGTCGTCGGCGCCGCAGGCCAGCAGTGCTTCGGTGGCCACCACGGCACTGGTCAGAAAGGGCACGGGGGCGACGGCGCGGCCCAACTCCTCCAGGACGACGGCCGCTTCCCGGTGGGTGGCGCCCTGACCGTCCAGTGCCTCGGGCACCAGCAGGCCCGCGATGCCCATGCCGCCGGCGAGGGACTTCCACAGCGGCACGTCGTGCGGGGTGTCCGTCTCGCACCGGGCGATGACGCCCGCCGCGTCGCAGTGGTCGGTGAGCAGGTCGCGGACGGCGGCGCGCAGCGCCTCTTCCTCCGGTGAGTGGAGCAGGTCGGGCTCGGTGCTCATCGGGCCAGGTCCTTCCAGGCGACGTCCTTGTCGGTGCGCGGCTCGACGGGCAGGCCGAGGACCCGCTCGGCGACGATGTTCAGCAGGATCTCGCTGGTGCCGCCCTCGATGCTGTTGCCCTTGGACCGCAGGTAGCGGTAGCCGGCCTCGCGACCGGTGAAGTCGACGAGTTCGGGCCGGCGCATGCTCCAGTCGTCGTACACCAGTCCTTCCTCGCCGAGGAGTTCCACTTCCAGTCCGCTGATCTCCTGGTTGAGGCGGGCGAACGCCAGCTTCATGCCGGAGCCCTCGGGGCCGGGCTGGCCCGCGGCGAGTTGCTGGCGCAGGCGTTCGGCGGTGAGGCGGGCCACCTCGGACTCGACCCAGAGTCCGAGCAGACGCTGGTGCAGATCGTGGGTGCGCAGTTCGGGGCGTTCCCGCCAGGTCCTGGCGACGTTGCCGATCATGCCGCCTTCCCGGGGCAGCCGCATGCCGCCGATGGAGACGCGTTCGTTCATGAGCGTGGTCCGCGCGACCCGCCAGCCGTCGCCGACCTCGCCGACACGACGGGAGTCGGGGATGCGCACGCCGGTGAGGAAGACCTCGTTGAACTCGGCCTCACCGGTGATCTGGCGCAGCGGCCGTACCTCCACGCCGGGGTCGGTCATGTCGCAGACGAAGTAGGTGATGCCCTGGTGCTTGGGCACGTCCGGGTCGGTACGGGCGATGAGGATGGCCCAGCGCGCGAGGTGGGCGCTGGACGTCCACACCTTCTGCCCGTCGACCACCCAGGTGTCCCCCTCGCGGCGGGCCCGGGTGGCGAGCGCGGCCAGGTCGGATCCGGCGCCGGGCTCGCTGAACAGCTGGCACCAGACCTCCTCGCCCGTCCACAGGGGGCGCAGATGGCGCCGCCGCTGCTCGTCGGTGCCGTGGCGCAGGAGGGTGGGGGCTGCCATGCCGAGGCCGATGCCGATCCGCCGCGGGTCGTTGGCGGGGGCGCCCGCGGCGGCCAGTTCGGCGTCGACGACGGCCTGGAGGGAGCGTGGGGCGCCGAGACCGCCCAGGCCCTCCGGGTAGTGCACCCACGCCAGCCCCGCGTCGAAGCGGGCCCGGAGGAAGTCGAGGCGGCCGGTGCTCGCGGGCGGGTGTCCGGCCAGCAGCTCACGGGTGCGGCGGCGCAGGTGGGCGGCGTCGGTCATGCGGCGGCTCCGTTCCGCGGTGTCGGTACGACGGCGATCCGGCCGGTGGTCACCCCGTCGGCGACGCGCTGCACCGCCGCCGCGGCCTCCGCCTGCGGCACCCGCGCGCTCACCAGCGGTCTGATCGCGCCCCGCGCGGCCAGGCCGGTGAGCTGTTCGTGGCAGTGCCGGACCAGCTCGGGGTTCTTGGTGTTGTAGAGGCCCCAGTGCAGTCCGAGGACGGAGTAGTTCTTCACCAGGGCGTGGTTGAGCGCGGGGCTCGGGACGGTGCCGCTCGCAAAACCGACGACGAGGATACGGCCCTCGAAGGCGACGGCCTTGGCGGACTGGGCGTAGGCGTCCCCGCCGACCGGGTCGTAGACCACGTCGGCGCCCCGGCCGCCGGTGGCCTGCTTCACCACGGCGACGACGTCCTCGGCGTGCCGGTCGACGACGACGTCGCAGCCCAGTTCCCGGGCGACGGCGGCCTTGCCGGCGCCGCCCACCACGCCGATGACCGTGGCCCCGGCCGCCTTGCCGAGCTGCACGGCGGCGCTGCCGACCCCGCCCGCGGCGGCGTGCACGAGCAGGGTCTCGCCGGTCTGGAGGCGGGCCCGGCGGTGCAGACCGAACCAGCCGGTCTGGTAGCCGATGTGCAGCACGGCGGCCTCGGCGTCGTCCAGCGCGTCGGGCGCGGGCAGCAGCGCGGCGGCGTCGGCGACGGCGTACTCGGCGAAGCCGCCGTACGGCAGCGCCGGGGTGGTGATCACCCGGCGGCCGTCCGGGGTCTCGCCGCAGATCTCCACACCCGGGGTGAACGGCAGCGGCGGACGGATCTGGTACTGGCCGCGGCACAGCAGCGCGTCCGGGAAGTTGACGCCCGCGGCGCGCACCCGCAGCAGGACCTGGCCCGCGCCGGGCGTGGGCGGCTCCGTCTCCGTCAGCCGCATCACCTCCCTCGGCTCACCGATCTCGTGCACCTGCCATGCCTGCATGCGGGCCTCCACGGGGCTGCGTCACCGGAACCGGGATCGATCGCATACTAAGCGGTCGCTTGACCGTCTGGAAACAGTCACCGCACACCGGACCCGGGACAGCCGCGCACGCCGTACCGAGACAGCCACCGACCGCCTTCCGGGGACGGCACCGCACGCCACGCGGAACCAGCAGCCACCGTCAGCCGTACGGATGGCGCGGCCCGGCAGCCGTACGGGAAGCACGCCCCGCCGGCCGCACGGAGCAACGGTCGCCAGCCGTACGGGAGCCGGCGCGCGTCAGCCGTGCGGAAAGCGCGCCCAGTCGGCCGTGCGGAAGCACCCCCGGCAGCCGTACGGAGTGCACGCCCCCGTCAGCCGTCCCCGCCGTCGCGGGCCGACCGGGTCCGCACATGCATCCGCTCGCCCTGCGGCCCGAAGAGGCTGAGGAACTCCACCGGCCCCTCCCCCGTCGACCCGAACCAGTGCGGGACCCGGGTGTCGAACTCGGCCGCCTCCCCCGGCCCGAGCACCACGTCGTGCCCGCCGAGCACCAGCCGCAGCCGCCCGGACAGCACGTACAGCCACTCGAAGCCCTCGTGGGTCTGCGGGTCGGGTTCCTGGCGGCGCCGCGGTTCGAGCACCTTGAACGCCTGCGGCCCGCCCGGCTGGCGGGTGAGCGGCCAGTGGGTGCGCCCGCCCCGCACGATCGGCTTGGTGGCCCGCACCCGCGGGTCGTCGACGGGCGGGGCGCCGACCAGTTCGTCCAGTGGCACCCGGTGCGCCCGCGCGATCGGCAGCAGCAGTTCCAGGGAGGGCTTGCGCAGACCGGCCTCCAGCCGGGACAGCGTGCTCACCGAGATGCCGGTGGCCTCCGCGAGCCCGGCCAGCGTGGCGCCCCGCTCCTTGCGGATCCGCCGCAGCCGCGGGCCGACCTCGGCGAGCACCCCGCCGGTGTCGCCGCGCACATCCGCGGCACCGCGCGTGCCCATGTCGCCGCGCGCGCCCCCGTTCACGTCACCCCGCTGCCTCGCGTCGCCCATGCGCCCCATTGCAGTTTCAGCAAATGGATTTGTCAACACGGCAGGATCCGGGCGACCGTCGCCGTGGAGGTGGTCACCATGACCGAGAAGACCGAGAAGACCGAGGAGTACGAGGCGATCGTCGTGGGGGGCGGGGCGGCCGGGCTGTCCGCCGCACTGGTGCTGGGGCGTTCCCGGCGCCGCACGCTGGTCGTCGACGCGGGCGAGCCGCGCAACGCGCCCGCCGCGCACATGCAGGGCTATCTGACCCGCGACGGCATGTCCCCGGCCGAGTTCCTCGCCGCGGGCCGGGCGGAGATCGAGCGCTACGGCGTGGAACTGGTCCGGGACCGCGCGGTGGACGTCACCCGCGCCACCGGGTTCGCCGTCACGCTGGCCGGCGGGCGGACGGTGCGCGCCCCGCACCTGGTCGTCGCGACCGGGCTGCGCGACGAACTGCCGCCGCTCGACGGCCTCGCCGAGCGCTTCGGCCGGGACGTGCTGCACTGCCCGTACTGCCATGGCTGGGAGGTCCGCGACCGGGCGTTCGGCGTGCTCGCCGCGTCCCCGACGAGTGTCCACCAGGCGCTGATGGTGACCCAGTGGTCCAAGGACGTGACCTTCTTCCTGCACCGGGTCACCGAGGACGAGCTGTCGGACGACGATCTGCGCAGGCTGGCGGCGGCCGGAGTGCGGGTGGTCCCCGGCGAGGTGGCGGGCCTCACGGTCGCGGACGACCGGCTGACCGGGGTCCGGCTCGCCGCCTCCGCGGGCGGCACGGTCCACGACCGCGAGGTGCTGTTCGTGGCGCCGCGCCCGGTGCCGCGGACCGATCTGCTGGTGCGGCTCGGCGCCGAGATGCGCGAGACGCCCTTCGGCACCTTCCCGGTGACCGACGAGCGGGGCCTGACGAGCGTGCCGGGCCTGTGGGCGGCAGGCAACGCGAGCGGCTTCGCCGAGCAGGTGGTGAACGCGGCCAGCCGCGGCTACCGGGCGGGCGCGGCGATCAACGGGGACCTCCTCTTCACGGCCCTCGACGCGGCCGTCGGGGTGTAGTCCCGGCGCCCCCGGTGCACCATGGGCTGCATGCTGCTGGCCCGGCTCGCCGACGTGTCCCGGGAGGTCGCCGCCACCGCGGCCCGGTCCCGGAAGACCGCCCTGCTCGCCGAGTTGTTCCGGGACGCGGGGCCGGACGACGTGCCGATCGTCATCCCCTATCTGGCCGGGCGGCTGCCGCAGGGTCGGCTCGGCGTCGGCTGGAAGGCGCTCGGCCGGCCCGTGCCCCCGGCCGCGGAGCCCTCCCTCACCGTGCGGGAGGTGGATGCCCGGCTCACCGAGCTGGGCAAGCTCTCCGGTCCTGGCTCGCAGGCGCGGCGGGCCCGGCTGGTGGGCGCGCTGTTCGCCGCGGCCACCGAGCCCGAGCAGCGCTTCCTGCTCGGACTGATCACCGGCGAGGTGCGGCAGGGCGCCCTGGACGCCGTCGCCGTTCAGGGCCTGGCACAGGCGACCGGGGCGGACCCGGCCCGGGTCCGGCGGGCGGTGATGCTCGCCGGGTCGCTCCAGGCGGTCGCCGCGGCGCTGCTCGGGGACGGTCCCGGGGCGCTGGCCCGGTTCCGGCTCACGGTCGGCCGCCCGGTACAGCCGATGCTGGCGCGGACCGCCTCCTCGGTCGCGGACGCGGTCGCGCACCTGGGCGCCTGCGCCGTCGAGGAGAAACTGGACGGCATCCGAGTCCAGCTCCACCGGGACGGCGACTCGGTGCGCGTCCACACCCGCACGCTGGACGACATCACCGACCGGCTGCCCGAAGTGACGGCCGCCGCCCTGGAACTGAGGGGCGAGCGGTTCATCCTGGACGGCGAGGTGATCTCGTTCGACGCGGCCGGCCGGCCGCGGTCGTTCCAGGAGACGGCCGGCCGGGTCGGCTCCCGGGTGGACGTGGCGCGCGCGGCCCGGGAGGTCCCCGTCTCCCCGGTGTTCTTCGACGCCCTCGCGGCCGGCGACCGCGACCTGCTCGACCTGCCGTTCGCCGACCGGCACGCCGAGCTGGCCCGGCTGGTGCCCGCGCCGATGCGGGTCCGCCGGACCCTGGTGTCCGGCCCCGAGGACGTCCGGGAGGCGGAACGGTTCCTCGCCGAGACCCTGGCACGCGGTCACGAGGGCGTCGTGGTCAAGGCCCTGGACGCGCCCTACAGCGCGGGGCGCCGCGGGGCGTCCTGGCTGAAGGTCAAGCCCGTGCACACCCTGGACCTGGTGGTCCTGGCCGCCGAATGGGGCCATGGCCGCCGCGCCGGCAAGCTCTCCAACCTCCATCTGGGCGCCCGCGACCCGGACGGCGGCTTCGCCATGCTCGGCAAGACCTTCAAGGGCATGACCGACGCGATGCTCGACTGGCAGACCGAGCGGCTGCGCGCGCTGGCCGTCGAGGACGACGGCTGGGTCGTCACCGTACGCCCGGAACTCGTCGTCGAGATCGCCTACGACGGCCTCCAGCGCTCCTCCCGCTATCCGGTCGGCGTCACCCTGCGCTTCGCCCGCGTGGTCCGCTACCGCGAGGACAAGGGGCCGGAGCAGGCCGACACCGTCGAGTCGCTGCTCGCCGCGCACCCGGAGATCCGGGCGTGACCGGCCGGCGGAGCGCGGGCCTGCTCCTGTTCCGGCACACCGGAGAGGGCCTTGAGGTACTGCTCGGCCACATGGGCGGACCGTTCTTCGCCAAGAAGGACGCCGGTGCGTGGACCGTGCCGAAGGGCGAGTACGACGCCGACGAGAGCGCCTGGGACGCGGCCCGGCGCGAGTTCCGCGAGGAGCTGGGCCTGCCGCCGCCCGACGGCGCGGCCGTACCGCTGGGCGAGGTCGGACAGGCCGGCGGCAAGGTCGTCACGGCGTGGGCGGTGGAGGCGGACCTGGATCCGGCGGCCGTCGTACCCGGCACCTTCCGGATGGAGTGGCCGCCGCGGTCGGGCCGGATCCGGGAGTTCCCGGAACTGGACCGGGTGGAGTGGTTCGGGCTCGACCGGGCGGGACAGCTGATCGTCCGGGCGCAGGCCGCGTTCCTCGACCGGCTGGCGGAGCACGCGACGGGCCGCTGAGCCCCGGTCAGCAGCGCCCGGCAGGGCCTCGCCACGCCGCACGGGACCGGCACGGCACGGCACGGCCGATCCGTGGCGCGGCGATCGGTGGGCTGCCCGCGGCTACGCCCGACGCCGGACGCCCGGACGCCGGTCGGACGGCGTGACCGCGTGACGCCGTGACCGCGTGACGCGTGACGGCGTGGTCGCCACCGGGCCATTGCCCGTTCCGCGGCGCGCGGCACACCCCCGGCCGGGCGTGGGCGGGCCGGGGGGTGCCCCTATCTGTTTCGTCAATCCCGGCAGGGTTGGTTCATGGGGGTTGGTCATGTTTTTCGGGAGCGTCCAGCGAAGCGGGATGTTCCCGGTGGATCGGGTGCCTGATGGGCATGCCGGTGGCCGGCAGGGCTGTCTGGCCGTGCCGGTGTGCGGGCGTGATGGGGCCTGGGGGGGGTAGGAGCGGTGGAGCAGTCGTCAGGCGGCGAGGTCGACGTCGTCGGGGGTGCGTGGTTCGTAGAGGGCTCCGGTGCGGATCATCGCGTG